>NZ_JBDKWZ010000042.1:0-1003 GCF_039710355.1 Rapidithrix thailandica | reverse complement strand
AGTTACCACACCTAAAAATAATAAAGATGGCAAGCCAGTATAAAGATAAAACATTAGTGGAAATTTTACAGGAAGAATTAAAAGGAAATAAAGCTCGTATGACTTTGCTAAGCTACCTGGTGGTCTCCTTATTGCAAGTACGTAGCGTCAATTTCAAGCGATTGGCCACAGGTTATCATAATGGCGTCCAGCTCTCCTCCAAACTTAGGCGAATCCAACGTTTTTTCAGGCAATTTGCGTTTAGCGATCATTTATATTGTCAATTAATCATTAAAATGTTACCCATCAAAGGAAAATATGCGCTGAGTATGGACCGCACGAATTGGAGGCTGGGCCAACTTAATATTAACCTTTTATTCCTCTCAGTGATCTACAAAGGTGTGGGCCTACCCATCTTTTGGTGTGTTTTAGGCGATAAACGGGGCAATTCCTCCCAAGAAGAACGCATAGTATTATTAAACCGTTTTATGGACTGTTTTGGAAAAGATAAAATTGAATATTTGACGGCTGACCGGGAGTTCATTGGCCAGGATTGGTTGGCATTCTTAACTGGCCACCAGGTTCGTTTTATCATTAGGGTACGCAATAATATGCACCTTACTTTTACTGATGGAAAGACTGTAAAAGCCCATTGGCTGTTATTGGCGCAACCTTTAAACCAGGTGTATTTCCACCCCAGGATAGTTTATCTCAATGATACGCTGGTGTATTTCTCCGGGCTCAAGTATCTTAATCGGGATGGCAAAATTGATTATTTGATTTTAGTATCCTATAAACAGGATCATTTAAGCATGGGGCTTTACAAAAACCGCTGGCAAATAGAGACTATGTTTAGGGCCTTTAAATCTGCTGGGTTTAATCTGGAAGCCACCCATGTTAATGATGATCAGCGGTTAAATACACTTATCAGGGTGTTGGTGATTGCCTTTATCTGGTCGTATAATATAGGGATTTACCTACATGAAAACATCAAACAAATCACCATCAAAAAGCATGGCAGAAG
>NZ_JBDKWZ010000041.1:0-1219 GCF_039710355.1 Rapidithrix thailandica | reverse complement strand
ACAAAAAATAAAACCCATGCTGGGCATAGTGGGACTGGAAGGCATTTGGTAACTTACGGTTTTCGTGTCCGGTGGACACGATTACTGGCTTTTAGGCCAGCACGTATTTTATCTAGGCGTTAGGCATTATTAAAAATAAAACACAGAGAAGAAGACAAATAAAATATTAAAATGAAAAATACTTACTGCATAAGTTATGATCTAATCGGACCTGACCAGGATTATGATGGGTTGCATGAAGCTATCAAGAGTTATGGATATTGGTGGCATCATTTAGACTCAACTTGGTTCATAAAGTCTGACAAAAAAGCATCTGAAATATTAAAGCACTTATCCGAATTCATCGATGATGATGATAAAATAATTGTTTTTTCAGTTGGTAATAGTTGGTGGAGCAAAGGATTTACTAAGCGTGGTCTTGATTGGTTACATAAAAATTTTAAGTGATGAATGGAGAAGAAATAATGAACACTATGGATATCGTAGCTTTTATAGCTTCATTGACATCAATAATTTTGGCCATTCTTGCTATAATACTTTCAATTGTTTTTTATAAATGGAGTGATAATTCGAATAAGGACATTCAAAAAGTTGCACAAGCTATTGATGGAAATACAAAGAAAATTGAAAACCTCTTTGATAAATTATATACAGATACTTTTGGATTAATGAAAAGTAATGTGGAAGCTATGCAGAATAGATTCTACAATGTTCCCTCATCTGGTGACTCAAGCCTAGACAGGAAAGAATACTTAGAAGAGATAATTTTTTCGATTCTTCAGAAAAACAAGAAAGAATCGCGGGACAAGTTGGTTAATATTATTTTGTCAACACAAAAAGAAAAAGAATACAAAGAATCTGAAATATTAGCTGCATTAGAAAGTCTGGAGCAGAGAGATAAATTGTCAAAAACACAAAATGATTACATCTTAAAATCATATACTTCGAATGAAGGGGGAAGCGAAGAATAACAATGCCTAACAATGGCTAAGAAAACATAGGGCAGATAAGGCTTTCCGAACGATTTCATCACTTACCAAACTTCGGTTTCGGTGGACAGTGAATCGCTTCGAAAGCCCTACGTTTCTTAGCAGAGACCGTTAGTAGTAATTAAAATCCTATAGATTGATTTCTGAAAACTTAAAAGCAACTATTGAGGAAAAACTCAGAAACTATTATTTACCATTTGCCAAGGTTTTTGGAGTATCATTTGGTTTTT
>NZ_JBDKWZ010000040.1:0-3708 GCF_039710355.1 Rapidithrix thailandica | reverse complement strand
TTTTAGATCTCAATACATCGTCCCAAAAATGATATATCCCACCGACAAAAACCGTCAAGCAAAATACTGCTGAAATCCAGGCTATTACGCCTCTAACAATATTCCTATCTTCCGATGTCAAAACTGTCACTATGACTAAAAAACCAAATGATACTCCAAAAACCTTGGCAAATGGTAAATAATAGTTTCTGAGTTTTTCCTCAATAGTTGCTTTTAAGTTTTCAGAAATCAATCTATAGGATTTTAATTACTACTAACGGTTTGGCTAAACTGCGTTTTAATGCAGTTTAGGTTTTGTTGTGCATAGTTCTTATGTTGTAACTTGCTCCACTCCTTCTTCAGTTCCACCTTCCAAGTCTTCTTCCTGTGCTGGAATAAATGATAGAATATTATTGAAAATATGTCTAAAATTTTCCCAACTATTTTCTGAAACGGTAATAGTTTCCTGGAAAATGTTTTGGGCAAAAGATTCTTTTGAAAGTGCAACATTTTCAATTGACCGATTATAAACTCCTGAATCAATTATTACTCTTTTCCCGGCTTTATTCGTGTTTTGAGATTCACCACCTAAACTCAGTTCGGAACTGGTCAAATTAATCTTACTTTGACCATCAAATTCGGTTCCGATGTATAGTCTTTTATCCGTGACGATAGTTTTAATCTCGTCATCTGAAAACAAAAATTCAGTCGAGATATTTTCTGGCGATATTTTAAATGAATAAACACCTAAAGAATGATTGTTGACGATTTTAACATTTTTATTGTCCGAGTCAAAAATCCCGATTCTTATCTGTGAAACTTCAGAACTGTCAATCTTTCTTGATTCTACAAGTCCGTTTAGATAATTACGCAACTTAGCATCAGATAATTCATTAACAATTTCTGTATCACAAATTGAAGATTCTACATCAGCAGCAGAGCCAAATCTATAAAAATAAGATTCTTGAATCTCACTAAATTCACCTTTTGCGTGAAAATACCTAAGTGCTGATAACATATACTTCCAATCAGTTTTACCTTCCGTAATGATTAGGATATCATTTCCTGATTCAATTTTACCTTCGAGAAACTCTATTCTACTTTTTTGATCTGAGATTTTTTCGTAAAACTCTCGATTCGCAATCTGTAATTCTGAATATTCTTCTCTGTTTACCTCCAACACACGATGAATAGTTTCATTTCTTTTAAAAACCTCATAATACGAAGTAGAAGAGGGTGATAACGCAATAGAAGCTGGGGAATGAGTTGACATAACAACAGTAACATTTTTTGAAACAAAATATCTTTCTATTACTTGGAAGAAGGTTTGAATAAGAGATGGATTCAATACTGCATCAATTTCGTCAAGAAGGAGTAGTTTTTTTATTGAAGAATCATTTCCACTCAAAGAAGCGAAACATAGAGAAATAATAGTCTTTTCCCCATCTGATAAATCAGCTAATTTTCGAGATTGATCTTCCTCAATGCTGCCATCTTCTTTCTTATAAAATAATTGGGGTTGTTCATTTATTTCAACACCCTTAATGAAATAATTGTCCTTGAACTTATATTCCAGGTTTAATTCTTCGAAAAGGTTATTCAGTTCAACCCAAGGTGCAGTATCAAGCATGGAAGGGTCAAAATTATCTCTTCCAACATCTTTCATCTTCTCACTAACCTTTAAGGCATGATTGAAAAATATTTCACCAACTGAATTTGTGAACATATCGGTTTGTTTCCAAACAAAATCTGCCTCAAATAAGAGGTCCTTGAAGTCTTCTGAACTTATAGATTTTTGCCTAAACTCTTCCTCAGAGTATTTTTCAAGTAGAATATTTTTGGCTTTCACACATGAATCATAAAATTGAAGATTTCCTCTATCTAAGGGATTTAGCAAGTTTTGTTGATATTTCTGCCATGCTTGATTTCCAGAGCTTGTAAGAGCTTGGGAATTTGACGCAGTAATCTCAGGAATGCTAATGTTTTCCCTAAAGGATCTAAATTCTATATCATTGGTGGATAATTTATTGCCATTAAGCATTATTTCAGAGCCTATTTGACTATTTTGATTTTTGGCTTCCTGACCATAAATGATACTAAGTATTTGTGATTTACCCGCACCATTGACACCTGATAAAAGGATTAAATTTCCTTCGAATTCATATTGAAATCCAGAGTTAAATGACTTGTATTTTTGATTAAGCTTTATTGATAGTTTATTCATATATCGTTCTATTATGCACAACGGTTAATGTAAAATGCGTTTCAATGCATTTTTACATAGTGTTGTGCTTAGTTTTAATTATTCAGCAGTATGCCAATTATGCATTACAAATCGATCCTCGTATTCTAATACATACACTTTATCATTCCAATCTTTTCTCATTAAATATACACTTACAGGATTATTTAAAGTATTTGTTTTTGACTTTATTTCCTTGATTATTTCGTCAATCTCATTAAGGTTCATTGGAATACAGCTACCACTTGCTAAATCATATGAATTAAAGTATGACAAATAAGTTAAACCCTCACCCTCAAGCTCTCCACAATTGACCCAATATAGGCATGATATCCAGAAGTCAAGAATTGTTTTAAATTGAGTTTTAAGTCCATAATACATATCAGTTTCTTGATATTCATATTTACCAATTTCAATTATTTGTGGTTTTGGAGGAACTAATTCGCTACTAAATGTATCAAGAAAGTCCTTAATTTGTATAGGTTCAATTTGGCGGACAGATTTGCTGATTTTAGAGTCTTCATTTTCGGTTAGAGTTTCTAGATAATACCATTGACCATTATTGACTTTGAAAAAGTCTTGAATTAGTGTAATTATTTGTGGTTCAGATACACCGTGTGAAGATTCCCAATTTGATTCGTTTTCAACGAAGACACTAAATATATTTCCTTCTGCATTCCAAACTTTTCTAATTCTGTATGTTCTTTTGTCTGGCGATTTAATTGACTGATGTCTATCGAAATCAGGACAGAGGTATTCTCTTTTCCATAAGTACATTTTGATCTCATCCAAAACTTTGGACTTCAACCATTCATGAGAAGTAAATTTACAAAGGCTATTTATTCTCCAATATTTCATTTTTACTTATTTCAATTAAGCACAACATTTGTGTAACGCGCACATGCGCGTTATTTCTCTTATCTCAAATATCCAAATTATCCAGTGGACTCACAATGCCATCTACACTTTTTTTAGTAATATGAGTATAACGTTCTGTGGTCTTAGAAAATCCATACCCCATGAGATTTTGTATATATCTCAAATCAGTGCCCCTTTCTAACAAGTGTGTAGCAAAACTATGACGTAAGGTTTGAGGACTGGCTTGCTTGGTTATTTTTGTACGCTTTAAAGCTCTTTTCATTACTTTTCTAATACTGCTAGCACTGTAGTTTTTCCGATTTGGACTTTCAAATAACCAATACTCTGGTCGATAAATTCGATAGTATTCTCTGAGTAATGTCAACATTTTTTTTGATAGTAGGGTAGTCCTGTCCTTCCCTCCTTTACCATTCCTGACTAGTATAAGGCTCCTTTCAGACTACAATGATACTGTTTGGAAAGATTCGTAATGTATAATATACGTATACAAGTGTAAGATCATCATTATAATCGAATGGAAACCTGCTTACAATGTGGTAAGACGCTGAAAGGCAGACAGGACAAGAAATTCTGTGATAGTTACTGTAGAGCTGCCTACCATAACAATA
>NZ_JBDKWZ010000004.1:0-487810 GCF_039710355.1 Rapidithrix thailandica | reverse complement strand
ACAAGGGATATATCAACAGACCCGGACGGAATACTTACAGAACTACTTGGACGAGTTCTGCTACAAACTCAACAGAAGATATTTTGAAAACAATATCTTTGATAGAATACTAGTCGCTTGCACCCTTACCTGAGCTACTGGCAAGAATACGGATTGTCATTTTATTTTAATCAAACATGAAACAAGAATTAATAGCAAGATTATGAAACAGATAATTCTCATAACGCACCTTGATTTTTATTTCTTCTTTTACTAACCAAGTTTTTGCTTCTTTAGATGGTAGGGTAGTTATTTCCTTTATTGTATTTTTTAGCCGAGAAAGTTTTTCTACCGTATTTTACTGCTCCGGATCGTTCTGCTGGATATTTGATAATTGTACAAAACAAAGCCCAACAATTCTATAAAATAGTTGGGTTTGCCCAATAAAAATCTGGAAGTTTATAACAAAACTTGTGTATTGTGAGACTACAACTACATAGAACCGGGAAGACGATTTATCTTTTCATAACTTAATTCAATTGCATAACCCACAATTTCTATTATGTTTTTATCCTCTTTAACATATAACTTAATGTCATGCCACAAAGACTCTTTATCGTCTATAATACGACCATTGTGGATATCTAAGTAAATATTCAATACACTATGTTGGATTTCATTAATCCACTTCATACGACTAATTTTATCCTCATTAGTGATAGTATCATCTGACCAAACTACACGTTGAGCTATCGTTAAGTTTATAGACAGGTTATGATAAAACAAAGCCTTAATTGAACCATTCAAGGTTCTTACTATTTCAAATATCGTTTCTAATTTCATTTCTTATTCTTCTATAATTACATGTCAAAAAAGTAATGAGAGTTATTATAGAAAATTTTTCATGGGAATTTTTGGATAAAGAATAATAACGTTCTTTGGGTTAATAGTTCTAATCTTAAACTCACATATCCTTGTATTCCCATTCACAAAGTATAATCATCTATATATTGGTTGATCTCTGTTCATTTAGAAGGAACCCAACACTTTTCAACAACTCAGCATCCAAAAGTTTCTTAATTTCTTGAATCTACCAAGGGTCAAAAAAATTAATAGATTAACGTAATCAACTCAGTCCAAACTTCACTTGTTTTTCTTACCGTTGTACCGGGGGCGCGTAGTCCGAAACGTATGGAAAGGAGACTCACGTTGAAACAGACTATTCCGGAAGTTTTTTCCAGCCTTCCGGAGGAGCTACTTTGATATGAGTTGGAACCGGTTTATCAAAAAGCATTATGCTTTCAAAAGGATACCCCTCAGGATATCGTACAAAATACCGGTCATTCTTCTTGTGGGGAGTATCTCCTATACTTCCAATAGCATAACTTCCAAAATGTTCTTCACCATGAATGTAAAAGATATAATCTGCTCTTCTGCCACCTTTTGCTGGAGCATACACACTAACTATAGTTCCAATTGTATACTTCTGTGGTAAAAAGTTTGCCGCCCATAACTTGAATATAAAATATCCACCCACTCCTACAATAAAAGTACCCAATACGATGTATTTCTTTGTTCTATTACTCATTATCCTTGTCTCAAAATTAGGCATACACACTTAAAAATCATTTTTTTACACATAAACCCTTTACTTATAAATTGTCGACAAGAGGGCACTTTAGCTATGTGCCATTAATCTATCTTCAATTTTCCACCAAATATGTTTGCGTTTAATTTCTACACTCCCTCCACCTGCCAAGGTTTTTCGCAACTTAACGCCATCGTGTCCTTCGGATACGTTGGCTGCTGTTTAACCAGCACAGTTGTTATGTAATCGTTGGCGGTGTACGAAAAAAAAAACATAATTTTAAATAGGTCTAACGACAAAAAATAACCATGAAAAAATGAAAGAAGAACATGAGGCAATGATAAAGGATCATAAGCAAATGTTGGAAGAACATAACGAAAAAAGTCATTAATACCGATTTGTTCGAATCAAAAAGCTCCGGTTTTCTGGAGCTTTTCAGGTTTATAAAAAAGAAGAAGGTACGAAAGCAAGTTGTTACAACCACACAAAGTAAAACTCGGTAGATAGCTTATCAATACTGACATTTGGTCGCAAAAAGGAAAAGCATAATCACAAAGACTTTTATGATCTTGGAATGAAAAGGTTTTTGGGACAAGGGTATGCAACAGAGTCTACTTTTGCTTCAATTGAATATGGTTTCGACAAGCTAAACGCAACTGAAGTTTAAGCAATGGCGAATATTGAAAATGATGGTTCAAATAAAATACTAAGAGTATGTTTAAAATTCGTTGCGGAGGGGGGTAAAAACTCTCAGTTTAGGGTTCTCAAAATACTGCGCTGAGGTTCCTGAAATGGGAGCTTTTGATCCCAAAGGATGAAATTTAGACATGCTCTTATTTTTCCCTTTCGCCATACAAATAGTTGGCAGCAGCAGCTCCCATTCTCTGGTGATTGTGCCCCACATTTTGTACAATGACCAAATCCCAATGGAATTCCAGTTTCAACGCTTCAGCTATGGTTTTGGATTCGCTGTAAAAGAATTTCCCTCTTTCGAATCGATGAAGTCCTTGTTTGTCCGCAGTTGTGGAACGTAGAAATGTACCTCCCGTTTCATTTTCATTATCCATCTCACCCAAAAAAACGACCAACTCTTTTTCAAAGGCATATTTTAATGCTTCCTGAGTGATTGGTGCATTCTTACAGCCAAAGGGAAAAGGAACTTCAAAATCCGGTAAGGTATAAAAACTTGGATTGGAAGCCAATATCCTGGCTGCTTTTGATTTTTTTTGAAATAAGGCAAGCCTGTGTAAAATATGTCCGCCAGCCGAGTGCCCAAACATGTCATATGAAGTCTGTTTTGAATTCAGGGCCTCTATGGTCAAATCGAATATTCTATCGAAATCATTGAAAATCCATTCGTTCGAATTTGAGTTGATGTTAAAATCAAACTTGGTTTCATCAAGGGTTGCGATATTCGTATTCTCAATATATTCTACACTGTTTTTGAAATTTGTATCAGTTATCAAACCGCCTAAATGATAATCTTCAAATCCGTACGTACTCTCAGGGTACATTGGGGACAAGATAAGGAGGTTATACGCTTCTGATTCATCAATCCACGCGTCTCTATAACTATCGCCATTTCGGCCAGCTCCAGGAACAACAATCAAAATTCCGGATGTGGGACTAAAATTTTTTGGTTTATGGTAAAACACCTTTATTCTTTTATCCTCATTTCCAATCCCTCCTTCAACCAAAAATATACCTGAACCCTCCTTTATCTCAATTTGATTTAATATTAGTTCTTTTTCCTTGTTGAGTTCACTTTTTTTTACCAAGGCCATTTTGCAGTGTGGACAGATTCCCGCCTCAGAAAAAGTTAAATCATCACATTTTAGATCACAAGGTGTACACACATAATCCCCTTTTTTGGTTTGGCAAGAAAATAAACTCAGAAATATTAGAAGTATAAAGGTTAACCTATTTCTCATTTTTTCTTTCGGGTTCTTTTTGTTCTTCCGGTTAGCGTTAATTAGCCGATTGGCTATCAATCCATTCTCTTTTTTTATTTTTCTCGGTATCTCTCTTGTGAGAAGATGCCAAGTTCATTAGGGTCTAAACCAAATTTAGTAATTTCCTTTCTTATCCTTGCGATCTGTTTTCTTCCGATTCATATTTTTTGTAAACCGGCCACTTCTCAGCATGGCCGCCATTGAAATTGATCAACTGCCCCGGTTTGCACATCGGGACTTGTCAAATCCAAGAGAGATACCATTTAAAAAAGGCTCTTTCATAGAGTCCACGATGAAGATAATATCCATTCGTTAGCAAGGGAAATTAAAAACTGTGGAAGAAGCAATATCTTTTCCTAAATCAATTGTGGAGTGTCTTATCTGGGGAATGAGAGCTAACGGTCTAGTACAACCGTATTACAGGTAGATATTCAAAAGTTTTCGGTTAGGCACGGTCTTTAGCAACAGGCTTTTATTGTAATAGTTAATTCATTCTTTATTTGTCTAATGGGAAATATCTTTCTTTTATGATGTTGAAATGATGGATTTGATGTGCAGTTATGGTCAATCCAATTGTGTAAAGAGGCATTTCATATTCAAAAAAAACGCAATTTGTTTCAAGAATTTTTTTGTTGAAAGATTCAAACATCATGATTGTTGATTGGCGTACAGTTCGGAGCTCATTTATCAATTGTTCAATTGACAGTTCATTGGCATTCGAATTTTCACCCATTATTTCTTGATCATGTCCATCCGGGATCGTTCCTTCTCCACGGGCAAAAAGGATCGCTCTATAACACCAAATTCTTTCCCAATCTATGAGATGCTGTAGTATTTTATGAATTGTCCATTTATCTTTTTCATAAGTTCTGAAACCAATTCTCTTTAATTGAGCTATATCAATATCATTGATTGTTTTCAAACTTAGTTTAAACGCATCTGTGAGGTCAATATCTCCATTTAGCTTTAAAACATATTCTAAAAATTCCGGATTTTTTTCAGCCTCTGGTTTTTCCATTTTTTGTGTTTTGTCTTATTGTTAACGGGAAAGGCTATGAGCAGTTGCCTGGGTTGGTTAGCGGTTAATTTAGTAAGCGCACACAAAATTGAAAATCCGCTAGGATTTTCAGAAGTAGGCAAGAACAAGCAATTACTTATAGCCATTGTTGTAGTGCGTTTTTATTTTTTTCATTTGTTTAAATTCACAGTCCATCTCAAAATTCGAAATCCTTAATCGGTGAGGAAATATCCACTAAAGTTCCATTTGGGTCTTTAAGTAAAAATCGTCTTTGTCCGTAAAAAGTATCGGTTGGTTCGCTTAAGATTTCAAATTTCTCCGATTTCGCTATTTTAAAAATTTCGTCTGCGTTGTCAACTACGAAAGTGATATAAAACCCTTGCGGGTCATTTTGGAATTTTTTCGGTACGATTTCATTTGTTCGGTTGATTATTCCCAATTCTAATTTTTTGTCCTTTGAGATTAGATGAACGAACCAATCACTATCATAATCCACATTGAAGTCGAACAGTTTGGTGTAAAAATCCCGACTTTCGGCTAAATTGTCCGAACAAATATTCGTCATTATTCTATTAATTGTCTTCATTTTTATTCTTTTTAGTTCAAATTTCGATGGTTTTGTTCAATATACACTATAACATTCTCGCATAAAAACAGTAGCGCATTAAACAGTACTGCTATTCGGATAAGATGCTTAATTAAAAGCAATAGCGGTTTGAGCTTGCACCCAAACCGCTATTGCTTTTATACAATATTGTACGTTCGCTCTTTTTCGCTTTTTCTGCGTTAGTTTGGGGAGTTAAGAGCCATCTTGTTTCCTTCCGAGTCAAGGAAAATAGCAAAGTACCCACTTTCGTCTGCGTGGGCTGTTTTAGGTGCTATGATTTGTCCGCCATTTTTCTCTACTCTGTCAAGGACTAATTGGAGATCTTCCCCTGCGTTTAAGTACATTGTTACTCCGTCCGCAGATGGTTTGTATCCCTCTGCTTGAATTATCACACCTGGTACCATTTGTCCTTCATAAGGCAATATTCCCATTTGCATTCCTTCAACATCCATTTTTTCTATTTTGATGGCTAACAATGCCTGATAAAAATTAATTGCTCGTGAGATATCCGTTGCTGGAATTTCAAACATTGAAATGTAACTCTTCATATCTTTTTCCTTTGAATTTGTTAAAGTGTCTTTTGTGGCGGGTTCAGAATTTGTCTTGTCTGAATTGTTGCACGAAACAAAACACATTATAGAAACCATTGAAGCTAAAATTATTCCTTTGACTGTCATTGATGTGCTACTTTTAATTCAAGTACAAAATTACAGGGTATCAATACGTCAAAATAGTAGAAATGCGACACTACAAAATTTCTTTGTAGAAGAGTGCAGATAGAGACATATGCTCATTGTTTACAAACTCCTTTGGAGTAACCCCGACAAAGTCTTTAAAATCTTTAATGAAGTGATTTTGGTCGAAATACTCACTCTCGTAAGCAATGGCTGTCAATGTTTCTGATTTTTTGTTGAGCAACAAATTTAAAGTTGCTTGCAGTCGAATGGCTTTACTTAACTGCTTTGGACTAATGCCAATTTGTTTTTTAAAATGCCTTTCAAGCTGTCTCCTTTTTGAAATGTCATCTTTCAAAAGAACATTTATGGGAGTCGTTCCATTTGTTTTGAGAAGAGTATCAACGGTTGATTTAACGATATGACTAATCGTATTTTTTTTATTTAGTTTTTTCAGAAGAAAGGTTTCAATAATATCTATTCTTTCTTGAGTGTCAATAGCTTGAACCATTTGTTGCTCTAATTCATAGGCTTCTGCTTGTTCGAAAAGCCCCGAAATAGGAGTTTCCTTATCAACCAAATTTTCAAGAGGTATTTCCACAAGGTTTGCAAATCCAATAGGATAGAAACAGATTGCGAAAGTGTTAACATTACCAACGGGTAAGATGTTAAATGATTTGGTTCTCTGCCCCATTACCATTGCATTGGGATGAAGGATAAAGTTTGTTTCCGAAGTGTATCTTTTTATCTTATCTCCAAAGTTGAAAGTCATTTCTATACATCCATCAGGTACGATTTTTTGTTTTTGATTTTTTGGGTCAAAAAGCACTTCCAAAGTCCAATAAAATTTGACTATGGACCTTAAATCATTATGTGGTTTAAATGTTTGATAATTCATCTACGGCTCATTTTTCATAGAGTGATGCACAACGGTTTGCATATGGCTTGTGGCGGTTTCAAAGTACTTTTCTGTGCCCCGAAACCAAAGCGGGCTACAGAGTACAGACCTTGCTGGCAGCCATTCACCCGCCATAAGCTATATGTGTTGTTGTGTGCTGGCTTTCTTATTTCAGCTGTTTCAGATTTATGTAGCCACATTCTATTTCTTTGTCGTTAACGCGATATAATATTTTCTGTCCTTTTAAACTAAGGCCTGTCCGTATCGTACCGTCAACCCCTTTGTTAAATAGTATAATAACATAAAAGCCATTAACGCCTTTTGGGGTAATAGTTCTCTTGAAATCAGTCTGCTTGTGATATTGATTATCTAGATATTTTTTCAAATCAAGACCATAATTAAATAAGGTCTCTTTATCAGTTGTCATTGTGTCGGTAGGAATAAACAGTTTAAATAATCTGTCAGGTGAAGAAGGAAGCTGATATGATTCTTCCGAGAAATCCATTGTCAATTCAAGTGGACTATCTGTTTCATTCGTAATCCGTGTCCAAAATACCGCATAAACATATTCTATACCACTTGGGGCTGAGTATCTTAATCCACCCTTTGGTAAACTATTCACTACTGTAACCTCATTTCCATCAGAATCAGCGTAGACGTATTTGGTATCAATGAATTTGTCGTTAGATATATTTACGCTCTTTTTAACTACGGTAGTATCTGGAATATTGGACATTACAAATTCCTTTTGATCTAATCTTGTTGTAGGTTTATGTTCTTGTCCACAGGACGTTAACATCTTAGTCAAAACAATTAATAATAGCAGATTTTTTCTCATATTCTTAGCTTGCACACAACATTTGTATAAACACTATTGCGTTTATTTTCCATCTCTAAATATCCAATTGTTCGGGCGGACTTACAATTTTTCCCATTCCTTTTTTTGGTGATATATGCGTAAATTTCTGTTGTTTTTGAAAAGTAGGCTTTGCGATATACTGCCCCCCTTTTTCAATAAGTGTTGGCTGCCTAAAGGGCTTTTCAGGGCGTTCTATATAGTAAATTTCCCGTTCTTTAGCCAAAGTGATGGGGTTTAGGCATGCTCTTATGAGTATAGCGCTCAACATATGGGCTAAACTTCCATGGCCCCTCTTTAAAATATGATATAACGGCCCCGGCCGCAAAGTCCGGGGCGGCTATATGCTAAGAGTATGCCAACACTTATTTTACCTTTTTCATCCAAAGAGTGAGAATATACACCGTGACGATTATCCATAAACCTATAAAGCATACTACTGACGTAGGTGTTTGAGGCCAGTTGCCGTTAATGCCATAACCCGTTATCTCATTGATTCCTCCCCATACGGCCAATCCTAAAATTAAGACAGTAAAGATGTATGCCACAATAATGGATTTTCTGGCTTTTTTTACCCCGGATTTTAATTTTTGGCGCTGGGCCTGTAGGTAAGCTCCCGTAAGAGACAGAATGGATAGGGCTATACCAAAAATAAAATAGAGCCCTTTGGACCAAAGCCCGGCAAAATTTCCAAAATGCAATAAATCAACCGTTTCCCACCATCTTTCATAAACCGGAAGGTTTTTAGGCTTTTGTAGTTCGATTGCCTTTCCGCTTTGGGTATCGAGAATAATATGGGCTGTTCGTTTACGCACTAGCAGTGAGCCATCATCCCCTTCAAAGGAAAGAAGTCCTTTATCATAATTATGAAAGAATAGGCGTTGAATTTTCAGTTCGGGATATTTGTTGTTCGCAAGCTTTGTCAATTGATCTATGCTCAGATAGGTTTCTTTGTCTTTAATAACCCTCTCCGAAGTATCAACGTGAGGAGGTTCTGGCAGCCACCATTCTAGCAAGTACCAGGTCCCGGTTATTCCTATCAATAAGCCAAACCACAGCGACCAAAGCCCGATTAATTTATGTGCATCTGACCAAAGCCTACGAGCTCCTTTATTTAGGTTCAATTGAAAAAAACCCGAACGCCATTTCTTGTAAAATAAAAAGCCCGTAATTGTTGAAACCATTAAAATCAACCCAAAACATCCTACTATAAAATACCCAAGGTTTACCCCGAAAATCTGTGAGACACGAGGGTCAAATAAAGACATGTGAAAGCTTCTGAAAAAGCGTTGCACATTGAAATAAGTAGTCTCTGCTTTAATTTGATAGGATGCAGGGTCAAGGTAAAACCGGAAAAGCTGGCCACTCGCTTTTCGACCCCATCCATTAATAGAGTAGCCGCTTTTTGGGGGCTCGGTTAACTCTCCAAGTTTTGCGTCAGGGTATCTGTTGTGAAAAGAATCATAGGCTTTTTGCCAATCAACGGGCTGGTTATGTGTGGTAGTAAAGTTACTCTGAATGTTTGGATTGAGAAGCCAGTCGATTTCATTTGAAAATACGGCAATACTGCCGGACCAACATATGATAAATAATAATAGTCCGGCAGTAATACCCACCCAAGAGTGGATGTTATAGAATGTTTTTCGCTTAAACTTTAGCGCCATTTTTTGGTTAGTGTTATTTGGAACAATCTTTTATCTCCTACCATAATTTGGTCAGAACCTCTTAAAATATTGTCTTGAGCCGAGGTGTAATATACGGTATCAAAAACATTGAATAGGTTACCGCGTATTTGTAAATCATTCTTGAATGTGTACCCCAAGGCCAGGTCAAAACGGGTGTAGGCTGGCAATTGGTATTGGTTGCCGCTATTGGCTTCACGCTCACCTTGGTGTACGACTCCTAAGCCTAAGTCCAGGCCTGGCAAGCCAATACTTTCGGCATTGTAATTAGCAAATCCGCTGAATTGAAAAAGCGGGATGTTAGCAAACCTATTTCCTACAATATCTTTATCACTTTCTGTCACTTCTGAGTCTTGAACACTCATACCGCCAAAGAAAGAAAGGTCTTTAGTTAATTTTCCCGTAAGTTCTACTTCTATTCCTTTAATTTGAGCACTACCTAGTGGCAATAAAAACCTTTCTTCCGGGGTGTTTTGAGGGTCTGAGACAGCAATATTTTTTCTCTCTAAGAAATAGACAGATGTTGTTGCCATGGCTTTGTCATTAAATAACAGCCATTTTAATCCGCCTTCAAAAGAGTTGGCTCTGATAGGTTCAATGGCCTTTCCTTTGCGGGTTACCCCGCTTTGTGGTTCTGAAGACGAAGAATATCCGATGAAGCCTGTGAGAGATTCAGAAATATCATATGACGATCCCAGTCTCAAAGAAATTAGTTCATCTTCATAAGAACCATTGTATAGCCTGATCGGATTAGGTGCGTTTTGATTTTCCAGCATAGCTAAAGCTTTGGCTCCAATACCATCTATACTCTGCTCAGAAAGCACTTTGATTTTATCGTATCGTAAGCTAACAACCGTCCTGAATTTTGGAGCCCATTGACCCGTCCATTGGCCAAAAACCGAACTAATGTCATCGCCTACAACAAAATTTGGACGAACATTTTCCCCTACTTTAGTAGGTTTTTGGTTGTTGTTCGGGTGAAATACATCTATCTGATTTTCGAAAATGCCATATATAAAATCTCTATCGGCATCAACATAGGTAGCTTTGCTATTTGCCAGACTTCCCCCGAGATAAAAAATATGTCCTATACCTTCGTTGGTGAAATTTCCGGTGATGTTTAGTTGGGTAGTTTCGGTTTTTAAATCGGCTCCTACTTCGGCAAAAAATACCGGTACTACCGATTGCCCCGAGAAAGTTACCCCATCTTCTTTAAAAAGCGGACCGTAACCGGCCTCAGCATCGGCATTTCTAAAGGAGGATTCTTGAGTTTTTTGAGAGAAATTATGGTACTTTAAACTGACCGTTATTTTATCGCTTAATTTATGGTTTAAAGACAGATCCAGTCGGTTAGACTTTATTTTATAGTCATCATCATCACCATGAAAGGTAAAGGTCCTGGGTAAAAAATTATCTTTTAACCCGGCCCCTTCCAGGTATATCGTCCCTCTGTCAAGGGGATCATTGGCCCAGTTGTATTCGTATTCGACAATAAGGTTAGTATTATTGATTATTTTCCAGTCTACAGAGGGTGCTATGGTAACATAAGGTCTTTTGCCTTGACCATCTCTCCAAAACTGCCTTTGTTGATAACCGGCAATGATGCGACCTTTAAGCTTATCTTTTACTAGAGATCCGGTAACATCCCCACCGGCACGTAAGAAGTTGTGGTTTCCACCTCCCAAAAACACCTCAGCGGCAAAAGTGTCTTTAGGCTTCTTCGTAATTATATTCATGAAACCTCCAGGGGAGGTCACCGATGCCTCAACCCCCGCAGGACCTTTTAGTATCTGCACCCTTTCAATAGTTTCAATAGCTCTTATCCCTTCAGGCGTTCTATACTGTCTAATGCCATTTATATAATTTTCAGATTGTGGAAAACCTCTGATGATTACATTTTCAACTTGCCCTCCACCGTTATCCGCATTACTAACTCCGGGAACATAGGTAACCACAGTGCTTATGTTTCTGGCACCGATATCTTCTAAGAAGTTGTCACTCAGAATCGATATTGAAGCAGGGGCTTCAACCGTTTTAATAGGTGTCAGGAGGGCATTGGTATAGGGTACAATGTAGCCTTGTTCTCGTGTTCCTGTGACGACTACTTCGTCTAAATTTTCTGTAGACTCGTTTAAGACAAAATTTAGCGTAGTAGTCTTATCCGTATCAATAGCTACTGTTTTAGAAACACTTTTAAATCCTATCGATGAAGCGACTACGAAGTAATTTCCCTCGGGGGCATAAAAGCTATAATTTCCATCCTTATCAGAAGAAGCGCCAAAATGAGTCCCTTTTAGGATTATTGATGAGAAAGGTATCAGATTGCCCTCTTTGTCTAAAATAGTACCGGTTAATCGTCCTTTTTTAGCATTTTTTTGTATGAATATGGTATTGCCGCGAATCCGATAATATATTTGATACTGAACCAGTATCTCGTTAAGAATTTCTCTTAGTGACGTTTTAGTATAACTTTTGGTAACGGTTCTGTTTTCTTCCGAAGCCATTGATTCAAAAGAAAAGTTACAGCTTGCTTTTTCTTCAAGTTTTTTAAGGGCACTGGTTAAATTGTCATTTTTAAAAGTGATCGATATTTCCTTGTCAAGTATAGTGTTTTGGGCAAATATCACATGGGTGGTAAGACAAAGAGTCACTAGAAGAATGACCTTAGCAGCAGCTCGAAAAACAGCTGCATGAAATGTATTATTCATATCTTTACGGTTTGTTATTTTCTCTTGTGTTAGGATTGAATTGCACTATAACCAGCACAAAGTTTTGCCGACGGAATGCTGGTTTTTTTACTTTACCTTTTTCTTGTTATCATTTCATTTTTTTTGAAGTATATATATTCATATCTTTATAGTTGTTATTTTATCCTGTGTTAGGATTGAATTGCACTACAACCAGCATAAAGTTTGCCGACGGAATGCTGGTTTTTTTATTTTACTTTTTCTTGTTACCACTTCATTTTTTGCCTATTTAAAAGATTAGTATTCTATTATTTGTTTTCCTGAATTTAAAGTCCAGTACAAAGCCTATGTCTTGAAGTAAAGCTTCTATTGATTGGTTTGAATGAGTTCCGTTATACCTTCTGGTATTTAAGCTTTGCTTTTTGACTTCAATCGTATAGCCGTAAAACCGTTCCAGCTCTTTTACAACCAAAGCGAAGGATTGATTTTCAAAAACCAATTTTCTGTTTATCCAAGCGGCATGGTGGAATTGATGGATGGTATTTTTTATGAGACTGTCTTTTTGAAGTACAACCTGTTCGTTAGGAGTAAGGGGTAACCCGCTCGCTGGTCCTTTCCTTTTATCATAGAAGAACACCGTTCCCTCGTCAAGCGTTAGCGTGTTGGCTTCGCCTACATAAGCCGACAAATTAAACTTTGTTCCTAAAACCTTAGTTACAGACTCATGGGTATTGATGATAAAAGGGAGCAAAGAATCTTTTTTAACCTCAAAATAAGCTTCCCCATTTAAGGTGACCTTACGATTGCTTTTACCAAAACCGTTTGATAACTGAAGAGAAGAGGCTACATTGAGTATAACTTTTGTGCTATCGCTAAGCATCACAGTTTTTACTTCACCAGTATTTGTTTTATACATAGTGGTTTGGTTTAACAGCAAATAAGATGTAATGGCGATAATTATAGTGATAGATGCTGCCACACTCCAGCTTTTCATCCGAAAGAAGTTGCTCTTTCTTGTTGTCGAGCTAGCCACTATGGTAGCTGTTTTAATATTCTTCCATAGTTTTTCTTCCAGATGAGGAGATGTTTCAACATTATCTTTTAACCCCTCAAGCCCTCCATTATAATTGAGCCATTGTTCTACAGCTCTCGCCTCTGCCTCTGTGCAATCTCCATTTACATACTTTGCTAAAAGTTCCGGTGTAATGTCCATATAAAAAACTCAATGTTATATATAGGAACGTAAAATGCTGAGGGGGGTCCTACTGACCTGTCAATTTTCTAATACCGTGTAAAATCTTTTCTTGGAAAGAAACAGCCATAACCTGGCAAGTGGCAAGAAATAATAAGAACGCCAGGATAAATGGCAGTTCGCCACGGAAGAGGTCAGAATAAAATCAAACCGGCTTTACCCGACATTTGACGGTTGATATGGCCCTGCCTTGGGTAAAAAAATCAAACAACCTTCAAATGTTTATTAATAAAGGATAGTGCTTTGGTAAGATGATTTTTTACTGTCTTTTGAGAAATATTTAATTGCTCTGCAATTTCAGACGTAGTAAGGTGCTTTTCTCTGCTTAAGCGATAAACTTCTTGACAGCGACAAGGTAATTGATTTACAAGCAACTGTAAATCTTTCTCTAAGAACTCATCTACCGCCAAATTATGTGCAACGGTATCCATACCGAAACCCTTTTCGTCACATAATGTACATTGAGAGATAGTTGTAGTTTGTTGCTCTTTTTTTGCGCGGTAATAATCTACAATCTTGTTTCGGGTAGATTTTATTAAATAATTTTCGGTTTTTGGGGAGAAAACAATTTTGTCAGCGCGCTTCCAAAGAGCGATAAAAACATCTTGAACAATTTCTTCAGCTACTTCATGGTTCTTGGTTTTGGCGTAGCAAAAAGCATATAGCTTTTTCCAATAAGAGCGGTAGAGCTCTTCAAAAAGCAGCTCCTGGTCCAAGTAATATTTTATATTGTTCTTGATAGAAAATCGCGTTATATTTTTATATTCACAAATATAGCAATTATTTAGAATTAATATAAATTATGGTTAAAACGTATCATCACTTCATTAAATCAATGAATGTGACTACCCTTGGTGCTTTTGGCTCACACACTTTGAAAAAGCTGTTTTGATCAAAAGAAGCCTTCAAGTTTTTTATAAAAACCAAGCGATGAACCGTCTATCCGAACCGGTGTTGCACCCATGACAGGTGTTCTTGGCTGTGACCATTCAGGTAGCCGGATCCTTCTTTGGACTCGCAGCGATTTTCCCGTTTCGCTCTGACAAAAATATCCATGGCCGTTTGATACTCAAACTCCGGTGCGCCTTGTCAATCAATAACCTTCACTCGGAAAGCGATTTATTCAGGACAAAGCGTCCTTTAAAAAATCAACTTCGATTTTGAGTTGACCAATTGTTTTTGAAAGACGGTCTTTCCCCTGTTCGGACTCACTTTTTTTACTCTTTTTTCCTTTTTCAAAAACCTCTGACGCAACCTCCAAGAACTCGCGTTTCCAGGCCCTGATTTGGATGGGTTGTACTTCATACTTCTGAGCGAGTTCGGCCAGTCTCTCTATTTAAGGTTTCCAAAACTACCTTTGTCTTAAAAGCCGATGTAAATTTCCTTCGTGTCATTTTAGTAAATTCAGGTATCTAAATTTACTAAAACTGTCCCAAATTTCGGGGTATCTACATTCATCGATGTCATTAAAAGCATGACTTACAACGGTCTCGAGTATGAGCAGTAGCGGATTTTATGCACTTACTGTTCGGTTTACAAGGTACTTAAATTAAAAGCGGTTCAAATTAACACTTAAACCGCTATTGCTTATATACATTGTTAGCTAATGGCTTTTTTAATTCAGCTTTAGTTTCATCATTATGTCGGTTTGTTCATCATTTCCGAGTTTGAAAATGTGCTTGTCGAACGTTTTAAATCCATTTTTCTCATAAAATCGGATTGCTCTTGGGTTTTGTTCCCAAACTCCCAACCAAACATATTTCACATTTTTTTCTTTCGCCAATTCAATCGCTTTGTTATAAAGAAATTGTCCAACTTGTTTTCCGTGAAATTCTTTTAGCACATAAATCCGCTCAATTTCGAGTGTGTTTTTGTCTTTTATTTCAGTTTGAGATTGACCAACATTTACTTTTAAATATCCAATTGCTTTTTTGTCAAGTTCCGCAAAGTAAAACTCAGCATTTTGGTCGGTCAGTTCCGCAGTTAGTTTTTCGGTTGAAAACCCAGATTCCAAATATTCTTTCATATTCTCTTCGCTGTTTCCTGAAGAAAAAGTTTCGGCAAATGTGAGTTTTCCAATCTTTTGCAATTCACTAATATCGTTGGTAGATATTTTTCTGATAGATATTTCCATACTTTATTTATTTAATGGGTTGAAACGGCTTTTAAGCCCACAATCGAACCAATTAAAGTTGTGAGAAATAGTATTCGCAGAAACGTTGCAGGTTCTTTAAATACTAATATACCTACGAGAACAGTACCAACTGCCCCAATTCCTGTCCAAATTGTATAAGCAGTTCCAATTGGTAACGTTTGGGTAACTTTCATTAAAAGCCCCATACTAATCGCAAGTGTGACTAAAAAACCTGCATACCATAGATACATTTCATTTCCTGATGTTTCTTTTGCTTTTCCTAAACAAAATGCAAAGGTAACTTCAAACAAACCTGCAATAATTAAAATTATCCAATTCATTACTTTTTAACTTTTGGACAAAGATCTTAATAAGGTTTGAAGGAAAATTTAACAAATGATAAAAAATGAAACTCATTTAATATTTGCTCTTATTCTACTTAAACTTACTTGTGTAATGCCTAAGTAAGAAGCAATGAGTCCAAGTGGAACTCTTTGTATTAAAGTAGGGTGTTCTTTTAAGAGTTCAATGTAGCGTTCTGTTGCTGTTCCGAGCTGATTTGATATAAACCTTTGCTCTGCTTTTATAAGTTCTTGTTCCGCAAATTTTCTACCCCAATTTGCAATATCAATATCTGTTGAAAATAAACTTTGAAGATTTGCAGCGCTAATTTTATAGAGTTCGCAGTCTTCTAATAATTCGATATTTTCATACCCACTTTGATTAAGAATATAGCTTTTTAATGAAATGATTGTATCGCCTTCTTCGCCAAAAGCAATGGTAACTTCATTGTCATCTGTATTGGAAAAAGTACGTGCAATTCCTTTTTTTATAAAATAGATTTTTTTTTCAACCTTGTTTGAATGTATTATGATGTGATTTTTTGGAAAACTTATTTCATCAAAATTTTCGATTAACTTGAGTTTGGATGAAGAGTTAATGGGATGTATTTTATCCAGTATTTGGTCGATGTTCATTTTTTGGTATGCATTTTTTTCAGCTTGCGTACAACAATTGAATAAACACCACTAGTAGTGTTTATTTACACTATATTTTCACTACTAATCTAGCAAATTTTTTATTTTCTTCTGATTTTAATAACTGCTTGCTTGTATATTTCTGTGGTTTTGCTGCTTTTATGCAATGCCTTTTACATACCTTAAGTCTGTACTGTCCTCTAGCAAATGGGATATACGCCTCTGCGGTCGCAGAGCTATGCCTCAGACTTTTTTGTTGATTTTGGCTTTTAGGGCAGCCAAAGCGATAGTTTTAAGGATACTTGTTGCAGAATATTGCTCTTTTTGCCTTCAAATAGGAATTCTTTTGGCCAGTAAATTTTGAAATATTACCGAAGCCTTTCTAACATTTTATGGCCAAGTAATGTAAATCAATCTTTCTACTGCTCCTGATTTTATGACCACTCCTTCGCCAGCCCATCCTTCCAAAGGCATCTGGAAAGGCGGTAAAGCCATACCGTATGGCATACGGCAAGTCATACGCCTGATTCAATAACTCAACCAAACTTTTTGGAACCGGGATACTCCTATTTAACTTTATGATTTTGCTCTTTGAATGAAAGTAACCGGTAGGATTCAGACGAAATTTCCGGTGGGAAAACCGGCCTGATTCCGCCGGATTATTTTGCCCGGTACACCAAAGTCCCGAGACCATAATTGTAGTGATTGCGCAGGCAGGCATTGAATTGCCGGTTGCTGATGTCCACATACTAATAAGGGTGGAATTGGTGGAAGTATTTCTCCCAAGGTATTGGTCAAAGCACCACCTATTTGGAATCAGATCTCATACCTAGCCGTAATATCCCACCGGTGAAGGCAGGCTTTTCAATTGATTATGCATTTCTTATCTGAATAGGTCGGGTTTTTAGCAGCTTCCAAGCGGTTTTTCTTGGGAAAGGAATTGTGATTGTCATTTCCTGCCCTTTGAACGAAAAGCCGGGCAAGCCTTCATGCAATTCATGGAGAAAAGACCAACCTCATTTTATAGATTTCTAGCATTGTAAAAATGACGTTTTTTGAGCGCCTTTTGGAAAGGTGTTTTTCTTGGAGAAAAGCGGGTATTTGTATGTGAAATTGTATGCAAATAAAAAAAGCAGTTACCTATAAATAGATAACTGCTTGATAATCAATGTGGGACCTACTGGATTCGAACCAGTGACCCCCTGCTTGTAAGGCAGGTGCTCTGAACCAACTGAGCTAAGATCCCTTGTTTTGTATTGCTGTTCCGTCTGAATTGCGAGTGCAAAGATAGCAGTGAAATTGAACTGTGCAAATTTTATTTTCGAAAAAATTAAAAAATTTTCTTCTGTGAATAGGTCAAACGTAGCTTCATCCATAACCAAAATCCTGATAACCCGATCACTGTACCGAATATATCCGCTATAAAATCTTTTAACTCTCCATCGCGGTGAGGAATCCAATAATATTGGACAAATTCGGTAAAGCCCCCCATCAAGGTACAAAACACCAAAGTCACTAACATAGCATTTGCCTGAATGTTGGCCCGTTTAAAATGACGATCAAAACTCAAGGAAAACAAAAAGCCCTTTCCTATAAAAATGATCACATGTACCATTTTGTCCAACATTGGGATCTTAAACCCTAACCCGGAAGTACTAGGCACTTTCATAAAAAAAAGATAGAATGAAAAAGCCAACCAAAGAGCCGCTGGAAAATAATACTTGATATATCTCATAAATTATTTGCTAATGCCTTAGAGATTAAATTTTTTTGTAAACTCGAAAATGTAAATACAAATGTATAGAACTCCGCAGAAGATCGTAATGCTCATCGCTTTTTTACTTGCTTTTACTGTGCAATCATTTGGCCAGAAAAGTAAGAAAAAAGATTTTTTGGTGAGTATAGAAACCAAGTTTGGCACCATTCAATTGGTTTTGTTTGACCAAGCCCCTAATCACAAGACCAATTTTTTAAAACTGGTAGATGAGGGCTTTTATGACAGTACTACTTTTCACAGGGTTTTGGATGATTTTATGATTCAAGGCGGAGATCCGAATACAAAACCTGAAGGGAACGGAAAGGAGATTGGCATGGGCGGACCTGGCTATACCCTCCCGGCGGAGATTGACAAGCAATATACCCATGTAAAAGGTATGGTGGCGGCAGCCCGTCAAGGAGACCGGATCAACCCGGAACGGCATTCCAGCGGAAGTCAATTTTACATAGTACAAAATGAGAACGGAGCCCATCATTTGGATGGGAAATACACCATCTTCGGCCAGGTAATAAAAGGCTTGGAGGTAGTTGACTCCATTGCTTCACAAGAAGTAGACGCAAAAGGAAAACCTTTGGAAGAGGTCTATATCACCGTAGGGGCAAAAAAAATGAAAAAGAAAAAAATTACAAAACTCACCGGGTATAAGTATCAATAACTCCCGTTTTTTAGGAAAATTCTCAAGCGCTAGCACAATATAAAGATTTAATTTTCTTATTTTGCATTGCGTTTTAGCTGGATAAATTTTATATAATTGCAGAAAAAGGATTTACAATGACGAAAACCAGACTTATCTCATTTGCGCTAATACCACTAGTTATCTATTTAAGCTACTTATTATTTAATGGTATTAACAGTGAAATCGAATTGGCCAAAGCGATTAAAAACTCAGAAGCAAAGGTCATCGATAAACTCAAATTGATCCGGAGTGCTGAAAAAGCCTATTTTGCCAAGTACGATATGTACACTGACAAATGGGACTCTCTGATCATGTTCGTTAATCAAGACACCTTCTTTATTACCGAAAAAGAGGAAATTATCATCCAACGGAAACATGATGATCCTCGTGCGTATTTGGGAGACAGTGTCCATGTTAAAATCGATACCTTGGGTTGGGAGCCTATGAAAGAGCACTTGTTCCCAGCTGAGAAGTTTCCTAATTTCAATGTCAACAACTTAAAGTTTATCCCAGGTACGGACAACAAAGTATTTGAAATTTTTGCAGGTAAAATCGACAAAGGAGGCGTAACTGTAGACGTCATTGAAGTCGTTGATAAATTCCCATTAGACAAAAGCCGGAGTGATGAGAATCCGAATCCAAGACGTTGGTTCTTGCGCTTCGGGTCAAAAACAGATGTAACAACCTCTGGTAACTGGGAGTAACCTTGGAAGATATACTCATAGAATCCGCTCGATATAAACTGAAAGACAAAAGCTTCGATCCGGAGCTTTTGTCTTCTTACCACCTTACCATTAAGGTGCACCCCTCTTATGTAAGCATTGCCGTTTTTAACCTGGAAGACCACCTTTGTCTTTCCTTGGAAAGCTATCTCTATGAAAAGGCTGAAAATGCGACTTCCCTGATTGTACGCTTACACAATATCTGGAACCGGCACGAATATTTAAATGCGGCATTCTGGAATAAAATTTCCCTGCTTATAGTCAATGACCATTTTACTTTGGTACCCGCCCAACTGGCTCAATTGGCTCCCGAAGCATATTTAAAACTCAATACGCCTGTCAACCTCTCCGAGCAAAGCGTTTTCCAAAAGGAAATTGATACTTTACAACTACAATGCGATTTTGTGGTCGAAAAAGAGCTGGTTACATGGTTTGAAGAGCGTTACCCGAACAAAACTCTGGAAATCACACATGTCAATGCCGCATTTTTGCAAGGACTCGTGGAGATTTCACAAGAAGCTGCCGCAGAAGAAATTTTTATCTTGCTCAATAAAGAGTTGGTGAGCATCGCCAACTTCAAAGAAGGCAAACTCCATTATTTCAACAGCTTCCGGCATCAAATGGAGGACGATATCATCTATTATCTATCGCTGGTGGCAGATGAACTCCAACTCAGCACCCAATCGGCCAAAATTGTGCTTTGGGGCGATGTGGAAGAAAACGAAGAGACCTTTAGCTTGCTACAGCGCTTCTTTAAAAATGTAGGTTTCGGAGGCCGGCCCACCTCTCTGAAATTCGGATACATCTTTGACGAAGTACCCGACCATTTTGAATACGATATATTTAGTGTATTTTTAGCTTAAATGAAAAAAATTGCTGTCTTTCCCGGATCTTTCGACCCATTTACCAATGGGCATGCTGACATCGCACTTCGCGCCAGTATGTTGTTTGATGAAGTCATTATTGGCATCGGACACAATAGCAAAAAGAAACGATATTTTCCATTGGATTTTATGATCCGGAAAATTGAAGAAACCTTTCAAGACAACGACCGGGTCAAAGTAGAGCATTACAACGAACTGACAGCCAGTTATGCGCAAAAAAGAGGTGCACAATTCCTGGTCAGAGGTTTGCGTAACACAACCGACTTTGAGTACGAAAACAGCATTGCACAAGCCAATAAACATATTTATGGCAACCTGGAAACCATCTTTATCATTACCTCACCTCAATACGCCCACATCAGCTCCACCATTGTCAGAGAAATCCACAACTACGGCCAAAATATCAATGAATTTCTCCCTTATGATTTATAAATTCAATTTTTAACACTAACTTTGATTATATTTTGATATTCCGCCCTTTTTACTGCACTATGAAGCAGAAAAGAGGCGCTGACTGAGGAGGGAAGTAACGATAGCGAGGGAATTGATCAGTTAGGTTAGCTTTCATTTTTAGTTCATATATTCTTATAAATACTTAGTTTTCAATTACTTAATGAATACACTCCCGCAGTGTAGTTTCGCTATTTTACTATTGGTAAACAGGTATTCCCTTCCTTCCCCGAAAGCCAAACACACGAACAATTCCCAGCAGTACTTTGAACTATAAACTTAATAGATATGGGTTGTGGATCGTGTTCTTCAGGTAGTTGCGGTACGGCAACATCGCCTGGATGTAAAAATAATGGAGCTTGCCACACGGGTGGTTGTAATAAATTAAATAGTTTTGATTGGCTAGGCGATATGGATTTGCCTAGTGAACAAAAGTTCGACATAGTAGAAGTGAAATTTAAAGGAGGGAAGAAAGAGTTTTTCAGAAATACAGAGAAACTTCCCCTTTTCACCGGGGACCCGGTGGTAGTAGAAGTACAAAACGGATATCATATCGGCTATGTCTCTTTACAAGGCGAGATTGTGCGTTTGCAAATGCTCAAAAAGAGTGTGGATGACAATGAGACGGTACGTCAAATATACCGGGTGGCCACCAAAAGAGACCAGGAAAAATGGGAACAGGTACTGAAAAGGGAATTGCCTACCATGTACCGCACCCGGGAAATCATCCGGGAGTTGAAGTTGGAAATGAAGCTTACGGATGTGGAATTTCAAGCAGACAACACCAAAGCAACTTTTTACTATTCTGCAGATGACCGGGTAGACTTCCGGGAACTAATCAAAATCTTAGCTTCGGAATTTAAAATCAGAGTGGAAATGCGGCAAATCAGCTTGCGGCAAGAAGCCAGCCGCCTGGGTGGCATTGGCTCTTGTGGCCGGGAGCTCTGTTGCTCTACCTGGCTGACCGACTTCAAAAGTGTCTCCACAGCTGCTGCCCGCTATCAGAATTTATCGCTCAACCCCAGTAAGCTCTCCGGGCAATGCGGCCGTTTAAAATGCTGCCTAAACTACGAGTTGGAAACCTACTTGGATGCCTTAGTGGATATTCCGAAAGTGGAAATTCCTCTTAAAACCATTAAAGGGGACGCCCAACTAGAAAAGGTGGATATTTTTAAAAAAATCCTTTGGTTCAGTTTCGTGTCGGAAAGTACCTGGCATCCTGTACCTTCCAAGCGCGTTGCCGAAATTATCAACTTAAATAAAAAGGGGATTGCCGTGGACTCACTTAATGTAGATCCGAATTTAACGGTGCAACCTCCACTTGATAAAAAGCCGGAAAGAAAGAAAAGACCTACTAACAGACCCGCTAAAGCTAAAAGAACCAACATTAAGGCGGGTGAGGAAAAAGCCAACGTATCACCGGAGACGAAAAAGAAAAGGTATCCGAAGAAAAGAAGGAGAAAGCCGGCTACCCCCCCTAAAACGCAGCAAAATCAAAAGCCGAAGCCGACAACCAACAAAAGGAAAAATAATAATAACAACAACAACTCCAACAACAAGAAACGGTAAGGAGATTGTACGTTTAAATTTTGACCCACATTCAGAGCTTGTTTAGAAAAAAGTCTACTCAAGCTCTGAGTTTGAAATAAACCTGAGAAAATTATTTTCGCGATCATGAAAAAACTGCTTTTCGGAGCTATTGTAAGCCTGGGCTTCCTGATGGGTTGTAATACTACAGAATACAACTATCAATCCTTTACAAATTTTGATAAGGGAATGTGGTATTATGACTCTGCCGCAATTTTTGACTTCGAGGCTCCAAACACCCACGAGCCTTTTGATATCAATTACAACGTCCGCAATGCATTGGCATATCCCTATTACAACCTCTATATTCAATATGAACTAATGGATTCGGCCGGAAACGTATTAAAATCGGCTCTTGCACAAGATATACTCATGGACCCGACTTCCGGCAAGCCCTTCGGTACTTCTGCCGGAGAAATGTACAATCATGAGTTCAACTTGATCCCTAACTACAAATTTCCCTATCAGGGTTCGTTTCAATTGCGTCTGAAACAAAATATGCGCATGGATACTTTAACAGATATTTATGCGATCGGAGCTAGTATCAAACCCTCTGAAAACCCATAATTGCAGGTTTATACTTAGGCCTTATAAAAAAAGACCAGCGCACCTGTGAAACCCGGGGCGCTGGTCTTTTTTTATCAAAACTTGAATAGGAAAAGCAGCTTTTATGCATTTGCATTGACAACCAATCCCTCTAACTCGTCTTTTTCAATACGGAGGTTATCGATGATAAACTGTTGCCTTGCCGGGGTATTTTTCCCCATATAGTATTCCAAAATACTCTTGATGGAAGTATCCTTTTTCAGGATAATTGGCTCCAGCCGGATGTCATCTCCGATAAAGCCTTCGAACTCTCCCGGAGAAATTTCACCCAAGCCTTTAAAGCGAGTAATTTCCGGCTTTGGTCCGAGTTTCTTCATTGCCTTTTGTTTCTCTTCCTCATTGTAGCAATAGAGGGTTTGCTTTTTATTCCGGACCCTGAAAAGCGGAGTCTCCAGAATGTATAAATGACCTGCCCGGACAATTTCCGGAAAAAACTGTAAAAAGAAGGTCAACAATAACAAACGGATATGCATTCCGTCCACATCGGCATCCGTAGCAATCACTACTTTGTTGTAACGCAAACCTTCTATGCCGTCCTCAATATTCAGCGCATGCTGCAATAAGTTAAACTCCTCATTTTCATACACGACTTTTTTGGTCAATGAATAGCAGTTGAGTGGCTTACCTCTCAAACTGAATACCCCTTGCGTTTCCACATTGCGGGCTTTGGTAATACTTCCGCTGGCCGAGTCCCCTTCTGTGATAAAAAGTGTGGTCTGATACCTGCGTTCATCGCCTTTCTTATCATTGAGATGCAAACGGCAATCTCTCAATTTCTTATTGTGTAGGTTTGCTTTCCGGGCGCGTTCATTCGCCAGTTTTTTAATACCGGCCATATCTTTCCGCTCCCTCTCCGATTGTTGGATACGCTTTTGCAGCGCTTCTGCAACATCCTGGTTCTTATGTAAATAATCATCCAATACTTTGCGTAAAAACTCGCTGACAAAGCTGCGAATGGTCATCCCTTCCGGAGCGATATTGGTAGAACCTAATTTGGTTTTCGTTTGCGATTCGAACACCGGCTCTTGTACCCGGATGGCAATTGCCGCTGTGATGGAAGCCCGGATATCGGCCGCATCGTAATTTTTACCGTAAAAGTCCCTTACCGTTTTGACAAGTGCCTCTTTAAATGCCGCCAGGTGTGTTCCTCCTTGGGTAGTGTATTGTCCGTTGACAAAGGTATAATAGTTTTCACCATATTGATTCGAGTGGGTCATGGCGATTTCGATATCCTCTCCTTTCAAATGGACGATCGGATAGCGAAGGTTATCTTCGTCTGTTTTGCGGTCCAAGAGATCTTTCAGACCATTTTTACTCAAAAACTTATTCCCATTATAGTTGATGGTCAACCCGGAATTTAAAAATACATAATTCCAAATTTGGTCTTCCAAATACTCCGGAATAAATTTAAAGTTTTTAAAAATGGTATTGTCCGGTTCAAAAATGATCTTGGTGCCATTTTTCTCTTTTATATTTTTCAGGTCTTTCTCCTCTTTCAACTCTCCTTGGAAAAATTCGGCCACTTTGGATTTTCCATCCCGGATCGATTGCACTTTAAACATACTGGAAAGGGCATTGACAGCTTTGGTACCCACCCCGTTCAAACCCACCGACTTCTGGAATACATTGGAATCGTATTTTGCCCCGGTATTGATTTTGGAAACACAATCGACTACTTTCCCCAGAGGGATTCCCCGGCCGTAATCCCGGATTTCCACCCCACTTTCGGTAATCTTGACATCAATATTGTTTCCAAAACCCATCATATGTTCATCAATGCTATTGTCGATAACTTCCTTTACCAACACGTAAATTCCATCATCCGGAGATGAGCCGTCCCCCAACTTTCCAATATACATTCCCGGCCTGAGCCGGATATGCTCACGGGGATCGAGCGACCTGATACTATCTTCAGTATAGTTGTGCGTTGCCATGCGTTTTCAATCAGTTTTTTTGGTTCAGATATTTTGTTCAGCACTAAATCTGGTTGCAAACCAATGCTAGAGCTAGGGAAACCTTGTTACGTCTTTTTGCAAAGAGAAATAAAAAAATAAGAGATACTCATTGCTAAAAATCACTTATCTCAAAGGCTTTGCCGACCAAGACATATAAGAAATCTACAAATATATAAGACTCCCGGAGAAGAAAAGGAAAAATATATAGCAAATGAGCAGAAAAGAAGTTTTTATGAAAAAATTCTTGTCTCAAACGCATTGTCCAAAAAGAAACCCTATAAGCTCAGAAAACTCATAGGGTTGATGTCAATTAAAGCAGCGTATTGTCAAGGTCAATCCGGTCTTCGGATATCCCCTTTTAATTCTTGAATATATTCTTCCGCTTCAATGGGCTGAAAATTCAGTTTTTCGACTAACAAACTGCAAGCAGCTTGGTTGTTGCCTTCCACGGCCATTTGTAACAAACGGGCATTCAAATCTCCCATGGGGTTTTGGTAAGGAGGCGTGTCGTCTTGTCTGCGATTGGGGTTGAGCAACTTCAGGGCCTTCCGCCCTATATCACGGGTAATATCGGGGGCGTCCACCATAAAATCCACCACCCGCTTGGCATAAGAAATCCGGATGTCGTAAAAATATTTGATTAATTTTGCCGCTTCCAATTTCTTACCGGGGAGCAATTCCAAAAGACAATCTAACATATAGTTGTCCAGATAATCCTCTTTATCCGCTATCTTTTTGACCAGGTTATGGGCAGTGTTGATATCACAACCATTTTCGCACAAATAGTTAATTGCTTTGGCTTTATCTCCTGCCACTAAATATTCTTTGACCTTGATCATCAAGTTTTTATTGACCATCAACATGGTTAGTACAAACAGCCTAGTTTATAAAAAAACAATTTTGTATAAGAATGCCGCTAATAAGTACGATCAAATAATTAGGGAGATACTTGCTCAGCGGTGTATCACGATAGTCTTCCTTGGCACACAGCTTTTGGTATGCTTAGGCAAATCAGTCAATCTTGTGTTAGAAAATGTCAAGGATTATGGCGGGAAATGCCTTCTAATATAAGATATTTCATTACGATTTTCAATAAAATAAACACAAAATCTACAGTATTAAAAACCTGTTACCACTTATTAGGAATTCATTTATTAACACTATGGCCATTCCCTACATAACTAACTGATCAATAAATGATTAACAAGCACCAAAAGCAGTTCCACAACATTTTATATAGCTCATTTTCTCTCAAATTAGTTCCCTTAAAAGTCCTCTTCTCCCCCCGCTTTGGCATCTGCCACTTGTACCTTGTTGGTATATGAATTCAATCGTAAGCAGGAGAAAACTGACAGACAATTAAAACCTCGTTTCACTCAAAGTTGAAAGGGCAGGCTGGCAATACGGGTGATAATTTCTTTGGATTAGGCAGCGTATTTTTCCAAAATTGTAAAACAATGGCTACGTTGCATACAACCATTTTCCACACAGTGATGCCAGCCATTAATTTTACCCTAGCCCTGTACAAAAAATACCACGCACTTGCCGGTGGGTGGTATTAGTAAAGCAGTCTGGTTCATGGTATCCAACCATGACATTAGTCCGCTATTTTAAAAGTCATTACAGGTAAGGGTATATGATTCACCATTTTCTCTGCCACACTGCCCTGTAGCCAGCGCTCTATCCCGGTGCGGCCATGGGTTCCGATGGCCACCATGTCAATCTCATGCTCTTTGGCAAACTTGATAATGCCTTCTTTAATACTGGGATAGGTAAAAATATGAATCACTACATCATCTCCCAAGTTGTGGTTTTTACAAAAGCGCTCCATTTTCACATTGATATAGTATTCATAATCTTCATCTTTACTTACATTAATACTCAAAAGCTGTAGTTGCCCTCCCAGTTGTTCTTTTAACCAGGAAACCGCACTGATATCGGCATACCGGTCTTTGTCAAAATCGCTAACCAACAATATATTCCGGATTCCATGCTCGGGAAGCTCTTCTTTTAAAGTAATCACCGGTACTTTGGAGTGCCTTACGATTTTCTCTGCATGAGACCCCAGAAAGACTTCCTTCAAGCCTTTGGCTCCATGGGTTCCCATCACGATCAAGTCGATCTGGTGCTGGCTGACGTACTGTTTGATCATGTCGTCAAACTCACCGTATTGTACATCTTGTATCGCCTCAATCTGATGTTCGGTCACAAACTCCTCCAGGCTTTTTCTCCCCCGGTCTACCTCTACATCACTCACATAGTTTCCTGCTTCGTCCAATATCACAGACTCCGGCACTACATGAAGCAAATGTAACTCACACTGATCTTCTAATAAGCGGGTACAAAAATGACAAGCAGCTACTGACAAGTCAGAAAAATCGGTAGGAACAAGAATTTTTTTCATTTTGAATATCCATTTACATAAAGAAGGAAGTCGTTTTTCGAAGGTGTTTTACATATTAACAAGCTTTACTCTAAATTTCATCCTTTGGGGGGTCGAAAACGCTTATTTTAGGCACTTCACCCCAGTACTCCAATGGTCTGCCGGAGCGCAACACGGTTATTCTGAGCGCCCCAAAACCGAGAATTCCCCCCCACCGAAGAAGTACCTCCCGCAACGAATTTTAAACAGGCTCTTAGCAGGTAAAACCTACTCTAAGAACAATATTAGGAAAAATTTCTTGCTCTACATATTTCCTTTGGTTTACATTTTTGAGAATCCAACCCGGGCCGGAACCCGACACAGTCGATTTTTCCTTGTGCAAGCGCTTTATAATTAAAAAAGCCACCGGGCAATACCGGTAGCTTTTCCTTGTACAAAAGGAGCCTCTGAAAAGTTTATTTACTCAAAAACAACTTCTTCTGGAAGACTTCTTTTCCTTTGAAAATTTTGAGGATATACATTCCCGAAGATTGGTCTTGGTTGTTCCAGGTTACTTTATGTTTGCCTGCACCTAATTCTTGATCCAGTATGGTTTCTAGTTTTTTTCCTTCGGCATTATAGACTACCACAGCTACTTTTTCCTTTTGTAGTAAGCGAAACCGGATCGTAGCTTCGTCTTTTGTAGGGTTAGGAAATAGTACTAAGCTTTCACTGAACTCAAAGGGCTTGCTACTTTCGGTTGATTTCAACTCCTCTTTGGCAACATTGCTCTTTTCCGGTTCTTCGACAGCTACTTCGATGATTTCATTTTCATGCTTCTTTTTCAAAGTAACCAAAACCACCCCGTTTTTCCCTTTTTCTCCATATGCCTTTACAGCCGACTTTCCCTTCAGCACCTCTATGGATTGAATATCTTGAGGTTCAAGGGTTAATTCCATCACTTCTTCTCCGTCTACAATATAAAGCGGATGAACTTGAGCACCCGTTTCTGCCGGTGTAGGCAACCTTAGCGCTTCGACCTCTTCACGAGCTTCTATTTCATGTCCTTCCAGAGCTACCTCAATGACTCCGTTTTCATCGAGCACCTGAACCGCCTCTTCTGAAATCAATTTTTGTCCTTCCTCCGTTTTTATTTCCTCCGAATGAAGTACTTCGATGATCTTCTCCTGAGCATCTTTACTTTTAAGGGTAATTTCAACCACCCCGTTTTTCCCTTTCTTCCCATATGCCTTTAATGCCTTCTTCCCTTTTAATACATAAACCGATTGTATATCTTCCGGCACCACATCCAGTTTTTTCACCTCTTTTCCATTTACAATATAAAGCGGCTCGGGTTTAACGTTCCCGGTATCCGGCTCAAAATGTAATTCCACTACTTGTTGTTCCTCGTCTATTTCCACCTCTTTTATAAGCTCAACTCCTTTTCTAGTGGGTATACTAAAGTGGAGGGATTTTTCTTCTTCTTGAAGAGAGCTGGCTGAAGGAAAGGCTTCCTCCGTTCGTTTTTCAGATATTGGTACATACGCCTCTATCACTACCTTTTGCTGTTTTTGTTCAGTGAATAAAGTTTGTTCATTATTCACCGGCTTAAAGCCTGTAATGATTCCTCCCAGGCTTAACAAGACCAATATGGCCGCCATTATTTTCGCAGAGTTTTTCATAAGGTTTGTATTTTTTGTTTTTATAAAATGGTTATTTTGACAATAGATCATTCGTTTGATACGGTTCAATAATTGAGGCTTTGAACCAATCGCTGATAGTGTAAGTGCATGAGGCGTCAGTTGCCACTCTGCCAAGTGGGTCAATGCTTTGGCATACAGCATTGTCCCTCCCAATGCATTGACAGTCAAATCATCACAACAATTTTCTCTTTCTGTATGTACATTCGCTGAAAGCCACCATACCACAGGGTGATAAAACATGAAGATCTCTATGATAGATTGCAGTATATTCAATAGATAATCGTGGCGTTTGATATGGGCTAATTCATGAAGTAAAATACTTTCCAGTTCTTCCACAGTCAGAAAAGTAAAAAGACTTGTAGGAATGAGAATCACCGGCCGCAACCAACCCACCAAGGTCGGCACCTGAACGGTGGTAGATTGCAGAAGCCGGAAGGAATTGGATACCCCTATTTGCCGGGCAAGTGTTTCGGCTTTCTCTCTCCAAAATTTGCTAGCCGGAAGCGTATGGGTTGACTTGATTTTTTCAACATACAAAAGGTCGGCAACCAACCGGATACAAAACAAACATACTCCCGCCAACCAAAGAATTGCCAAATAAGATGTATAGGGATAAATCAATGTATATACCTTTTGCACGAACTCTCCTGCCCCATCCAATAAGTTTTCCTCCTTTGCCCCATTCAACAAGAGAAGATCCAATACTTCAGTGGCTTGTGAGGCTTCAGCGCCTTGTGTAGACACAGAAACCGTAGACAGTTGATAGTACAAACTCCCAAAAGTACCCGCAAAGCAGCTAAAAAGGAGTAAAAGGCTCAAAAACGAAACCCAATACCGGAGGTTCGAATATTTAATAGAAATTGCCTTTAGTACCAACCCGCATAAAAGCGCAAACAAGAGCCCTTGCCAAAGAGAATGAACTAACGCTATGCCTAAGGCTTTGGTCATCAATGTTAGTTCGGGCATAAGATTATTCATTGTCAGCGTTATCTATTTCGTCCAATAATTTTCTGATTTGCTCCAGTTCATCCTTAGAGGACTTTTTATTGCCCAAAGCTTGCATTACCAACTTCGAAGCGGAGCCTTTAAATACCTGGTTTACAAACCGGTCTAACAGACGTTGTTGCGTATCGGCTTCTGCCACAGCCGATGAATAAATATGAGAACGTCCCGCCTCTTCACGCTTTAGCAAACCTTTCTCCAGCATGATTTGCATAAATTTAAGCGTAGTCGTATATCCCGTCTTTTTCTTTTGACTTAACACTTCATTCACTTGCCTCACCGTACAGGGTTCTTTTTCCCAAAGAATCTGTAAAATCTCTAATTCCGCTTCTGTGGGTTTTGGTAAATCTGCCATAATAATTTTTATTTACGAATGATTTCGTAGGACAAGATAGGAGAAAGATCTTGAGAAGACAAATTTTATTACGAAATATTTCGTAGAAAGAGGATTTTAGCCTTGAAAAGAGATAAAACCCTGATACATTTACGCAAAAGGATATGGTGGAAAGGCCAAAAAGAAAGCCCTCATGAAGGCTGTAAACTTCATGAGGGCATAAAAAAATCTGTTTATTTTGAGAAAGGTTTATTCTCCGTAAACAGATTCTAATGATTCATTCTGATTCAAACAATAAATTGCCTCGGCAAAGTTTGAAGATAACGAAACGCAAGTCAGCTTACCTTCATACTGTTTCAAAAACTCTTCGGTTCTCGGAATGGTATCCGTAGTCACTACATGGATACCCAGTTCTGTCAACTTATCCAAGCCACCCTTGTTAAAAAGGCCATGAGTACAACCGAATTTGATACTTTTCACCCCTTTGTCAAATAGCTTCTCACACAAAGTACGAGCACTTCCTCCAGTATCCACCATATCGTCAATCACAAACACATGCTTGTTTTCTACTTCCCCAAGTACTTCCAGGCCTTCTACCTTATTGGCAATCACATTTGAGCGTGTTTTGTGCGCATGAGCCATTTTCGTTCCCAGCATTTTGGCATAATACTCGGCTTTAGGAGCTCCTCCGGAATCCGGGGCCATAACCACCAAATCCTTGAGAGTTTCCTCATCATACAACTGTTTGATAAACTCTAACAACACGTGAGAAGCTCTCAGATTGTCAATTTTCGTAATGGTAGCATCATAAAACCCTGTAATTTGGTCCGCATGAAGATCCGTAGTTAATACGTTGTCAGCTCCGGCTACTTGCACAAAATCGGCAAACAAACGAGAAGTAATCGTTTCCCGTCCTTTCGACTTATCCTGGCGTGCCCAAGGATGCTCGGGAAGGACTAATGTCACTTTGTAAGCTCCGGCAGATTTTAGCGCCCGTACGGCCTGCAACGCTTCGATCGCATTGTCTTGAATGGTTCGTTCGCTTGTTGGGTCAAAACATTGTTGAACTACATAAGTATCGGCACCCCGTACGGTGTCCCGAACCCGTACTTTACTTTCGCCATTTGCAAAGTCCAAAGTATCCATTTGGCATTTTTGAAAGCGCTGTGGCCTAACGGAACTGGAAACTTGTTCGTTCAAACTTCTTACAATGGCATCGGCAAACCTTTCACCTGATCGGCAGGCAAAAATCTTTAATTCTCCCCTGGTTTTATTAGTCATCTTCTATCAAATAGTTTTGGCAATGAAATTTGCGGGTCAAAGATAAGTATATCGGAAAGCCATTTCAAAATGGAATTCGTCAAACCAGGATAATCAGGTCTCGAAAACGGGATAAATAAAGAAGGAAATTTCTTAATAATTCTTATTTAGATCCTATAAATCCCGGAAAGTTCCGCTTGCATTATTTTTTCATTTTTTTTACGATGTTCTCGAAACTTTCCGGGGAAACGGAACTGCCCGGCTACCGTTCCACAATCCGGCTCCAGTCCACTTGCTCATACACCTGTTGAATTCCTTCGGCCAACCCGATGGAAGGATGCCAGCCAAAGCTTTTTAATTTCGACACGTCCATCAGCTTTCGGGGTGTTCCGTCCGGCTTGGAAGTATCAAACCGAAGCTCCCCGGTATAGCCAACTATTTTTTTGATCATCAATGCCAGTTCTTTGATCGGCAGGTCTTCTCCCGTTCCCACATTCACCAACTCCGGCTCGCTATAATGCTCCATCAAAAACAGGCTGGCAGCGGCCAAATCCTCCACATGCAAAAACTCCCGCTTGGGAGAGCCTGTCCCCCATATTTCCACAAAGGCTTTGCCCTCTACTTTGGCCGTATGGAACTTCCTCAGCAAAGCGGGGAGCACATGGGAATTTTGCAAGTCGTAATTGTCGTTAGGCCCGTACAGGTTGGTGGGCATGGCCGAAATAAAATCGCAACCGTATTGACTGCGATAGGCCTCACACATCTTGATCCCGGCAATTTTGGCGATGGCGTAGGGTTCGTTGGTCGGTTCTAACAAGCCGGTGAGTAAATATTCTTCTTTCAAGGGCTGAGGCGCCAGTTTGGGATAGATACAAGAAGAACCCAAAAACAACAATTTCTTCACTCCATTCAGATAACTCTGATGAATTACATTGTTCTGAATCATCAGGTTGTCATAAAGAAACTCTGCCCGGTAGGTGTTGTTGGCTTGAATGCCACCTACTTTGGCCGCAGCCAAAAACACATAATCCGGCTTTTCTTGAGCGAAAAAATCCGTGACGGCTTGTTGCTTGCGCAAGTCCAACTCTTTGGAGGTGCGCAATACCAAATTTTCATATCCCTCCTTTTGCAACTTCCGGGCAATAGCAGAGCCGACCATCCCCCGGTGGCCGGCAATATAGATCTTTGCGTTTTTTTCCATTACTCGTTGTAGTTCAAAATGGTATGTCCTCCTTGTTGTAGGTAGCGGTCTTTCTTAAAGAGCTCCACATCTGCGTTGATCATGTCCTTCACCAAGGCCGGCAAATCGTACTTGGGTTTCCAGCCGATTTTCTCCTTCAGTTTTGAACAATCCCCAATCAACAGTTCCACCTCGGTAGGCCGGAAATACCTGGGGTCTACCGCAACTACCTCCGTACCGGCTTTCAATTGGTATTCCGGGTGATTGCATTTGACTACCTTGGCCACTTCTTCGGTACCTTCACCGGAAAATTCCACTTCAATACCCAGCTCCTCAAAACTCATTTTTACAAAATCACGGATACGGGTGGTTACGCCTGTGGCTACCACATAGTCTTCGGCTTGTTCCTGCTGCATGATCAACCACATCGCCTCCACATAGTCTTTGGCATGGCCCCAATCCCGCTGGGCATCCAGGTTGCCCAGGTAGATTTTTTCTTGCAAGCCCAAGGCAATCCGGGCCACTCCCCGGGTGATCTTCCGGGTCACAAAGGTTTCGCCCCGTAAAGGAGATTCGTGATTAAACAAAATTCCATTGATGGCATACATATTATAGGCTTCCCGGTAGTTGACCGTAATCCAGTAACCGTACAGTTTGGCCACCGCATACGGAGAACGGGGGTAAAAAGGCGTTTTCTCCGATTGTGGCACCTCTTGTACCAAGCCGTAGAGTTCGGAGGTGGAAGCCTGATAGATTTTGGTTTTTTCTGTCAATCCCAGTATCCGGACGGCCTCCAGGATTCGCAGGGTCCCCAAGCCATCCACATTGGCGGTATATTCCGGACTGTCAAAACTCACCTGTACATGGGACATGGCCCCCAGGTTATAGATTTCATCCGGTTGTACTTCTTGTACAATACGGATGATATTGGTCGAATCCGTCAGGTCTCCATAGTGCAAGGTAAACCGAACGTTTTCCTCGTGTGGGTCCTGATAGAGATGATCGATCCTATTGGTATTGAATAAGGAACTTCTTCGTTTGATACCGTGTACTTCATAGCCCTTTTCCAAGAGTAATTCGGCTAGATAAGCCCCGTCCTGTCCTGTGATGCCAGTGATAAGCGCTTTTTTCATAATAATTAGTTATGAGAATCTGGGTAAACACCAATTTATGTTACAATATTACCCAAGACTTCGGTTACAAGCTACTAATAAATGTAAAATATTGATTTTGCCAAAAATTAATGGTCAAACTAAAGGTTTGCCCCTATAAAAGTAGTGGAAGCATTTGAAGTGCTTCCACTAAAATTCCTTGTCTCTTCTGAATGTTTTGTTTTTTCTCAAAAAGCATTTTCTTCTCCTCTGACCAAATTTTTAACCGTTTGAAATATTATTTTCATATCCAGTAACAAGCTCCAGTTTTCCATATACATTACATCGTAATCCACCCGTTTTTCCAATAAAGCCTGCTCTTTAATTGCTCCCCGGCACCCATTCACTTGCGCATACCCTGTGATACCCGGTGTGATAAAATGCCGGAACTTATATTTTTGCCGCATCAATTTGGTATAATCTTCCAACTCCATCATATACGGACAGTGAGGACGGGGACCGACTACAGACATGTCGCCTAATAAGACATTAAAAAACTGAGGTAATTCGTCCAGACTGGTTTTTCTCAAGAGCATCCCTACCCTAGTCACCCGCTGGTCATGCCGATTCGTTTGTTGCTCTGAGGAAGCTCCCACATACATGGTCCGGAATTTAAAACATTCAAACATCCGGTTCTTCTTTCCCATGCGTAGTTGTTTGAACAGTATCGGGCCTTTGGATTCCAAATAAATCATCAGCGCAATCAACGGAAATAGAAAGGGGAAAATAAAGAGGATGACAAACAAGGAAAAACATACGTCAAATCCCCGTTTGACGATCTGATTAAAGGTTCGTCCCAAGGGTTCATCCCGCATGGTCATGATCGGAATGGAATCGTGAAAATAGATATTAATCTGTTTGTCCGATAAATTACTAAAGTCAGGTGCTAAGCGGAAGTAAATAAAGTTATCATCGGAAAAGCGGGACAAGTCTGCAATCAGTTCTTTATCTTCCAAGGTTTTCGCATAGTAAATCTCGTCCACGTTATAGGTCAGGCAAAACTTCTTCAACTCCCTCAAACTTCCTTTGTAAAGTTTATGAGAAAGCATTTGATAATTGGGTTGATCGTCAAAAAAACCCAAAAACTGATAGCCCACACTACGATGAGAATTGAAAAAGTGATGGAGTTCATTTGCGGAAGAGCCGGTGCCCACCACCACTACTTTCTTCACATTTATACTCAACTTTTTATAATGCTCCACGGCTATGGTAAATCCATAACGGAACAGCAAAATCAATAAAGCGGAAAAGCCATAGGCATGTAAGAGAAACTTCAAGGGGAAGTAATTGATTTTCAAACTCAGAATAAAGGCCGTGATAATAGCCGCATGGATTAAAAAGGTCAGCGCCAGCCGCCCCATTACCTTGGGGAATGATGCCACGCTTTCCACCCGGTAATTCTTCAAAAACAAAAGGGCCACCAACCAAGCCAGATTGGAGATCACAAACAGTGAAATAAAGATATCACTATAATTGGTATCCGGCCCCAACCTCAGGTAATACCCCAAACGGAATGAAAAATCGATAATACAGACATCAATCAGCATCAGAATTGCTGAAAAAATGGTATAGGAGCGTATCCTTTTGAACATACAGGGAATACATTATTGCGAAATGATTGATAGTCAGAAATGCTCGTGTGTAAGATCCGTTATATTGCCGTTTAACCACTACCAAAGCTAAGGAATCCTCTAAGGATATGCAATGTAATCGGTTAACACAAGGTCAATTTTTTCTAAATAAATTTAAACAAAGAGCTCTGAACTGTGTCCGCATTGTTATTTCCCTGTTCACAGGTAACAAGCCCGCTGCATTTACCTATTAAAGGCTTGACAAAAAAGCCCAAGAACATAAATTTCTTGGGCTTTTCGAAAAAACAAGTAAAATCCGATGTATCTATTGTGGCAAATCATTGCCCGGGTAGTTGTTCGGGTTAACCAACGGTACATTGGCGCTAAATTTAGCATTAATCGCTCCGATAAATTGATTGGCTACAAAAGCATGCCCACGACCGTTGGGATGTACACCGTCTGCGGAAAAAGCGCCAAATGGAGGAGCAAAAGTGGCCTCTACTCCTATCCCACCAAGGGTACTGGGCGTTGCTTCGTTGGCAAACTTTCCAAAAATATCGTTGATATCCACCAAGGCCAACTGATCGCTGTTAGCCGTTGCCACATCCGCAATGATGGTATTATAGGCATCGATCCGGGCCGCTACCGCTTCTTTTTCTGTCTCATCCAAAATAAAAGAACTGGGTACCGGATACGGCCGTACTTGATCGATGACTTTCATCAATTCAACCAGGTCAATGGTCCCTTCCGCAGTCAGTGGCAAGTTTTGCACTAAGCCCCATCCTTCACGGGCCCCAACTACATTTCCTTCACAATCCAGGATTGGCCCTAAACCTAACTTGGTGGGAATCGTTGCTAAACTCATAGGGGTGATGTCTTTGCTAGGATCTAATTGACGAATCACCCGCTCTCCGTTCGCATTAAAAGTTTCGATGGCCAAAAAGTTATTGGCGTTCGGTTGGAACAAACGCTGAGGGCCATCAGGTACTTGATCCCCATTGTAATCTTCCATTCCGGTAAAACCGTATTGAAAATACCAAAAGTTCAAAACATCGGCATAGGTCATTCCGGCAAACGGAGGGCCTGCAGCATCCGGAACCACTGTTCCCAAATCCAAGGGCACGGCAAATTGATTGGGGTTGACAAAGCGGAAGTAAGGAATATCGGTCACTTCCGGAATATTGGCAACTACGCCTTTGCCACCGCCACTCAACATCCCGGAAACCACCCCGGAATACAAGGCTTGAAAAGCGGATGTCGGGGTCATATCATTGGCGCCAAAACCATCTCCGGATTGCTTGAGTGTATTATAATAATCGGCACTCTTCACCGGGTTTTCAATAGGTTTTCCTTCACCATCTACCCCGATGTATTGAGGAGGAGTAGGCGATTCATTCATTTCAGAAGTTACACAGCCTCCACCGGTTGCATAATTCAAGGCATCGGCATTTCCCAACCAAATAGAGAAAAACGTAGGTTGGGCAGCCACAGCCAACTCTACAGGGTTGGTAGCAGCTGCCGAAGGCAAATCAGCAAACCAACGGGTATAAAAGGGGTTTTGCAACAGTGCTACGGCTCCATCCCCGGTTGACCAGGCGAGTTTCATGCCTGGCACTCCGTAATTGTTCATATCACTGATGTTTCCTGAAAAAGGAGTGATCGGATCCGGAGTAGTAAAAGAAAGCCCGGGGCCCGCCTGAGGACAGGTAGGGTCAACGGCAAAAATAATCCTTCCCAAACCGTTCAGGATATTGGTCCCGTTTTCCGCATTGATATCCGGAAGAACAAATTCTCCTCCTTCTACTTGTTTGAATTGCTGCCCCAAAATTGCCGCAAAGGAATTTTGTTGGGCACGTGTATACAAAGCTCCGTCCATCATTCCGGCCGTCAGGGAATTACCCAAAGCCACATATTTGGTAAAATCAGCGTTCCCGGTTGAAGGTTGAGTCGTAGGATCCGGAGCCGGAAAATCATAGGAACAAGCCGAAAGCAGGGCTGTCAGCACAATGGAAAGATACCAGCTATTTATATTTTTTTTCATTTTCTATCAGATTTATAGCGGTTGTGAATGTTTTCAATGACCTTTTTACGAAATGCTGTTATTTCATCAACTCATCAAAAGTGATCGATAAATAATAAATGGCACCGATGGTAGGCCCGCCATAATTTTGAATATAGCGTTCGTTGAAGATGTTCGAGCCGCCCAATTTCAAAATGGATTTCAATTCTTTCATCCGGTAACTCACCTGCATGTCTATGGTAGAATAAGCCGGTATATTTCCTTTGGAGAAAGAAGACTCCCAACGGAAAGCATCTTGCCAACGCCAGTGAATATCAAACCCTATCCGGTCTGTCAACTTACGATTACCAAAACCTAAATTAACTTTATGCTCCGGAGTATTAAACTCATTCAGGTACTCATCTCCCAAGCCTTCAATCAATTCGTTCCAGTTGTAATTTCCATTGAGGTAAAACCCTTTCGGCAAGCTGTATTGCACCCCAAGCGCAGCCCCTTGCCCTTTTAATTCTTCATTCAGGTTGGTATAAATCTGGTAGGTATTGGCCGCACTTCCCACTAACAAAGCTTGTGCATTGATAGGGTTGACAGAGATATCTCCGGCCGCCTTACGCAATTGCGCCTGCACAATGAAATCGTTGTAAATATTGTAATAGTAGTTTACATCAATCATCATTTTTGTACCGAACAAGCCTTTATACCCCACTTCAAAAGATTTGATCTGTTCCGGTTTTACAGGGTCAAACCCTCCTTCTTGTACGGGCTGTAACAAAGCCAAATTAGCCGGGTCTACCACCGCCGAAGTAGTACCGTCAGCCACCACTTTGGCTACATAACGATTTACTGAAGCCAAGGTATAGGCATTTTCATAGGCATTGTACCTTTCGGCATAAGGAGGCAGCCCCCCTAAAATCCGTAAAGTCCCTACATCCAGATCGATATGTTGTCCTTGGGTGGAGGGATTGCGGAAACCGGTTTGGAAGGAGCCGCGGATAAAACTGTTTTTCCCTACGTTCAATACCGCAGAAGCCCTGGGACTCCACTGTCCGTCAAAGTTTTCATTCTTATCGTAACGTACGGAAGCTAAAAGTTTTAATTTATCATTCAGGATTTTTTTACCGGCTTGCACAAAAGCACCGTATTCCTGGATGGTAATATCGCTGTCAGCATCGCCAAAGATGGTTCCGTTCGAATTCAAATCAAACAAGCGATAGGCAGCTCCCACTTGCAAGTCCACAAATTTGATTTCATTCTGGAAGTTATATTGACCTTCATAATGATAGAACAGAGTCTTATCGTCAAATTTCCCTCCGTTGGGAATAAAGGAGTTCTGGTATTTGCTTTTGGCTTGTTCAAAGCCAGCCGTACCCGGCATCAAACGCCCCTGATCGGCAAAGCCCCGGGCCCCCAAGTGTAAATTTCCTCTGGCACTGGCCGGCAAAGCATTCGCTGTCCCAGGCTCAATTCCTCCGGTCACCAGACCGGTCAGGTAAGCCGTTGCATATTCGGCAAACCACTGGCCATTGGCTTTCCAATCATTATTGATAGCAGCCCCCACCGCATCGACAATATACGAATCTCCTGAATTTTCAATCGTGGCATACCCTTTCAAAAAGAAGTTAGAGCCGGTCAATTCCAGTTTGTGTTGTTGAATGGTAAAGTTGGACAATGCGTAACGGTTGGCCCCTGTGTAAATAGTCGTACCGGAGCCAAAATTCAGCGTATAGGAAGCTTCCAGATTATCTGTAATCCGGTAATGCAATGCGGTGTTTACTTTTAAGTTTTCTGCTCCGTAATCCGCCAAGTCTTTTTCTGCATAGGGCGTCCGGGCCACAATTTGATTAGGCAAGTCGCCAGCTTCCAAACGTTCTTCCAAAGCAGGGCGAATTTGACCAAAGCTCGGATCTTGTGCTTCTACCTGATCCCAGAAGCCGGGCAATTGAAATCCTACCAAAGGCATGGAAATAGCGGCTACATCACCATAGGCATGTACTTGATCCATCCCGGGATTAAAGGACAAGTCTCCTTGACGTTCAGGATTCTGATCGGCCATTTCGGTACCGTACCAGTCTTCTGCCCGACTATAGGATACGCCGATTTTAAAGGCAAATTTATTGTTAAAGGCTTTGGCATAGCGGAAAGCGCCTTCCAACATCGGTTGGGCACCGTCCGGCTCTCCTTCCCCAGTGTTCGGGCTGATATGGTTGACTCCTACCTTCGCAAAGGCACTTAGCCCCTGATATTCAAAGGGGCTTTTGGTGTTGATCAATAAAATTCCATTAAACGCATTGGCTCCATACAAGGCCGAAGCCGCTCCCGGAATCAACTCCACGCTTTCTACATCCAAATCGGACGGGCCGTTCAGACTTCCTACAGGGAAGTTCAGTGCCGGAGCTTGTGAGTCCATACCGTCAATCATTTGAACGAAGCGGGTATTTCCGGTGGAATTAAACCCCCGGGCATTTACGATTTGGAAATTAATACTACTGGAGGTCATATCCACCCCTTTCATATTTCCAATATGTTTATAATAAGTATCCGCAGAGGTATTTTGTACATCCAGCACATCCATTTTTTCAATAGACACCGGAGACTCCAAGATGCTTTCTGCCACCCTGGAAGCAGAAACCACCACTTCCTGTCCTAATACATTGGTCTTGGAACCCAGACTCAAGTTGATTTCCTGGTTTTCCTGAGTAACCTCCACTTCTTTGGTTTCATAACCTATGGCTGAAAACAACAGTGTAAAGGGCAGGTCTGTATTGGAAGTTCTTAATATAAAACTACCGTTGATATTGGTAGTCGTACCCGTAACGGCTCCTTTGATAATGATATTCACCCCGACTAAAGGTTCTTCGGTATCCGCATCCAACACAGAACCTTTTACCATTACATTCTGTCCGAAGGCAACAGACCCGTAAGTAAGACCCAACAGCAGCCCCAGTAGTCGTATAAAGAGCCATAAAGATCTTTGTTTGTACCCATTTTCCATATTTACTAGTATTTAAATTAAGTGCTAATTAGTTTATATTGATTAGTGGCTATTATGTGAAGCATTTTGGGAAAAATAAGCTTCGTTTTTTCTTTAAAAAAAGTGTTATGCAATCCGGTATATTTTCATAGTTGATTAGGTGAAAAATTGAATCTGTGATGATTTATGTATTCGATAGATTCATTCATCTATTTGCATTTCAGGGATTTCACCCTCCACAAACAAGCGCCCTTCCGTAGCCTCTTGAATTTCCTCTACGGATACTCCGGGAGCTCTTTCCAATAGTTTAAAACCACCTTCATCCATTACTTCCAGCATGGCCATATCCGTAACGATGTGTTTGACACAGGCTAATCCGGTGATTGGCAATGTACATTCACGCAGGAGCTTGGACTTTCCCGATTTGCTTTTATGCTGCATAGCGACAATGATGTTCTTGGCAGAAGAGACCAAATCCATGGCTCCTCCCATGCCTTTCACCATTTTTCCCGGAATTTTCCAGTTGGCAATATCTCCTTTTTCCGACACTTCCATGGCTCCCAGAATGGTAAGGTCTATATGCCCGCCCCGAATCATCGCAAAGCTCTCTGCTGAGCTGAAGAGACTGGAGCCCTCCCGCATCGTAATCGTTTGTTTACCGGCATTTATCAGGTCTGCATCTACGGCTGCTTCTTCCGGAAAGGGGCCAATCCCCAACAAGCCGTTCTCCGACTGTAGTACCATTTCCACTCCCTCCGGTATATAATTGGCCACCAGGGTAGGAATTCCAATGCCCAAGTTAACATAATAGCCGCTTTTGATCTCTTTGGCTATTCTCTTAGCAATTCCATGTTTATCAAGCATATGTTTATTGATTGAGTATAAAGTAATAGAACTATTCCTCCAAGGCAGAAGCCATTGGAGAATACCCCAAGTTAAAGATTTAAGATGGTGCTTTTATTAGTTAAAAAATCCAGGAGATGAAGAAAAGTGTATTTGAGCTAATAATCCACAATGATGTGATGAAATAACAATTTTTTTTTAAATATTCCAATTTCTTACTTGGGTTATTTACCGGTTAGCTTGTAAAACTTGCCGCAAGCCCCCTTGCATAATCAGGTACTGCGCCAATATATACGTACTCATTATCAATATATTAGCCCCTTCAAAGGGCAATAAAAATTTATTAATGGCTATCACCGAATCAGATAAAATAAATAAAACCCCTCCACACATTACGAACCAGAAACTTGAAGCCGGTACACAACCTCTGCGATTCAAGGCTGCCAGCCCCATAACTACTAGCGAGGCCGCATAGATGAACACCGCTATTTTTAAAGTAGAATCCAAGTTTTCAAACAGCAATGCATACAACAATCCACCATACATAATAATGAGCAGTACCCACCAGGGCTGCCTTTTGATAAAGCCTGCCTTAGCATGCCCCCTCACGGAAAAGGTAAATGCAACTACATAACTGATTTGTGCAATCAGAAAGCTGCCCAGTCCCAAAAGAAAAAACAATTCGTTTTTTTGCTGAAACAACAGTGCTACATCCCCACCCCAAGAAAAGACAAAGGCAAAGAATAAAGGTTGCTTGATCACATGCCGGATCCCTTTGGACTGCCAGGCAAAATACACCAGCACCCAAATCATGATCAAAGGTTTGAACCAGTATTCGTAAGACTGCCAGGGAGTAAACAAACTCCACAGATCCCCGGCAACAATCAGTAGAAAAAGAAGATAAGAAATGTGTTTCAATTGGCTTTTTTTCATTTTCATAGATAAGTTATGCTTTTACTCTACTATGGCTTTTATTTTGAGAAATCCTTGTGTAGCCAAAAAAGTAATCGCTTGTGTTGAGTATAGACAAAAAAAATACTTTTAAGTCACAATGACTTAAAAGTATTTAAAATTCTTAATGCTGTAGCTCTTACAACAACTTTCAACGTGTAACAGGTGTATTGTCAGTTGAAAAAATACTCAGCATTTACCTATGACAATGAAATTTAAATTATTTGGTTTAATCTATTATTTGTAACAGTAAGTATTCAATTAATTTTGATTGAAATGCACGCTTCTCATAGCTTCTTCCTTAAGATTAGTACTCTCCTCCGGCATTCCAAAATAAAGTTCATTGGGTAATGTCACTTGCAAGCCAAAAGGCCGGATTTGCCCCGAACCGATTAAGCTGGCCGGTGAAGCTCCCATTCGTTGAATTTTTACGAAGAGAAGCGATTGGTTTGGTTTGGAAACTTTTTTACCCATTTGACTATTATTGGTTTTCATAAAAATTTCATGCTGTAAAATTCAGGGAAATTTTCAAAACAGAATAACCACACTCTCACAAAAAGGCATCAATGTAAGAAAACTTTTATTTCAAACATAAAATTTATTACCTCACAACAAAATAAAACCAAAACACAGAAGTATAACCAAAATAGGTAATTTTACAAAGCCGCTTAAAAACCAAAGATCCACAATAAATTACACGGTTTTTCACCGCAGCACCGCTTTTCAAACCATATTCAACAACTTAAAAAATCATAAGATAATTATTATATCAAATTGTATTATCCCAATTAAAATAACAATATTTTGATGTAATAAGAAAGCTCAACATTGCACATAATCACCAAATAATGCAATTATCCTGTATAAATCCTATGCATTTTACTACCAATCCAAAGGGAATTCCCGTATCAAGCGCATAAAAAAATCACTAAAAAACGGGTAAAACCAGTATCCCATTCCTTTACCCCCTCATTTTCTCTTTAAGGAATTAGTGAAGGAACCTTCCAATACTTATATGCATATACGCAAAGTTAATGACTGATGAATTCATCTATTATCAATAAGAAGTCCTCTCCTATGGATTCATCTTATCTCTGGATTCTCATCATTCTACAGAGAGGAGGACTTGCGCATTGCCCCTAATCTTTTTACCATGAGATGATATTGCTCTGCTCATGAAATTTATCTTTCGAAAAAAAGAAAAAACTTCACAACAACAACCCATTGAAAATCTTACACTTACCAAATAGCAAAGAATAATCTTTCAAAAAAAAATTCATTTTTATTCAAAAAAGTTTGGTGATTCAAAGCCGCTTATTACCTTTGCACCCGCAAGTCAGTACGACTAGCTCCTGAGAATCCCCCAGGACTGGAAAGTAGCAAGGGTAATCGGTCGTAGCAGTGCGATACTGGCTTGTTTTTTTTACCAAGCCACTTATAAACCTTCCCACAATTACTCAACTCTTTAAAATAATCTGAACAATTTATTGAAATAGCCTTTTCAGAATATTGATCAATTCTCTTCATATATCTACTTTTGCAGTAAATTCAAGGATACTTAATTTAAATCATACACAATGAAATTCTTTATTGATACGGCCAACTTGAATGATATCAAAGAGGCACATGACTTGGGAGTATTAGACGGGGTAACCACCAATCCTTCTTTAATGGCCAAAGAAGGCATTAAAGGGAAAGAAAATGTATTAGCACATTACAAAGCCATTTGCGATATCGTAGAGGGAGATGTGAGTGCCGAAGTAATTTCTACAGATTTCGAGGGTATCGTACGCGAGGGAGAAGAGTTAGCCAAAATCGATGATAAGATCGTTGTAAAGGTTCCCATGATCAAAGAAGGAGTAAAAGCCATCAAATACTTCTCTGACAATGGTATTAAAACCAACTGTACGCTGGTTTTCTCTGCCGGACAAGCGATCTTGGCTGCCAAAGCAGGCGCTACTTACGTATCTCCGTTTATCGGCCGTTTGGATGATATTGCCAGTGACGGGTTGCAATTGATCGGTCAAATTGTGGATATCTACAGTACACATGGTTATGCAACTGAGGTATTGGCAGCTTCTGTGCGTCATTCCATGCACTTGATTGAATGTGCTGAATTGGGAGCAGACGTAGCAACTTGCCCGTTGAATGTGATTTTAGGCCTGTTGAAGCATCCCTTAACCGATGCCGGCTTGGCTAAATTCTTAGAAGATGCAAAGAAAATGGACGCTGAGTCCGTATTGGCTTAAGCGTTATTTTTTTCTTAAATAGATATTAAAACCTCATGGTCACATGAGGTTTTGTTTTTTATAGATACATTTGATTGAGAGCATGTCTCACTTTTATCCTTTGCGTCAAAACGGATATTAAACATGCTCTTAACATCACTTCGAAAAATTTTGAGGCCGGTACCTTTCTTAATACTTCAAAACCTAGTAAGCTTGCAGAAATTTCAGCCGATACCGGCAATCGTTAAGGTATTCATTATTTAACTGTGCTTTATGTATATTTTAAAAGTAAAAGGCAAAGCGAAAATTCCCGATTATATCCAGTTGCGCGATGAAAATTTTGTTTTGATCGCTTATTTTAGAGCAGACCGCCCTTTACAAAAGTTGGAAAAATATGGGCTCGAAGGAAAAGAAGAGGCGCTCAAACAATTGATTGAAACGCTTCCTTTCGGAAAACCTCAAAAACTAGAACTGTAAGTACATGCTTATGCAAGACGATATGCCTGTGGTAAGTCTCAGAGACACTGACGTCTACCAGGAAAACAGACTGATCATCAAACATTTAAATTTCGACATTCACCGGGGTGAGTTTGTCTACCTGATAGGAAAAACCGGAAGCGGAAAAACGTCCCTTCTCAAAACCATTTATGCGGACTTGGAAGTACAACAGGGTGAAGTAAACGTAGTAGGTTTTCAAGTTCACCAAATCAAGTCAAAGGAAGTGCCTTACCTACGAAGAAAACTAGGCATCATCTTCCAGGACTTTGAATTGTTTACCGACCGTTCTGTGGAAGAAAACCTGAAGTTTGTACTGAAAGCTACCGGCTGGAAAGACAAATCGCTTATTCAGGAACGGATCAATTATGTACTGGAACAGGTAGGCTTGCAAAATACGCAGAAGAAATTTCCACATCAATTGTCTGGTGGGGAACAACAAAGAGTTGCTATTGCACGGGCACTGTTAAACCGCCCTGAAATTATACTGGCAGATGAACCCACCGGAAACCTGGACCCGACAGTGGGTAAAGAAATCCTGCACCTGTTTGCAGAAATCAATCGAAAAGGCACAGCGGTATTGATGGCAACTCATCAACATAACTTTATCAAAGAATTTCCCAGCCGGGTGATTTACTGTGAAAACGGGTCGATCAAAGACATTAATAAGAAAAGAATCATTGAAAAAATACAGTAAATCCGTTATCAGCCAGCAATGGCCTGAATCCCCTTTGGCCTCTTTACCCAAAGCGGAAAACAACAGGCTTTCACTGATGACTGATAACGGTTTTCTACCTAAAGATCTCCCAATTGTGGGCGAATAACAATATCTTCAACCACCGACCTTTCGGAAAGCTTGTGAGCCGCCAGCACCATTTCAGCCACGTCTTCCGGTTTGCTAAATCTGTCCTCCGGCAAATCCACGCCTTCCCAGCTGGCCGTTAAAGTAGCTCCGGGCAGTACAGCCGTAACCCGAACGTTGTGCTCTTTCATTTCCTCCCGTAGACAGTGGCTAAAACCCAACATGGCGTGTTTTGAGATGGCATAACTTCCTCCATTAGGATAGGCCGTAATACTGGCAATAGAACAAATATTAAAAATATGTCCGGATTTTCGCTGGACCATGCCCCCAATCAAGGCCCGGGTAAGGTGATAAGTACTGTACAAATTGGTTTCCATCATCTGTTCCAAAGCCCCTTCCTCTTCGTTATGGATTTGCCCGGGAATGAATACTCCGGTATTGTTCACCAGCACCTCTAGGGGTTTTCCTGTTTGTTTGACAAACCCGGCAAATTGAATCACCTCCTCCTTTTTAGAGAAATCCGCTTGCTTGACAAATACCTCTACCTCATATTTCTCTTTGATTTCTTTTTGCAATTGCTTCAGTTCCGGTTCATTCCGGCTACAGGTAGCAATTGCATACCCTGCTTTTGCAAAGCCCTCTACTATGGCTTTTCCGATTCCTTTCGTACCTCCAGTTACAACAATCATAGTTTTATTGGTTTTATAGTTGAGATCCTGTGAATGCCTCTTTATAAATACATAGTTATCTTTCCGGTCATCCTTTTGAGTTGAACTTCTTCATTGATAATGATAAATTCAATATTCTTTCAAGAAAACCCACCAATCTTTCCTTCAAATTTAAAATACATTTTGAGCAATCCACATTATACATTGCTTATCCCTTATTCTTAAATATATTTGTCCTGTAAAAAGAGATACCGGGTATCAATAAAATTTCTTTGGGATGGTTCAAAAGCAGGCAAGCACTTCATCAAATGATCAATCTCGGCCATAAGGCTTTCGAAGAGGTGGTTTGCAAGGCTTTTTCAAACTCTTTCACAAAAGAAGAAATATATACCCGACAGTTGTCTTTCGATCTACAAAGAAACTCAAACATGCTCTTAAAAGATCAAACCAATCAGCATTCATGAAAAGCCTGGGACGATATTTAATGTTTATGGGCCGGTTGTTTGTCAACCGGGAACCCTTTAAAGTGTACATACGCCTATTTTTTGATGAGTGCATTCTCATCGGCATCGACTCCCTGGTCATTGTAATCATCGTTTCTATCTTCATCGGAGCCGTAATGGCGGTACAAACGGCCGTCAACCTGGTCAGTCCCTTCATTCCCGATTATGTCATCGGCCAGATTGTACGGGAAATGACTATTTTGGAAGTCGCTCCTACGTTTACAGCCATCGTGTTTGCCGGAAAAGTAGGCTCCAACATAGCCGGAGGCTTAGGAACCATGAAAATCACCGAACAGGTAGATGCATTGGAAGTGATGGGGGTCAACTCAGCCTCCTACCTGGTCTTGCCCAAAGTACTGGCGGGCATCGTGATGTATCCTATGCTGGTAGTAATTTCGGCCTTTTTGGCCATATACGGAGGGTACCTTGCCGGTACCTTGGCCGGCTTTCTCACCGAGCAAGAATACATTTATGGCATCAGGGTCGACTTTATGGAATATACGGCCTTTTTTGCTTTGCTCAAATCCTTTGTATTTGCTTTTTTGATCGTATCCATCTCCGCCTACAAAGGGTACCATACCGAAGGAGGAGCCTTGGAAGTGGGTAAAGCCAGTACCAGTGCCGTAACCAACAGTTGTATAGCGGTGTTGATTGCCGATTTCTTCTTGGCCCAACTACTGGTATAAGACAAGTAAATCTATCATTAAAAGACCCAACACTCATGATTGAGATACAAAACATAGAGAAATCCTTCAACGACAAGCAGATTTTGTATGGGATAAGTGCTGTGTTTGAGCAGGGAAAAACCAATATGATCATTGGTGCCAGTGGTACGGGGAAAAGTGTGTTGCTCAAATGTATTGTAGGATTGGTTCCGCCCGAAAAGGGCAAGGTGCTCTACAACAGCAGGGACTTTTATCAATCTAACCGGGAAGAACAGAAAAAAATCCGGAGTGAAATCGGCATGTTGTTCCAAGGCAGCGCACTGTTTGACTCCATGACGGTGGAAGAGAATGTGATGTTCCCTCTGAACATCCAAGGTGAAAAAATGTCGGCTAATGAAAAGAAAGACCGGGTGTATTTTTGCCTGAACCGGGTGGGCTTGGAGAATGCCGGACAAAAAATGCCTTCCGAACTCAGTGGGGGAATGAAAAAGCGAGTGGGCATTGCCCGGGCCATCGTGCTTAACTCACAATACCTCTTTTGTGATGAGCCCAACTCAGGACTGGATCCCATCACCGCCATCCGCATCGACAACCTGATCCAGGAAATTACCCATGAATTTAACTTGACTACCGTAGTGGTTTCCCATGATATGAACTCCGTGATGGAAATCGGACAAAACATTATTTTCCTGCATAAGGGTTATAAACTTTGGGAAGGCAGTAATACCAATATACTGCATACAGATTGCCAAGAGCTTCGCGATTTTATCTTTTCCAACAAACTGATGATGGAATTTAATAAACAATAAACAAAATAAGGTATAAGCCAGAGGCTGGTATGCAATCATGTGTACTGGCAAATCGAGAGAAGTGTAAGCAATGATCACCCCTCCTCCTACTGCCCTGACTCATTTACCTTAATTATATACAACAACAAAACGTAACTGACATGTTTAGAAGACCCAGAAGGAACCGGAAAACTGCGGCAATCAGAGAGATGGTTCAGGAAAACCAAGTCCGGGTACAGGATTTGATTTTTCCCTTGTTTGTAATCGATGGTCAAAATAAAAAAATCGAAGTAGCCTCTATGCCCGGCATTTACCGCTATTCGACTGATCAACTTTTAAAAGAGATTGATTCTTGTATGGAATTGGGCCTGAGAACCTTCGACTTGTTCCCTAGCATTGACGATAGCCTGAAAGATAAATATGCTTCAGAAGCCTACAGGGAAGGGAGCATGTACCTCAATGCCATTGCCAAGGTAAAAGAGACGTTTCCGGAATGCTGTATCATGACGGACATCGCTATGGACCCTTACAGCTCTGACGGACATGACGGTATATTTGAAAACGGAGAAATTCTCAACGACCCGACCCTGGAGGTATTGAGCAACATGGCCTTGGCACAAGCCCAGGCCGGAGCCGATATTCTAGGTCCTTCGGACATGATGGACGGCAGAGTGGCCCATATGCGGGAAGCCCTGGACATCAACAATTTCCCCAACGTCTCTATCATGTCGTATACGGCAAAATATGCCAGTGCCTACTACGGGCCTTTCCGCGATGCCTTGGATTCAGCTCCGAAAGCCGGTGACAAGAAGACTTACCAGATGAACCCGGCGAATTCTCGCGAGGCATTGATCGAAGCGGAACTGGATATGGTTGAGGGGGCTGACTTTCTCATGGTAAAACCCGCCCTGTCTTACTTGGACATCATCCAATTGTTAAATGAAAATTTTGAATTGCCTATTGCCGCATACAACGTCAGCGGAGAGTATTCCATGGTGAAGGCAGCTCATCAAAAAGGATGGTTAGACGGCCAGCAAATCATGAACGAAACCTTAATTTCTTTAAAACGGGCAGGCGCCAAAGTAATCCTGACCTACTTTGCCAAAGAGTTTGCTCTTCAAGAAGCCAAAGAAGCTTAATAAAAGAACCGGGTAAAGAAGTTAATCATTACCCGGTTCTTTTTTGTATTTTTCAACTCATCCGGCAGCATTATTTTTTTTACAAATCACTGTGGCTTATCTGCTTTAGTTATCCCCCTGGACTTGTCAAAGCCATATACCTGCCCAATTGCGATAATTCCTCCACATGACTGCAATAAGGCATCATCATTAAATTATGGGTATTACTTTTAAAATAGTGCAATATCTGATAGTCCACACTCTCTATTGACAAATCTGCGTCAAAGGGAATCTCCAGACCTTGTGCTGCCTGGAAATCATACACCTTCGGTTGCCGGACCAATACATTTTTCAAGGCGATGGTTTGCCTCCTGCGATTGAGCGTATTGGAAACGCCTACCAACACTTCCGGATGGGGGTCAAAACCGATATTAAACACAAAACTTTCTTTATCGTCCCAATTCAAGTTCTCACAATCTATGTACAAAGCACTATCCCGCAGGGCTATGGCTGAGCTTCGGTATTGATGCCCGATGGTTTTCATCTCTACCACTACCACATCCCATGGGTCTTCCCGGATGATAAAAGGGGTTTTCAACATAACCGGACTGTTGTCACTCTTTTGATAGTAGCGGAAGTAATGTCCCAAATAATGCTGTTTCAACAATTGCAAATCCTTACTGATTTGTTGCTTGACGGTTGACAAACCGGCTTTTTTCCACTTGTCCCAAAGCTGGGGTTCTATTTGCAAAAATGTGAGCAACACATTGATTTTACGGCTCTTGGGATTGCCACCGTGCCAATAGCTGTACAGTGTCTTGCCACTGATCCAATTGTGAGGGCGTTGGGGATTTCTTTTCTTCAAATATTCTTTAAATTCCGAAATGTCTTCGAGCTTGTACGTGAAAAGGATACTGTCCAGCTCATCGTTACCAAACAATAAAAACTCTTGCAATAAATACGGTTTTTTCAGAATTTGCCGGGATACTTCAGCATTGATCACCCGGGCAATATGGTTGAAAGTAGTTCGGGTAAAAGAGGTCCAGTCGTTGCCATAGCGTTTCAAATCAACACTTTGCCGGATTACCTCCGATTCCTCAATGGCATTCTTAATTTTCTCAGAAAGCATAGTCGTAGTATAGTTATTTGGTTATAGGCTTGGGAAAGCAAATTTGCCCTTCTCTTCATGGCAAACTGACAAATCTTTAAATGCTCCGGGTCCTGATCTGATCTTGTTCAAAGGCGAATAACAAAGTAAAGAAACAGATTTGACCAGGATTTGACCTTTTAACTTCTTAAAAATAGTTGATTTTCAACAAATAGCCCTCTTTTCGAGCGAAAGAATGACCTTTTTTTGGAATGGTTTGACCTCTGTAAACTAGCAAAAACATTCATCAAGCATAATCTCAACCTAATCTTATGAAGAAAGTTTTTACGACATGTTGGTTCGTAACGCTTTGTCTTTGGAGCACCCTGTCCTGGGCACAGAACAAGGTGGTGAAAGGAACCGTTACGAACGAAACAGGAGAGCCCATACCCGGGGTATCCATTGTGGTAACAGGGACAACAAAAGGTACAATTACTACCGGGGAAGGTAAATACACCTTACAAGTACCTGAAGATGCCGTATCCTTAACCTTTTCCTCTATAGGGTATATGGATATGGAAGAGCAGATTGGCCAGCGCTCGGTCATTGATGTGGTTTTAGTGGAAAATGTGACTCAATTGGAAGAAATCGTAGTCACCTCCTTTGGCCGGCAAGAAGAAAAAAAATCGCTGGGTTATTCCGTACAGAGCTTTTCTTCGGAAGACTTGCAAGAAGCCAAACAAGCCAACTTTCTGGACGCTATGCAAGGAAAAGTGGCAGGGGTGAATATCACCAGCTCGGGAGGAACACCTGGGGCCGGTACCAATATCATCATCCGGGGGATTACTTCTCTGGACCCATCAGCTTCAAACCAACCGCTCTTTGTGATAGACGGAATTCCGATCGACAACAGTACCAATGCAGGAAGCATGTTGCCAAGTTCGGGTTCTAACTCGGCGGGTAGCTCGGAGCAGTTTTCTTTTTCCAACCGGGCAGTAGATATCAACCCTTCCGATATTGAGTCCGTTAACATTTTGAAAGGACCTTCTGCCACCGCCTTGTACGGATTGCGCGGAGCAAACGGTGTGGTGGTCATCACAACCAAAAGAGGAAAAGCAGGGAAAGCCCGGATCAATTTCAGCTCTTCGTATAGCTGGGACCAAGTAGGCAAAACACCTGAAGTACAAAGCAAATACAGGGAAGGGCGTTTCGGAAGGCTTCGTTTTAACAGTGACGGTAGCCCCTTGAGGTTCCAAACTTTCGGGCCAAAAGTTTCGCAATACGACCCGGTAATCAACAATATGAAAGAGTTTTGGGAGACCGGCCACCGCCTGGACAACTCCTTAAGTATTTCCGGTGGAAATGACAACTCTACCTATTATACCTCTGTATCGCGTTTGGATCAAAACGGGATTGCCCCCAACAGTGAGTGGAACCGTACTTCCATCAAATTAAACGGTTCAACGAAATTCAGCGATGATCTGGAAGTTACCGGATCCATGCAGTATATCAACTCGCAGGGTGTCCGGCCGAATGGAGGAGACAAATCCATCATGAGCGCACTCTCTTACTATACCACCACCTATGGCACAGATAACTACGTCAACCCAATAGATGGCACTCAAGTTGATTATTCGGATGGAATTACGGACAACCCTCGCTACTTGGCCGAATTTGCCAACTTGGAAGACGAAGTAAACCGGGTAATTGCCAATGTTGGACTCAATGCCCGTTTTACCAACTGGCTGAAACTGGACTACAAAGTGGGTATAGATCAATATACGGATAAACGTAGGCGAATAGTTCCTGCAGATGCAGATGTAGGACGTCAAGTAAAAGGTTTTACCATTGAAAATAAGATACAAGCAAGGGAAATCAACTCCAACCTCTTGCTTACGGCTTTTGCCGAATTCAACGAAGATTTGAATATGACCGTAACTGCGGGAAATGCTATTACTGAAACATGGTCCGAATCTCTCAATGTCAGAGGAGAAGGGTTTACATTAAATAACTTCAAATCTATTGGAAACACTACGAATTACTTCACAAAAATCAATGGAAGCCTTAGACGTTTGGTGGGTTTATTTGCCGATGTCAAATTTGAATACAGGGATTTTCTTTTCTTAAACCTTACCGGTAGAAACGACTGGTCCTCTACCCTTCCTAAAGAAAACCGCTCTTTCTTTTATCCTTCTGTCAGTTTAGGATATCTCTTCAGTGAACATATGAACTTACAGAGTAACTTCTTCTCATATGGAAAAGTTAGACTCTCATATGCGGAAGTAGGAAAAGATACGGATCCTTATCTATTAGGTTACTATTACGAACCCTCCCCTGGCTTCCCTTTTGAAAGTATTAATGGTTTTAGAAAAGATGATACTTATGGTTCTGATAGACTCCGTCCGGAACGCACTTCAGCCATTGAGTTTGGTGCGGAATTAAAATTTTTCAATAACCGCTTGGGCATCGATGCTACCTACTTTCAACAAAGAAGTAAGGATCAGATCATACGACTTCCTGTCAGTAATACAACCGGATTATCCAGATACATTACCAATGCCGGAGAAATTGAAAATAAAGGAATTGAGCTTTTAATCACAGGTGAGGTGATCCGTTCTAACAATTTTAACTGGTCGTCATCCCTTAATTTTTCTAAAACCGAAGGCGAAATACTTTCTATGCCCGAAGGCTTGGAAGAAATTGTCTTTTTTGACGGAACCTATATCCAAAATAAAATTGTAAAAGGAGGAAAAGTGGGTGATTTGTATGGACACAAATTCAACCGGAATCAACAAGGCCAATTGATTATCGACAAAAATGGATTACCAAGTGTAAATACGGAAGAATATGTTAAAGTTGGCAATGCGATCCCTGATTGGACTGCGGGCTTAAACAACTCTATTTCTTATAAGAACTTTACCTTGTCTGTATTACTAGAGTTAAAACAAGGGGGGGATCTTTTCGATATGGGCCTTCGCAACGGAATCCGTAACGGAGTGTTAAAAGAAACCGAATTGCGTTACCGGGAAGTCATTTTCAAAGGCGTCACAGAAACCGGAGAGCCCAACACCAAACCGGTAGAAATCAATGGTGAGAACCTTTATCGAAGTTATAGCCGGTACAACTCCGCTTCTGAAGTAATATTACAAGATGCTTCTTGGTTCAGAATCCGAAATGTTAACCTGTCTTATAATTTACCTAAACAGTGGATTGAAAAACTAAAAATGCAAAGTGCGCGGGTAAGTCTTACAGGCAACAACTTGTACTTAAACACTCCTTATCGAGGCTACGATCCTGAGGCTTCTCAATTCGGTGCGGGTAGTAATGCCTTCGGGTTTGCCGGCTTGGTCATTCCTCAAACACGCAGCTATACCCTTAGCTTAAATGTTACTTTCTAGCCCTTAATCTGGAATACTTATGAAAAAACTATTTAATATATCATTCAGTTTAATAGGATTAATGATTCTGTTAGTAGGCTGTGATTCGTTTTTAGGTGGAGACACTAATACGGATCCTTACCGGGCTACTCCAGATTTAATTAAACTTGATGCATTATTGCCCACCGTGATTAAAGAATCCGGGGACAACCATTACCGGATTGCTTATTCCACCTCCCAAATTGCGCAACATACGGCCAGCTATTTTGCTTCCGGGGCCGATATACACGAAATCACCCGGATCAATTCGGCTTGGACGGGTATTTACTTAAGAGCCCTTACCAATGCCGACCAAATGGTGAAGTTGGCAGAGGAAAACGGTTCCCCTCATTATGCGGGGGTGGCTCAGGTGTTAATGGCTTTGAATCTGGGAATGGCAACCGACTTATGGGAAAATATTCCTTTTGACGAGGCTTTTAAAGGTCCTGAAATTTTAAAACCTGCTTATCAAGCTCAAGAAGAGATATATAATAGGGTGAACAGCTTATTAGACGCGGCTATTCCCAACTTACAGGCAGCTACTTCTGTGTTTTCGCCTAGCGATGACGACCTGATCTATAAAGGAGATCTAAGTAAGTGGGAAAAAGTAGCCTATGCCCTCAAGGCTCGATATGCCATTCATTTGGCTAATAAAGGTGATAGTTATGCAACAATGGCATTGACGGAACTGGAGAATGCCATTGATGGTATTGAGAATGACTTTGAATTAATTTACAATAGCCGGAATCTAAACCCTTGGCATTCACAAGTAGGACTTCCCATCAAGACAGGTAACTACACCATCACGCATTCGGCTCAGTTTATCAAATGCCTCAATGGAGACTATTACACCGTGGTAGATCCTCGTTTGCCCATTATTGCTGACAAAGGCGGTAATGACAATTACTCCGGTATGATAAACGGATCGGGTAGCGGTAGCACTACCAACCTTACCGTAGACACCTGGTACGCTTCTTCCGAGGCGCCCATCATGATGGTGACTTATGCCGAAATGAAATTTATTGAAGCAGAGGCTGCTTTCTTAGCTAATGGTGGAACGACTACTTCCGTAGGGGCTCCTCAACAAGCGTATGAGGCATACCTGGAAGGTATTACGGCCCATATGCAAAAACTTGGTGTGGAAGAAGCCGAAGTGAATGCCTATCTGGCAGATCCGAATGTAGCGGTAGGAGCCGCTAACTTAACGTTGGAATTGATAATGAAAGAAAAATACATTGCCTTGTTTTTACATCCTGAGGCATGGATCGATGTGAGAAGGTATAACTACAATCCGGATGTATTTCACAGTATGACGCTTCCGGAAAATCACAATCCTGACTTAAACGGAAACTTCCTCCAAAGAGCGTCTTATCCTTTTGACGAATTAAGCCGCAACAGTGGAGAGGTAGATAAAAACACCAAAGAGATTGGCAGCAGAATGTGGAGAGACCAGTAACTCCAGCTGGAAAAAAAGTGCATAGCCGGCTATCCCGTCCGGTGACATTTGGTGACTGGGCGGGTATCATTTCATTACTTCAGGTTAAAAGAAATGTACTTCCGGTGATTCTCTAAGTATGAATAGAATCTGTTCAAGAAAAAATTCAACCGGTAATATTCACCGCTGTTTAAAAAGGTAAATTACAATGAATAAAAACATAAAATTTCGTAACTTCTTAGGGTTAGCCGTAATGGCCTTAGGATTGTTTTCTTGCTATGAAGAAGACAACTTTTTGGAGGACAATATCACCGATACGGGAAGGTCCTTTCCAAATATTTACATGAATGAAATTCAGTCAGAATATCTCTCCGGAGAAAAAGTAACGGTTGAATTAGAGTTCTTTTCCGACGATCCGATTAAGGAAATCAAACTCTATGAAATTATCACGACTGAAGACGATACCGACACTACCTTGCTTTCAACCAACCCGTACCAACCGGCCTTTTCGAAGGTAAAATCTCAGGATACCTTGGTATTGTATTACGAAGTTCCTGTAATCGACCAAAATACGGAAATCACGCTGGACGCCGAGGTCATAAATGAAAATACACTGACAGATAACAGCGCAAGAACCTTTAAAGTCAAATAGAGAAATATACTTTATCATGGTTGGAGGGAAATAAAACCTCCAACCTCTTATGCCCTCAACCCTTGACGCATTTCAATACAAAAGTCTGGATTCCCGGACATTCAATACCGTTTTTTCACACAATACAATGACTATACTAAGGCGAAAATTTCTACAACAATTGACTATGGCAGCGGCCTTGGCTCCTTTAGGAGCTTACGCAACGGACTTTCCTTCCCCCTCCGGTATACAAAAGAAACCGCTACTTCCTCAGCGCTTACAAGCCGGGCAAACGATCGGGATTGTCAGTCCTTCAGGGGCCGTATACGAAAAAGAGCCCTATCAGGTGGCCATAGAGGCACTTCAAGCGATGGGGTTTCAGGTAAAACTCAGCACTTCCGCGCAAGGACGTTACGGACATTTGGCTGGAACAGACACCGAACGGGCCGAAGAAATCAACAGTATGTTTGCGGATCCTGACATCCATGGGATTATCTGCTTGCGGGGAGGTTCGGGAGCGGCCCGTATTCTGGACAAACTCGACTACAAAACCATCGCAAAAAATCCGAAAGTCTTTGTCGGATACAGCGATATCACCGCCTTACTATTGGCTATCTACACCAAAACGGGTTTGATCACTTTCCATGGTCCCGTAGCGACTTCCAGTTGGAATGCTTTTAGTTACGGTTATTTCAAACGCCTGTTGATGGACGGAGAAACGGTTTGTTTAAAAAACCCAGAAAAAAAAGAAGGAGAGCTGGTGCAAACCGAAAATAGAATCCGGACCATCCACACCGGTGAAGCCACCGGTATCCTGGCTGGAGGAAACCTGGCGGTGCTCAGCGACTTGATCGGCACGGGCTATTTACCCGACTGGAAAGGGAAAATTTTATTTCTGGAGGATATCGGAGAAGAAATCTACCGGATGGACCGGATGTTTTCTCATCTTAAACTGGCCGGCATTCTATCTGAATTAAAGGGCTTTGTATTTGGCAAATGTACCCGTTGTTCCCCTGGCAAAGGATACGGATCCCTCACCTTGGAAGAAGTAATAGACGACCATATCAAACCCTTGAATATCCCGGCTTTTAGCGGTGCCATGATTGGACATATCAGTGAAAAATTCACTATTCCGGTAGGAATTGAGGCCCGCATCAATGCCGATAAAGGAACTATCGAACTCTTACAAGCAGCGGTACAATGATCCGGAACAAAAAATTCCCACTTACGGTATTTACACTTATCACTCTTTTGATCATGGCTTGTCAACAAGAGCCTGTCATTCATCAACGCCCTATTCAGTGGGATCAGGAGCGGGAACAACTTTCCTTGGAATATCTCAAACAACGGCATGGAATGGATATGGATAAAGCCCTTATCGATCCGAAAATGATCGTCATCCATTGGACGGTGATTCCTACCTTGGAAGAATCTTTCCAAGCCTTCAACCCGGTTCGCTTGCCTTCTGCCAGATCCGGAATCCAATCAGCAAGCGCCTTGAATGTATCCGCACATTTCCTAATTGACCGGGATGGCACGATTTACCAGTTACTACCCGAAACCACCTTTGCCCGCCATGTGATCGGCTTGAACCATTGTGCCATTGGTATCGAAAATGTAGCGGATGGCGACCAACTTCCCCTAACGGAAGAACAATACCGGGCCAACCTCCAATTAGTCAAGTACCTGAGTAAAAAATACGATTTGGAATACTTAATCGGGCACGATCAATATACCCGCTTTGTCGGTCATCCACTCTGGAAAGAAACCGATCCCGATTATTTGACGCACAAAACCGATGTGGGAGAGGAATTTATCCATCGCTTACATGAGGAATTGAAAGACACTGATTTGAAAAAAGCACCGGAGAACAGGAAAAAGTAAAATAACGACTCGCGACCTGGCGGAAGGTACCGGTAGCGATTTACCAACGCTCTCTATAAAACAAACAAGTAGAAAATGAGAACCACAGCCTTAGCAATTCTTTGTATCATGATGGGAAGCCTTGCCTTTTCACAACAGGAAAATCAACTGCTCGAAAACTTGATGCAATCCCAACCGGATGTATTCGGAGAAATTTTAAAAAAACACAAAAAATACGAGGTACAAATTATCTACACCCAAATTGACCGGGATGCGGAAAACAAACCTTCCTTTACTTCGCATTATTTCAATGTGAGCCCCGAACACTATTTCTACCCGGCAAGTACGGTAAAATTACCCGTAGCTTTATTGGCGCTGGAAAAGCTGAACAAACTTCAAGTGGAAGGATTGGATAAATACAGTACTATGCTGACGGATAGCGCTTACCATGGACAAATAGCCGTACATCAAGACCCTACCTCCCAATCCGGACAACCCAATATCGCACATTATATCAAACAAATCTTATTAGTCAGCGATAACGAAGCCTACAACCGCTTGTATGAGTTTGTCGGCCAGGCGGAAATTAACCGGGCCTTAAAGGAGAAAGGCTTTGCCCAAACCGACATTATCCACCGGCTTTCGGTCCATGCCAGTGAAAAAGAAAACCGCTATACCAACCCGGTTCGCTTTGTGGAAAACGGCAAAGAAGTGTATCGTCAACCGTTGGTATACAATGATCAGGCATTGGCCAATCGCAAAAAAGTAAAGAAGGGAAAAGGCTTTATGAAAGACGGGGAGCTGGTCAAAAAGCCTATGGATTTTACCCATAAAAACAAAATGCCCTTGGCCGAAATGCAAGCCATACTCAAAGCCGTTTTGTTCCCGGAATCAGTGCCTGCACACCAGCGCTTTGATCTAGCCCCGGAAGATTACCGCTTTTTGTACCAATACATGTCACAATTGCCGGGTGAAAGCAGCTACCCTTCTTATGACCCGGAAACCTATCACGATGCTTATGCCAAACCGCTGCTTTACGGCAATAGCAAAGAACCATTGCCCAAACATATCCGCATCTTTAACAAGCTGGGCAATGCCTACGGCTATTCCATTGACAATGCCTATGTCGTAGACTTTAAAAACAAGGTAGAGTTTATGCTCTCAGCGGTGATCCATACCAACGAAAATCAGGTATTCAACGATGATCGTTACGAGTACGAGGAAATAGCGCTTCCCTTTATGAAAAATCTGGGGCAATTAATCTACGACTATGAATTAAAACGTACCAGAACCCACCACCCTGATCTGAACAAGTTTAAAGTAGAGTATGATAAGATCGTAAAAGTCAGTGAGGAGTTTCATGAAAATCTTTATCAAAACTACGCACACTACCATCAGAAATCGCTCAATTTTCAGCGAATCAAGCGAAAAGACATCGAGCCCTTGATAGAGGATTTAAAGGACGATCCGGCATTCGAAGTAAGCACCTTGGGACATTCTGTGGAAGGCCGCCCGGTCAACCTGATCAAAGTCGGTACCGGTCCGGTAAAGGTAATGCTATGGTCGCAAATGCACGGGGATGAACCTACAGCCACCCGGGCTCTGTTCGAGATTTTCAATTTTTTGAGAACAAAGGATTTTATGCAGAAGGAGAAAGAAGAAATTCTCTCCAAAACAACCCTTTACATTATTCCGATGCTGAACCCGGACGGGGCCGAACGCTTCCAACGGAGAAATGCTCTTTCCTTTGATTTGAACCGGGATGCCCTTCGCTTGCAAGCACCGGAAGCCGTCATCTTGAAAAAAGCCAGAGACACCTACAACCCTCAGTTTGGCTTTAATCTGCACGATCAAAGCAAACATTACAATGTATACCGTACCGGCAAAACTGCCTCCATCTCCTTTTTGGCCCCGGCTTATAATTATGAAAAAGAGGTAAATGAGGTAAGAGGCAATGCCATGAAGGTGATTGTATCGATGAATGAAGTGATCCAACAGTATATGCCCGGTCATGTGGGAAAATACAACGACAGTTTTGAGCCCCGAGCCTTTGGCGATAACATTCAAAAGTGGGGAACCAGCACCATCCTGATTGAGTCAGGAGGAAAAATAGGCGACCCGGAAAAACGCGAATTGGTCAAAATGAATTTCGTAGGCATCCTGCAAGCCTTGAAAACCATTGCCGACCAATCGTATCAAAAATACAACCTGGACCAATACTACAGCATTCCGGACAACGATCGTAAGTTCTTCGACATCCTGATCCGTAACGCTTCGACTTCTCTTAACGGGCATAACTTCCGTACCGACCTCGGCCTCTTCGGTGAAGCCTCTTCTTCCATTGCCGATAAGGGTGACTTGTCTACCTACTATGGTTATCAGGAGTTGGATGCAACCGGGTATACGTTACAAGTGGGAAAATTGTATCCTGAAATATTGGATTCGATCGATAAAATCAGCCGGGAGCAAGCCCTGCAATGGCTCAAAGAAGGCTATACTACCTTACGACTACACCAACTATCCCCTACGGAACAGGCTCATAGTTTTCCCTTGCAGCTGGTCAATGCGGACTTTACACTTGATACTGTAAAAATGGAAGTAGGCGACAAGGCAGCTCTTCTTTTGTTGAAAGACCAACAGATTCATTTCACAATACTAAAAGGTAAAATACATCACTGGACCAAAGAGATTAACAAAGCTCATGAAACAGAATAATATTTCAGCGCAGGAGTTGGGAGGAACGGCCTGCATCATCACCGGTGGACTTTTTGACACGGTTCATGCCAAAACAGCCCATGGTTTAATCAGAGAGTCCAAGCGCTTCGAGATCATCGGAGTCATTGATGCAAAATCGGCCGGAAAGGATGCCGGCCATCTGCTGGATGGAAAGAGCCGGAATATCCCAGTGGTAGAGCGTATTTCTTCTTTGATAGAAAGCACCGGTCAAAAACCGGAATTTGCCGTCATCGGTATGGCTACCAAAGGCGGGGTTTTGCCTGAGAGTCTTTATCCCTTGGTCGAAGAAGCTCTTTTGCAAGGAATCAACCTGGTGAATGGCTTGCATCAGCCTTTGTCGGAAATGGAGCGGTTTCAAAAAGCAGCTGAAAAGGGCGAGGCTTTTATTTATGATATTCGCAAGCCTAAATCCTTTGCGGACTTACACTTCTGGAGTGGGAAAATCCTGGAGGTTCCCTGCTTGAAAATAGGCGTTTTGGGAACCGACTGTTCTACCGGAAAGCGCACTACCGCCAAGTTACTGAACCAAGCCTTAACTGAAGCCGGTATCAAATCGGAAATGATCTTTACCGGACAAACGGGCTGGCTGCAAGGAGGTAAGTACGGTTTTGTACTGGATGCGACCCCCAATGATTTTATTCCCGGTGAATTGGAACACGCCATTTACACTTGCTGGAAAGAACAACAACCGGATGTCATCTTGGTAGAAGGACAAGCCAGTTTGCGCAACCCCAGCGGGCCATGCGGAGGAGAATTTATCATTTCCGGCCGTCTGGATGGCGTCATCTTGCAACACCACCCTGTCCGGGAAAAATACAGCAACCTGGAAGCTTACCCGGCTACAATTCACGATGTGATTGACGAAGTAGACTTGATCAAAAAACTGGGAGCTCCTACCTGGGCCATTACTTTAAATACCGGCCGAATGAACAGCGAACAAATTCAAGAATACAAGGCCGATTATCAACAGCGAGGCAATATCGATGTCATTTGCCCGATGGAAGACGGCCTGGAAGGCTTGGTAAAAATTGTCAATGAACAACTGACCGGAGTAAAGTCAGCAATCAATGAATAAGATAGAATTGGAGGAAAACATTCTCCGTCTACCATTACAAGGTGACTAACACAAAGAAACCGAAACGCAAATTTCAGCCACTCTAACAAAACAACAAAAACAGAAAACTTATGAAAATTCAATCCATAGACGTGTGGATCAAGGAACTGGGTAACACCCGGCCTTATACGATTGCCTTTAAAACCGTTGACAATGTCTCCAGTATTTTTGTGAAAATTAATTTGGAAAACGGACTGTTTGGCTTGGGGGCAGGCAACCCCAGTGAGCAAGTAGTCGGAGAATCCTTGAGCGATAGTAGCCAAGCGCTTTCCCAGGAAAACCTGGACTTTCTTGTCGGCCGGGACATTCGTGATTTTTACGCTTTGCTTAAAGAGGTTCAAGCGAATTTCCCCAAAACCCCGGCCGCCCGCGCAGCCGTGGACATTGCTTTGCACGATGTCTTTTCCAAATGGCTGGATGTGCCGTTAGCACGTTTCTTGGGGCAAAAGATCAAAGGTCTGGCCACCTCGGTGACCATCGGTATCAAAAACGTAGCGGAAACTTTAGAAGAAGCCCAGGAATATTATGATATGGGGTTTAAAATTTTGAAGGTAAAAACCGGAAACGATGTAGAAGAAGACATCGAACGGATGGCCAAGCTCCGGGAGAAATTCGGCCAACACTTCAAAATACGGGTGGATGCCAACCAGGGGTATGACCGGGAAAAGACCATCCGTTTTTATGAAAAAACCAAAATGCATGCGATCGAATTGATCGAACAACCTACCCCTTCCGGGGATATCGCTTTATTAAAAGGCTTGCCGGATCCTATCAAAGATTTGATCGCAGCAGACGAATGCCTGAAGTCTCCGGCCAATGCTTTTGCCCTGGCGGCACCGCCCAGGGCCAGTGGTATTTTCAATATCAAACTGATGAAATCGGGAGGTGTGTACCCGGGCCTACAAATCGCCCAAATAGCCGAAGCTTCAGGCATCGATCTGATGTGGGGATGTAATGACGAAAGTGCCATCAGCATCACCGCGGCTTTGCATGCGGCCTTATCCAGCACCCGTACCAAATACATCGATCTGGACGGCAGCCTCGATCTGGTAGAAGATGTGGTATCCGGAGGCTTTCTGTTAAAAGACGGCTATATGGAAATCTGCGACAAAGCGGGCTTGGGTGTAGAGCTGTTACCGGTAAGCAGTTAACCGGCAAAGAGCCCTAAAACTATGAACCCTTGAAGCCTTTACCATCCTTCAAGGGTTTTTATGTTCTTAAATTCCTCCGTTTGTCCTGCCGCTGACAAGTACAATTCATAGGGTCAAGTAGTTTTGAAGAAACAAATCATTTATCAACTGCTTAAATGTAAATTACGTATGAAAACCCTTCGAATTTATTTATCAATAGCCGCGGTGCTTTTCGCCTTCAGTGCCTGTGCACAAAAAGCAGAAGTCTTTGCCACGAAAAAAGGAGCTATTGATGGATATGACCCAGTCGCTTATTTCAAACAACACAAAGCAGTAAAAGGAAACCATACATATTCCGAGCAATGGAATGGAGCTACCTGGTACTTTTCCAGCAAAGAAAATTTGGACGCTTTTACACAAGATCCGGAAAAATACGCCCCGCAATTCGGAGGCTATTGCGCCTATGCCGTAGCCAACGGATATACGGCCAAAAGTGAAGGAGATGCCTGGAAAATCGTAGAGGGGAAGTTGTATTTGAATTATAATTTAAAGGTAAAAGAACAGTGGCAGGAGAAGCAAACGGAATACATTAAGAGTGCCCGTCAAAACTGGCCCAAGGTATTGAAGAAATAAAAATCCCAACAGTGAACTTTGTCCCGTTTTTTAACATGAATGTTTACTTACGAAAAGGTTGTTTGGCTATCGCGATAGTCAAACAACCTTTTCAACTTTTTACAACGTACTTTTATTTTCTTGTAGCCATTCCGACCATTCTGCCGGGCAAGCATACTTTAATTTATACTTTTCTTTTTGTTTATCATCCAAACGTTTCCAATAAGGCCGCCAGTTGAAAATTGCATAGTCTTCTTCAACCCCTTGATTCCACCTAGGCGAACCTTGAAACATATTAGGAAAAACCTTCCAAGGAGGGAATAACTCTTTAGAGCATGTTTAAAATTCGTTTTTGATGATAAAAATTCTCATTTTAGGGCTCTCAGAAGATCATTTTTGCGAAGAATAGTGGAGCTATTTGACAAAAAAATGACGCACTGAGGTTCCTGAAATGGGAGTTTTTGACCCAAAGGATGAAATTTAAACATGCTCTTATCTTGATTTAAAAAAGTGATGAAATTAGCCTTTTCATTTTTCTTTTTGAATTTCACTGTAACGAAATACAAAAACTCCGCTATTTTTTTTACAGTGATTTCTTTTTCATGAAAAGAAAAACCTTTTTTATTTAAGAATTTAATTACTGTTTTGGACTCCACAACATTTTCCATCTCCAAAATACTATGATACATAGTGCTTGGCAGATAAAATTGATAAAGGTGTTTGTACAAAAAAGTGAACATCGTTGTTTAGTTTTCATTATTTCCCTCTAAACCTTACCAACTCTGCCTCCAAGTGTTCAGTGGCTTCATCATGATTCTGTGCTAATTTATATTGTAAATGAATTACGTTACTTTTCTTTCCCTTTAAGGTCAATGGTGTGGAGTTGGGCAAATAATCCGAACGATTGAAACATACAAAGCACAATCCAATGTATTCTTTCATTCTAAATTTCATTAATCCTAATAAATGCATCCATTTTTCGATCATCGTCAAAACAGCTTATTGGGTCAAGATTTACTGAGGAAAAACAATTGACAATCACTCAAACATCAGCTTAATTGTCTCCCTTCTAATCTCCTCCTCACGAACACAAAAGTTTGTTTCTACCCAATTGAAAAATTACATAAATCCAAGGAATAATCACGATTATAATATGGGTATTTTTAAAAGATTCTTCTTAAAAGCTTTCCGAATTCAATATTATCCCGATCTGTTAGATTGGAACATTTTTTACAGTAATAATAATTTGGTAGTTAAAAATCATTCTCTCCATAAAAAAAGCAGCTGATCCAAGAAAAAAAATTACCAGGTAAAAAACCATCTTTTCAGCTTGAAATCCGACCGTATTCACTCTTGTAAATCAACTATTTCCGGTATTTTCAATTCCCCAAAAATGCTCCTTCTGACAATGTACATACCTGATTCTTTAATTTTTTTTTCCAAAGAGTTGTTTGAAATTTCGCTAAGACTTTATACTATTGCCACATGTTTCGATATAAGCATTTCATGGTAATGCTTATTTTGATGAATAACACATGAAATAAGCCTTAAAAATTTCGAAAAACCACCATTCCATTCTATGGATAAAACTTGTTGGAGAAGGCAGGTTTTATAGCAAGTAAATTAAGTGAAAATGAAAAAAAATGCTAAGCACATGGCATCCAAAATTAACAAATTTACTACTTGCTACTAATTGACATTACTTTTTGAAGTTTACTACGCAATGGCAGCTAACGCTGTACCATTGTTGAGTCGCTATTCTAATCACAATTGGATAAGTCGCTACTTATTATAGCGAGGTCACACATCATAATTTACCTTATCAACAGCCAACTTAACTTTATTAACTTGATTTACAGATAATTCATTCTAAACTCTCTCTGGGATATAATTGGGAGCAGGGATGCTTACTTGTCATTTCTTGAAATTGACAAGCTTGGGCAAGGTATATCCTTTCGGGTTTTTAGACCAATGGATTTTAGTGTTTTATTAAAATCCAACGGGGAGAGGTATGCTCTTTTGTTAATGAGCAAAAGACTGCTTACTTCTTTTTCTAAAGATATAATTATCTGAAATCAAATGTTTTTGTCTCTGCTTCGAAGAAGATTTCGCTTCGCAAGCTGTGGCACGTTATTACCTGAATTTAACTCAAATTCCTCTATGAAACTATCGATTTTAGTATACATACTCAGTGCTCTGTTATGCTTTTTAATGCTATTAATGAGTCCTTTAAGAGCACAACAGTTGCTGAATATTCAGGATGTAATGCGGATGGAAAACCAGTCGGATTCAAGCCAACTTCAACTGTCAAACAAAAGGCTGAAAGGCGATATTGCTTATAACTTTGGCAAGGTTAAAGACTATGAATCGAACCAAGGGAACCTTGATTTTGAAAATGAAAGATACCGTATCAACCATGTTCTTGCACTTTCGGCAAATTATCAACTTCTCAAAGAGAAAGACTTTTATATACGTCTGGGATTCAATTTTCCTATAAATCCCAATATTAATGCTCCTTGGATTAATTCGGAATATACGTATGCATTAGGCAAATACAGTTATTCGCCGGGCTCATGGAGTTATGGATATTTTAATACCGAAATCAAAAAATACCGGGAGGGAATCAAAGGGTTTACAGAAAGCTTGAGCCGGGGCAGTTTTTTTGTCAACTACCGGCCAAAATTACCTTCAAGCTGGTTTGACTGGCTTAAAACAGATCCTTCTGCAAGTCTGTCGATGGAATTGTTTGTCCAGTATGCCATTCACTACCTGAATGCAATAGGCCAGCAAAAAGGAGGCTTAAGCGAAGGCAAAGCAATCAGTGGATTGGGTTTTCGGTACATCTGTTTCAAACATATCTACCTGGAAGCAAAAGTCTACTACTACCCCCGGTCCGGAACACAATTTTCCTGGGACCCGGATTTCACTTACGGATTTGGCTTTGCCGACTGGCGACCGTTCAAAATCAGTTGTACTTACGGTAACTGGGCCGGTGAAAACCGCTTTTCCCGGAACCGGGGGGCCTCACCCGCAAGCTTCTGGGAAGGGAGTTTTCGCTTGGGGTTCACCTATCAACTTTGAAGAAAACATTAAACATATCAACACTCAACAACCACGTTAAACTATGTTAGTACAAGAGGTAAGTCCTTTTCATTTTTCTTTGGAAAAGTTAGGCCAACACCTTTCAGCCAATTGGGGGATTTGGGGAAAAGAAAAATACACCTATTCCGCTAAAGCTATTGAGGACAAAGCGAAAAAGCAAAAAAACCGATTGGCATCCTTTTTCAAAAAATACCCTGATCGCCTGCGCTACGGTTTAAATTTTTCTTATGGCGTTTGCGATTTAAAAGGCTATGCCAAGCCCTTTGACAGCCAAGAGATGGAGCTTTTACACAGCATCTATCAAGAAGCCTGTCAACAGGCCGAGTTCACTCAACTACCGGCTTACAAACTTTTGATCACGGAATTGGCGTGTATCCGGCTTGCGGCACTTCGTATCCCCGGCTTTGCCAAAGGCAATTTGGTCAATGAATCTGAAGACGAAGAAGCCTTACGGAAATATGAATACCTGGACTTCTTTAAATTTTCTTTAATCAATTACCTGATTCGTATAGAAGGCAAAGACCTGGTCACTTTTAACGGAGGGGAGATGGCCAGCCACCTGGTACTTGCCTGGTTTTTGGGTACCGGGAGTCTTGTGGAAAAAATATCCGTATTCTTTTCTCCGGAAGTATGGCAACAGATCCAAAAGCAATGTAAAACACTGGTTCAACAATTGGAGGTTTCTACGGAACTTCCCGAAGTCAATCCGCCAGAACTTCTCGCAGCCATCGATGCATTGGCAAAACTGATTACGCTGCAAAAGCAATACTGCCCGCCCGGACAGATTATGCAAAAAGCCCGGAAAAAAAGAGAAGAAAGTGTTCATATCTGTAATGACTATTATCAGGAGTACCTGACGATACAAGTTCCTCCCTCCTCCTCTTCCAATGTCTTGAAAGCATATATCCGGCTATGGAACCAGGCCGACAAGAGAACTTCTTTCTCTCCGGAAGAACTCCTTCGTTTGAAAAGAGCATTGAGGGCCTTAAGAGGGGAACTGGAGCAAAAATATGCGGAGCAAATCAACGAGGAAGACTTTGCAAATATCTCAGTGGAAAAATTTGCCAGTCAAACCAACCACCCCTATTTTATCGCCTTACAATATGAGGTAAAATTGTTAGCCCGGCTTTATAGGGAAGAATTTCCAAAAGCGCCACAAAGAGATCATGTTGTTGCTTTATTCGAGGAAATAGGACCATTTTATGCTGTTCGCAAACCAAATGGGAAAGACTTGTTTCGTTTTTCCGGAAGGGAAGTTCAGCATGACTTGCCCCGCCTGGTCGTAGCGCATCATATCCACAACGCCAATTGCCAGACAGTGCGAAAAAAGATGTCTATCAACCGGCATATCCATTGGTCAGCCCAACAGTTGGTTTGCAATATTTCCAGTTCTTCTTCACGGGAAGAGGTGGTAAAAGAAGAACGGAATATGTGTATCGAAATGGGGTTTAACCATTACCGTATTCATGCCCGCAGGCATTTGAAAGCGGGAAATCAAAACCGGGCCATTTGCAATACAATCAACTGCACAGGCATTGAGTATTACCTGACCTTGGACGATGATTATTTTACCTTTCCGGAATCGGCTTTGTTGATGCACCAGCAAATTGAGGAACATCAATTAGACTATTTTCAAAGTCCTCAAGCACTGGAAGGCATTTATAAAATCAATTGCAGCAATGCCGAAAGGGCCGATGCGGAATTAATGCACTATTTTGAAAATACTTCGGGCAGAAACCAACCCCGCACCTATGTATTTCCCCGTGGCACAGCAACCATGTTTTGCTTCGACAACGGCATTTCTTCTGTCACGGACACGGGAGGATTTCTGATTGATAATGCTTCGGAGGATTTTGGGCAAGGCTACCTGGCTTACCTGCAAGAAGAAAATATGTTGCCCGTCAAAAAAATGAGAAAACGGAAACCCGGACAACTCAGCGAACAGGTTCTGTGCATCGGGGAAGGAGTTGATTTAGCCGGAAAAGGCAAACAATTGATTCGTTGGCATCAGGGGGGAATTCACTTGTATTTGCATTTGTTTTTACCCATTCTTTTCAGGGGGCTTTTAAATGGAAAAACCCAGGTGTTTACCAAAATGCAAACCTTGCGTTTATTATTGTTTTTACCCGTAACCGTAGCCAACAAATTCTTAATCCTGACCTTGTTCTGCACTCCGTTTTTATTCTATTTGTTCGAAACGATGGAAGTAGGCGGTAGTCAGTTGTCCCAATTAAAAGGCCTAAACTGGATGGTTATCAGCTTTTCATTTTTAATGATTCTCTACAATCTATTGCATTTTCAATTGATCATGAAACGGTTTTCTTGGTCTCCATTCCGGATCATGTTTATGGAAAACTTCACCATACTGGCTTCTTGTTGGGGATACTTTGCAGGCATGTTTTATGGAAAAACCAAAAAATGGCATGCCAACAAAAGCAGGGTTTTTCGCTTGAACGAATATACAGGCATTGCTTTTTTACTTGCCTTGAACGGAATTACCTGTTTCCTTTCCTGGTTGCATTCGGGATTCGGGCTGGTATCTTTCTGGTCGGGGTTTAATGTTATCAGCTTTCTCACAGGTCTTTTTGTATTACGCCATCGTCCGGGTAGAGAGCAGTCATTTACCAAGCATTTTCCAAATGCAATGTACCACAAATTGCAGAAGCCGGTTTCGGCATTGGTACTATTGCTGAGCACTGCCTATTTGATTTTATTACTTCCTAAAATCACAGGCGCCATCAGTTTCATCTATTTTATTTTGATCGCACTCTATTTCACCAATTTACTGGCTTCCATGGGCATTGGATTGTATTACAACCTGCACCGGGAACCTAAAAAAGCTGTAAACTCCTGATTACCCAACCGGAGAATTTAAATTTCGAATCATTCCGACTCTGATAAATAGTATGAAGATATATGCTTTCACTGGGGCCGTTTTGTTGGCTATACTGATTTATTGTACACTAATTCTAAGTGATACCTCTACCTTTTTGGATGACTTCACTTCATTGGATGAGAATCTATGGGATATTCAAATCCATAGTTTTGATATCAATGCCTGTGATATGAAAAAAGAAATGGTACAGGCAAGCAATTCGAAATTAAAAATCACTGTCGACCGGAAACATACTCCGGTCAATCTCACTGGCAAAAACTTTCTGGGAGGGGGTTTAGGCACCAAGCAATACTTCAAATACGGCCGCTTCAGTGTACGCTTGAAAAATTCCATTCAACCCGGCACGGTCAGTTCCTTTTTTTTGATCAACCGCTGGAAAAAAGAAGACTGGAAGCATCAGGAAATCGACATTGAGTTTTTGGGAAAGAACCCTTCTTTGGTGCAGTTTACCATTCATCACTACACAGCTCCCGGTAAAAAGGAGGAATATGCTCATGTGCATGATTTGGGTTTTGATTCGACAGAAGATTTTCATGAGTACAGCATCGAATGGCGACCGGAAGAAATCAGTTGGTGGGTAGACCGGCAAAAAGTGTATACGGAAACCCGGATGGTGCCCCGGGATTCTCTGCAAATCCGGGTCAACCACTGGGCCATCGATACGCTTGCGGCCCCTTGGGGAACAACCTGGCTGGGAAGGCTCCGGTCTGAACATTTACCCTCCCATGTAGAATACGAATGGGTGCGCTACAAGCCCCTTTCTTCAAAATAGAAAAAGAAAATTTAACAAAACAAAAACGAAAAATCATGAAAAAGTTAATGTTGAAACTCGGAGATCTTATACCCCGAACCGTTACCAAAGAGCAATGTAAAGATACGGGCATGGCCATGGTGCTGCTTGCCTTGATTGCCGTGCTGTTTTTCAAACAATCGTATGGTCTTCAAGTTGCTCTGGTGCTCCTCCTGGTCGATATGATTCTTCCCAAAATATTTTATCCCGTAGCGATCGTTTGGTTTAGCTTATCCAATATTTTGGGAGCGGTTATGTCCAGAGTTTTATTGACCTTGATTTACCTGGCCGTAGTACTGCCTATGGGGCTTTTAAGAAAGCTTATGCAAAAAGATTCCCTGCAATTAAAAGGCTGGAAACAAGGTAGTCAATCGGTTTTCGTGAACAGGGATCACAGTTTTTCCGCAGCGGATTTGGAAAAGCCCTACTAGCCTCATTTGCGGAATATGTTTAATGCAGGAATATTTCTGTTTGACGAAGGAGTGGAACACTCTGTTCTTTCCGATGAAAAGACAAAACACTTATTTGGGATGACGCAAAAAACCAGCTGCCACTCCTTGAGTGTACAAGTAAAAACAAGAATTTAATTACCATTCAAATAACTCAACAAAGATTAAAATTATGGAATTTGTCAAAGACCTATGGGGCTATTTGAAGCTCCGTAAGAAGTTCTGGTTAATGCCCTTAATCACCATTTTATTGCTTATTGGTGCTATGATTGTGTTTTCGGGTGGTTCGGCCATTGCTCCGTTTATTTACACAATTTTCTAAAAGTAATTTTAAGGATTTAGTAACTCACCCTTACCCGCTGTCATATACCTGCCCGGCCGGAAATACCGGGCGGGTGATGATGGCACTGTTTATTGTCAATTTCGAATATCATGTCTGAAATCATATTAGGAATATCGGCCTATTATCACGATAGTGCTGCAGCTCTTGTCGTGGATGGTGAAATCATTGCCGCGGCACACGAAGAACGCTTTACCCGGAAGAAGCATGACGCGGACTTCCCCTTTCATGCGGCCACTTATGTGATGCGGGAAGCCGGAGTCAGTTATGAAGATTTAACTGCGGTAGCATTTTACGACAAACCTTATTTGAAGTTTGAACGGCTCCTGGAAACCTACCACGCCTTTGTTCCCAAAGGCTTGCGAAGTTTCTTATCGGCCATGCCGGTGTGGATCAAAGAGAAGTTGTTTATGAAAAAGATGCTTAAGGAAGAGTTGAGCCAATTAGGCAAAGGAGAGGTACCCATTCTTTTTCCCGAACACCACCTTTCACATGCCGCCAGTGCCTTTTATCCCTCTCCTTATGAGGAAGCCGCTATTCTCACTGTAGACGGTGTGGGAGAATGGGCCACCACCACGATCAGCCATGGCAAAGGCAATGAGATTAAAATGTTACGGGAATTGAATTTCCCACATTCCTTGGGACTGCTCTATTCTGCCTTTACTTATTACACGGGTTTTAAAGTAAACAGTGGAGAATACAAACTGATGGGACTGGCACCTTATGGCAACCCGGAGGCGGAAGAGACAAAAATTTTTAGAGAAAAAATCTTCAGTACACTGATTGATGTACGGGAAGATGGCTCTCTCCTACTCAATATGGACTATTTTCAGTTTGCCACCGGTTTGAAAATGGCTCATGATAAAAAGTGGGAAGCCTTGTTTGGCGTCCCCCGGAGAAAAGAAGAAAGTGAGCTAGACCAAACCTATATGAATATGGCCCTGGCCATCCAGCAAGTCACCGAAGAGATTGTCTTGAAACTCGCCCAAACGGCCAAAAGGTTGACCGGGGCACGCTACTTGGTACTGGCAGGAGGCGTGGCGCTCAACTGTGTTGCCAACGGCAAACTGCTTGCCCAACAAATCTTTGAGGATATCTGGATTCAACCAGCGGCAGGGGATGCCGGAGGAGCCTTAGGCGCTGCACTGGCCGCCCGTTACCTTTGGAAAAAACAAAAACGAACCGTTGTACAGGGAAAAGACGCCATGCAAGGGGCTTACTTAGGACCTGCCTTTGACAACCGCGCCATTTACCATGTAGCACGAAAAAATCAGGCACCTTATCATTATTTTGAAGATTTTGATGAACTGACTCAAAAAGTAGCCGGAATTCTGGCCGAAGGGAAAGTGGTCGGCTGGTTCCAGGGCCGGGCGGAATTCGGCCCCAGGGCATTGGGCAACCGGAGTATTTTGGGAGATCCCCGAAACCCGGAAATGCAGAAAAAGATGAACCTCAAAATCAAATACCGGGAAGGTTTCCGGCCGTTTGCCCCTTCGGTACTGGAAGAAGACGTTCCAAAATATTTTGACCTTGACCGAAAATCACCTTATATGTTGCTGGTGATGCCTGTTGCCGAACAGCGATTAAAAGCTCTTCCGGCCAACTATGCCTCTTTGGACTTGTACAAACGCTTGTATTGCCTGCGTTCGGATATCCCTTCCATCACTCATGTGGATTTTTCAGCCCGCATTCAAAGTGTCAACAAAGAAACCAATCCAAGATATTGGCAATTAATCAATGCCTTCAAACAATTGACGGGGTATGGCATTGTGGTCAATACCAGTTTTAATGTACGGGGCGAACCCATGGTATTGACCCCGGACGATGGCTACCGTTGTTTTATGCGAACCGAAATGGACTACTTGGTGATGGGCAATTATTTATTCTCTAAAGAGGAGCAACCGGTCTTAAAAAACGATTCGAATTGGCAAACCGAATTTGAATTGGATTAACCGGGTTCAAAAAACCCTTACATATTGCAGTGCTTCAACGATTAGAATTCTTATTAAACGATGATTATTCAACCTACAAAAATCAACCGGAAACTGTTGTTGCTGGCCTTAGGACTTTTTGTCTTTTTATTGGCCGCACAGTTTCTGTTTTTATTCGCTACCTTGTTCGGTTTTTTTCTCAGTTTACTGACAGGGGCTTTTGCAGCCATCAAAACCTTATTGACCCAGTTTCCCATCCATGGCTCTTTGTACGTCTGGACCTTCTCAGTGATGGGATTGTTCTTATTTGCCACACCGGTTGTATTCCGGTTAAACGCCAACACCAAAGCCGTGATGATGAACACGGCCTTTCTGATACTGGCATTGGGTGCGTTCGAATATTATCTGGGATGGCAACACGCGCAACCTTCCCAAGAGCAGGTTCCCCCTTCCCAACAGGTTCATGTGGATATCACTCCCGGATTTGCCCGGTTGAGCGATACGTTGGGCTATGTTCCCAAGGCAAACTTTGTGGCAGAGACCAAAGGTTACCTGCAGGAAAAAGTGCTTTATGAGGCAACATATACCATCGATAAACACGGACAACGAATCACTCCTTCCGTTAGGGAAGAAAGCAATGCCAAGGGGCTCTTGTTTTTTGGCTGTTCCTTTACTTTTGGAGAGTGCCTGAACGATGAAGAGGCCCTCCCCTATTTGTGCGGACAACAATTTCAGGAACAGTACAAAGCTTACAACTTCGGTTTCAAAGGCTATGGCACACATCATTCTTACGCTGCACTGGACTTTGGGCTGGTAGAGGAAATTGTAGACAAAGCGCCCAAATATGCGATTTACACCGCTATTCCCGATCATGTCAGAAGAAATGTCAACTTAAAATTTTGGGGACATCACGATCCTAAATACGAACTGACCCCGGAAGGCAAAGTCCGGTTTGCCGGATATTTTGATGATCAACCTGAAAAAGAAAGCTCGGATTTTAAAAACCTCTATGGCCAACTGTTGGAAGGCTCAAACATCTATCAATTGTTTTTCAGTCAACAAAACCGAGAAATTAACTCGGAGGATAAGGAACTATTTTTTGCTTTGACAGAAGGTATGCGGGAGAAAATCGCTCAAAAATACCCTGACTGCGAATTCCATATCATTTTTTGGGATTACTTTGACAAGGGAAAACGCGAGGCGCTCAGTGAAGAATTACTGAACGGATTGACACAACGCAACTTTCAGGTGCATTCCATTCATGAAATCATTCCGGAGTACAAAGATCATCCGGGCGATTATTTGATCTACCCTCCTTATGAAACCCATCCCAATGGCAAAGCTAACCGGAAAGTGGCACAATACATTGCGGAGAAAATTATTCAATAAACCGAGATTGGTGAATGAGTGATAAGATAAAATGGTGACTGAGTGACATCGTGAAATGGTGAAAGGAAATTAGTCTACTCACCATTTCACCCTCTCGCCATTTCACTCATTCACCATTTCACTCATTTGTTAAACCTCCGGAACCTGTTTTCCAATTTCTTTACATTGCTTCTCCGTATTCCATTTCAAAGGTAAACACTTTTAAATATCCACCGGTATAATTACAAACCCAAGCCTCTAGTATATCTCCTTTTTGATAAACTGCCACTCCCACAGGTTTTCCCGGTGAATCCCAAGAGCCAAGCAAGTTGAGACCTTTGGTTGTAAAGGCTTGTAATTTCTCACTGGAGTAACAAGTAACAAATACCAAAGAGCTGTCTCCGGAAAATGCAATGGTCCGGGGATCATTCGCGGTACGGATAGACTGTGTTGTTTGCATACTGTCCAGCCTCACTTTTATCAGTTTATCCGGGCTGCTTAAACTGATGTACATAAAATTCTGATCCGTCAGGATATGCCTCGGAGTACGGCCCACCTTCCATTCTCCCAAACGTTGGAACGTAGCCAAATCAATTTGAGTGATTTGGCCGCTTCCCATATTCGTTACAAAAAGTTTGTTGAGTTGAGGAGCCACGGCCATTCCACGAGGCACCGAACCTGTTTTGATATTTTGCTGCAAAGCCCACCGGTTGACATCCGGAGAGTGGATATCCAAGACGGTTACACTGTTGTCATGCCAATTGGTTACCATCAAATGACGTCCGTCCGGAGATTCCAGTAGCACTTTCGGGGTTCTGCCCGTAGTGAAAAAACGCACATAGGTATCTTCTTCCGACCCATCGGCCAACAGCACTTTCACCTTCTTTTTACTCACATTTTGCAGTTCGTCTTTAGCTTTTAAATTCCAGGCAATTATGCCTCCTCCATTGTGCAAAGACACCCATAAATAGTTGCCTTCATGCGTAATACAGCCTTCCACCGGTTTTTCTTCAAAAGAATCCACCCACTTCCTTTCCGTATAATCGTACCCTTTTCCCTGACTGCCATAAAATTGCAAAGTACGGGTCTTTTTCCTACTGATGCGATCATATTCCGTCACGGTCATGGCTTCCAGATTAAAAGAGTACACATACTTTCCTTGTTTATCCATCAACACCGACTTGGCTCCTTGTCCGGCTCTTACAACCTCCTTAGAGATCAGTCGTAAATTTACCGGAACCGCTTGGGTTAATTCTTCATCGGGAGGGAATAGAGAAGTCAATTCCAAACTGTCATCATTATGTACTTGCCGGGCCAATGATTCGCTGGTATTTCGGATGCGTTCGGGTGGAGTAGTATTCCTTTGTATCTCCAGTATCAAAACCGCTACCAGATCAAACACAGCAAATACATAGATCGCGCCTTTCAGGATTGTTCTTTTCACAGACTGTTAATTGCTTAATGGGGAATTTGCATTGTTAAGAATACTGATTGCTCTTTTTTTCAGAATCGTCATGAGCATTTTCTATCCGGACTCGCATCCAATTAAAGATTTGAATATCCTTAAAAGCCGGTGCAAAAAAATAGCCGGGGTATCAAATAAACGCACAAAAAGTTCCAAGAGTTAAATAAAAAATATAAAATTTTCTTTTCCTACTTATTGGTAAACTAAAAAAACCTCCCGGGTTTTGAAATCCGGAAGGTTTTTTTAGAGCATTTTATTTTTTTATAATGAAGTAAATTAAACTTTTTCTTTTTCCTAAAAAATGTTTCAAAAACCATACGTTTAAACCACGTCCATTACTCTTCCAATAATGCTTTCCACCAATATGGTGTATCATTAGACCGGGAGGCTGTAAAAGCTTCTCCGATCTTTGGGAAAGCCAAACGCCAAGAAGCATTTTGAGAGAGATTTTCCAGTTTTGTTGCCGGTTCGAACCAATCGTGTAAGGCCAAATCGAAAGTCCCCCAATGCAAGGGGATCATTACTTTTCCCTGAAGCGCTTCCTGGGCCACCGCAGCTTCTTCCGGAAATAAGTGAATTTCACTCCAATTTTTATCGTAAGCCCCTACCTGCATCAACGTCAAATCGAAAGGGCCAAACCGTTTACCAATAGCTTCAAAACCGGGCATCATTCCGGTGTCGCCACTGTAAAATACCCGTTGTGTTTCTCCGATAAACGTCCAGGAAGCCCATAAGGTAGCGTTGCGGTCGAGGATTCCCCTGCCGGAAAAATGACGTGCAGGGGTACAGTGGATTTCTACGTTCCCTACTTGAAAGGACTGCCACCAGTCAAATTCATGCAGTTGATCGGCAGCTACTCCCCAACGCGCCAAATGACTGCCCACACCCAAAGGCAAATAAAAGTGTAAGCCTTTTTGGCTTAAGGTTATGATGGTCTGCTTGTCCAAGTGATCGTAATGGTCATGTGAAATAATCACGCCATCCAAAGCGGGCATTTCCTCTACCGACACAGGCGCCTTGATAAAGCGTTTAGGCCCTACCCAATCAAACATAGAGGCCCGTTCACTCAGCACCGGATCGATCAAAAATCTTTTATGATTCAACTCCAAAATAAAGCTGGAATGCCCCAACCAATACACTTTATATTCCATAGAAGGCACCTTCGAAAAATCACTGGCCTTCAATGGATGAACCGGTATAACCTTTTCCGGTTTTTTGAAACGTCTGTTATCGGTTAAGTATTCTTTCATCACTTTCCAAAGGCTTCCGGTAGAAACTTGTGTTTGGGTCGTGTTTTTGAATTTGCCGTTTTCAAATTGTTCTGAGTTTTTTAATCGTATCATGGTGTTCGGGCTGTGAGTTGTGTGAATAAATGAGAGAAATCCTACTGAACAAAGGCTGATGAGTATCAAACCAATAAGCCACTTGATTTTTTTCTTCATGGAATTTTCAATGTTGAATAGCACTTGAACTTCTTGATTTATTAAACTGACTAGTCACTCTAAAGGTTTCTCAAAAATTCATTTATTCTTTCAAAGCGGTCCAGAAGATTAAGAAAGCCTGCTCTTGAATATCCGGGTGCTTAAAAGCATCCGGTTTCTCTAAAAAATATTGAATAGTTCCGACAATTGTTGCCATGGCTACCGACTTAAGCAACTCCAAGGGAGCGGCTTTCAATACTTCTGCATTTTGCCCCTCCAGCAAGAGTTGATTGACAAACTCAAATCGCATTTGCCCCTCCTCTTTGGTGAGTTTATCTATATACGGAGAGTTGCTGAATTGCTGAAAAAAATGAAATTTTAAAGGATTATCTATAGACCAAACGATCATTTCCTCCCAAAGCAAACGGAATTTCCCCTTGATACTTGTTCCCTTTTGGGCTGTATCCATCAGTACTACCGACAGCCGCTCCTTTGTATCTGCATACAAACTATTGATCAGCATTTCTTTGGTTTTAAAATAATGAAACAAGGTGCCGTTAGACACTCCGGCAGCTTTTGCAATCGCAGCTGTAGGAGTGGCATCAAATCCTTTCTTCACAAATAATTCCAATGCCGCAACGACTATCAGATCTTTCTTATCCATATCTAAATATCGACTATTTACTCTACAAAAGTACAATACCTTGTCCAACTAAGCAAGGATTGAGGGAAAGAGGGGTTGAGGGAAAGAAGGATTGGAGAGATAGAATTAATTCCAACGACTATTGAATGTTAAAACAAGTTTCTATCTGTAAATTTACATTTTCGCTTGAATTTTAAAACCAGCTATTTATACCTGCAATTAATAAAATTTATGAGTAAAGAAACATTAGACATCCGGTTTGCACAAGAAAAGGACATTCCTTTAATCCTCACTTTCATCAAAGAACTGGCCGAGTACGAAAAACTGGGCCATGAAGTGAAAACCACTGAAGAAACGCTCCTAAAAAACCTTTTTAGCGAAAGAAAAGCAGCGGAAGTACTGATCGGTTATTACCAAGGTCAGGCGGTGGGCTTTGCCTTGTTTTTCCATAATTTTTCCACGTTCCTGGGCAAGCCGGGCATTTATCTGGAAGATTTGTATGTCAGAGAATCCTTCCGGGGAAAGGGCTTCGGCAAGGCTTTCTTCAGTTCTCTGGCCCGTCTGGCAAAAGAGCGGGATTGCGGACGGCTGGAATGGTGGGTACTCGACTGGAATCAGCCTGCTATCCGGTTTTACAAAAGCCTGGGGGCCGAACCCATGGACGACTGGACGGTCTATCGGGTAACGGGCAAAGCCTTGGAGGAATTGGCCCAACAGTAGTTTTTCAACAGGTTTTCTTTTTCCATTTTTGCTCAAATGCCCGAAGGATTGGTATACTTGTGCTGAAATTTTGCAAAGTGTGGATGAGAAAACTTGTATTTATAATCAACCCCATTGCCGGAAATGGCAAAAAAGACCACTTATTAAACACCATTCAAGAGAAGTTGGATGGTCAAAAGTTCCGGTGGGAAATTCAATACACCAAAGGGCCTAAAGATGCCACCCGGATTGCAAAGCTTGCCGCAGCACAAGGAACGGACATCGTAGTGGCCGTGGGGGGCGATGGCACCATCAACGAAGTGGCCCAAGGATTGGTGGACTCTCCGGCTTGCTTGGGTATTGTGCCGATGGGGTCCGGCAACGGACTGGCCCGGCATTTACAACTACCTTTACAGCCTGAAAAAGCCATTGGCCTGCTTAACCAGGCTTCTTGTATTCAAATGGATACCTGCCGGGTGGGAAAGCGCTTGTTTTTATGCACTTCCGGAACGGGCTTTGAAGCCAAAGTGAGTTATACTTTTTCAACGTTGAATGGCCGGGGGTTATGGAACTACGTCCGCGCTTCATTGGGTGAATATTTCAACTACCGGCCTAAGCTTTACACAATCACCATTGATGGCAAAACTCACAAAATCAATGCCTTTAGCGTGACCATTGCCAATGCCTGCCAATACGGAAACAATGCATTTATTTCTCCGTCTGCCAATATTTCCGATGGTTTGATGGATGTCTGTGTAATCAAAGCTTTTCCTAAATTCAAAGCACTCTCATTAGCTTACCGTTTGTTTAACGGAACCCTTGAAAAAAGTCCTTATTATCAATGCCAACGAGGGAAGAAAGTACGTATCGAATGCACTGATGAGCACTACTTACATTATGACGGAGAACCGTTGAAGACAGACTTTCCGGTAGATTATACTATTCAACCGAAAAGTCTGAAGGTTATGTGTTCAGCCCATTGAACACTAAAAATCCCCGTAGTTCACCTGCAAGCAAGGTAAGCCCAATTCCATTCGCCACAAATCCACCACTTGGTTACGGTCGTCCAGCACAAAGCGGACAAAGTATTGATTTTGCACATGCTGTTCGAACAGTTCTTTTTTCACCACAGCATCCTTACGCATGTCTTTTTCTTTACGCATAAACAAGCCATCGTAAGGAATGTCGTACTTCGCCAGCCAACGCTGGGTTTGCTCCCGGGCCGTCTCTTCCCGGCCTGACATCAATAGGATTTTGGTCCCCATCCGGCTATACGACTTCACCAACTCTGCTACGGGTTCGTTTAACAGGTCCTTTTCACAAGCCAAGGCATTGAAAGGGCTCCGTTTTAAGATCGCCAGGGTACCGTCCAGATCACAGATAATAGCCGGAGGCAAAGCCGGATTTTGCGGTTGATAGTTAGGGCCACGGTCATTTTTCAAAACATGCTGGTTGTACATTTTCATAATCACATCACGCCCTACTTTCTTTTCCCGCTTGGCGTCCCGCTCCAGGCATTCCTGCAAGGGCGTATCCATTTCTTTCACCTCGATAAAGACTTGTTGCCCGGATGCATGACAGTACTCCGCGACAAGCTGACGAACCCGTTCTTCTGCCTGCGGAGCCAGATTGGTATCATCCACAATCACGTGTTTTCCTTCTTTTAAAGCTTCCAAGAAGATAAGGTCCCGCACTTTCTGCACAAATTTTTCATTCTTGGGTGTAAAATGATTGTTATCCAGCATGACCCGCAGCTCGTCCCGGTTTAAGCGTTTGTACATGCCCGGGTTATCTTCCAATAATTTTTTAGCAAAAGTGGACTTACCACTTCCCGGCAAACCCTTTAAAATCAATACTTTTTTCATTTATCAATAATTTTTTAATACTGTTTTAGAAATTGAATTTAAAACCCCCTCCTTCATTCCTCCAACCCTTCATTCCCTCATTCCTTCAACCCTTCTATTCATCCATCCCTCGATCCTTCATCATACTGGCGAAAGGTTTTTCATACTCCGGCCTTAACAAGCGCCAAATGCTTACTGCACACGACTTTCCTTCCAGCATTTTAAACATCACATGAGGATATCGACAGGTATTGAAATACAAGGCCGTTTCTTTCCGTGAAGCGAGCACTTTAAAATCCGTTTTTGCTTGCTGCTCAATAGCTTGGTAGGCTGCCAGCAAACGGTTTCGTGTGGTTTTTACCCAATTATAAAATTCATCCGGAACATCTTCCAGAATATCCGATAAGTCCTGTTCCTCTTTTAGCTTTTCCCAAATTGTAATACTTGAGACCTGGTTCATTAAAAAATGAAGCCGTTGGTATTCTTCAAACTTCACTTTTACCCGGAATCCGTTTTGAAATTTCACCACAAAGCCTTCCCGGTTTTCCTCTTCCAACAGCTTTAAGGCCTGTAAATCTTTCAATCCCCGGTAATGTTTGGCAAGGGGAAAACCCAGCGCTTCCAAGGCTTGCTCACGCCCCGTTTCGGTATCGACAATGGCCAGTAATACCAATTCTCTTTTCTTGCCATAATCCACCACGATGCGGTTTTCAGGATAGATGATTTCAAAAAGATAAGTTTTGGACCGGTCCAGTTTGTCCAGGCAATGTGCATAATCGGAATGCAATATCCGGTTCGCTTCTTCTGCCTGTACACTTGTAAAAGAACCGCGGGTCGCGATCAACGGAGTATCTCCCGCCCAGTATAATATCCCCAAGGAGCCGTCCATTTTCTCATACACTTCAAACTCTCCCTGTGGCAAGGTTTGGTCTTCCAATTCACCCAGGTTAAAAAACTTCCGGAACGGACGGGCGATAATGTTGTGCTCCTTGTCCATAATCAATCCCCGGCAAGCCAGGGTGCATTCGTTCCACACCCGGTCAAATTGTGCCTTGGGCGTATAGTTGTAAATATACAGCGAATGTTCGGGATGCTTTTGTACGGCCACATAGCCCTCACAAATCATCTGGTTTAGTAAGGAGATATTCATAGCATTTGCTCAATTGTATGCTACAAAGTTATAGGGGTATCGCGCAGGCTTTTTGCGTAGTAAATTTTATTTTAAAAAAATAATAAGGGCAGGCTTACCGGAAATAACCTCTTTGGGTGAATGGGTGATGGAGTGAAATAGTGAGTAGACGATTAACTTGTTTTCAGTTTGGGCTTTTATTCACTCATTCACCATTTCTCTCATTCACCAATGCAAGTAGTGATAAAAGAACACAGGGCAACAGGCGTATAGGGAACATGATGCTCTACCACTGAGCTATTCTACCAGTACCTGGCAGAAGTGGGAATCGAACCCACGACCTTCCGATTAACAGTCGAAGTAACCCTGTACTACGACACCTGTGTTCTTTTTCCTTTTGTATGAATTGAGGCAAGTCATTCTTTGATTTCATTCTCATACCATCGTTCACCCAACAGGGTAACAGACGCTAAGGGCACAGCCAAAAGCTACTCCCCTAAAGAGTAGTGGAGGTTGGCAAGCTCCTCCTATGGATTTAACCGAAGTAACCCTCAACTACGACACCTGTTGGGTAAACCATGGGGCAAGGTAACCAGCAAAAAGAGCTTTAAAGCGAAATGGAAATTCGAAGTAACTCTTTCCTACGACACTCACTTTTTAAGTTTGAAGGACTGAAGATGAAGGGAATGAAGGTTTTTATCCACTCCTCCTCGATTCATCTTTCTCAATAGCATATGAGGCAACAAGCAGGCAGAGACTTTTTTCACCGTGTTACCATTACACTACAGGTCGTAACCTGGCGGGATTCGAACCCGCTTCTGTGGCACCCTAAGCGAAGTAACTCTGCCTTACGGCACTCTTTTTTAAGTTTGAAGGATAGAGGGGTTGATGGATGGAAGGTTTTCATCTGATCCTCCTCAATTCATCTTTCCCATTTCCTGATTTTTCTTCTATCAAACGTCTCCTCTGTGGGATTCGAACCCACACTTCCCTTGCGGGACAGTCCGGCTCTAAATGCGCTTCCCTACTTTACTTCCCCGAGCGGTATTTCGGTGCTTCTGCAAAATCTATCCATTGCAACGCGTAGTCGCAACGGCTTCATCCGGACACTCCACGGTTTCGTGATCTTTTACCGCAGCACTTCCTTTTGTGCTAAGAGGAGTTTTAAAATTTCCTTTAATTCACCCAATAGAGTAACAAATGAGTAATGGAGTGAAATAGTGAGTAGATGATTCACTTGTTTTTAGTTTGGGCTTTTATCTTCAACTATTATTCACCATTTCTCTTATTCACTCATTCACCATTTCTCTCATTCCCCTATACAAGCAGTGATAAAAGAACACAGGGCAACAAACATATAGGGAACATGATGCTCTACCACTGAGCTATTCTACCAGTACCTGGCAGAAGTGGGAATCGAACCCACGACCTTCCGATTAACAGTCGAAGTAACCCTGTACTACGACACCTGTGTTCTTTTTCCTTTTGTATGAATTGAGGCAAGTCATTCTTTGATTTCATTCTCATACCATCGTTCACCCAACAGGGTAATAAACCGCAAAGGGCACAAGGTGTTCTAACCAATTGAACTACTCCGGTATTCAAAATGGTGATGTACCGGAGACAGGACTCGAACCTGTAACCACCCGAGCCGAAATCGAAGTAACCCTCAACTACGACACCTGTTGGGTGAACCATGGAGCAAGGTAACCAGCAAAAAGAGCTTTAAAGCGAAATGGAAATTCGAAGTAACTCTTTCCTACGACACTCACTTTTTAAGTTTGAAGGACTGAAAATGAAGGGAATGAAGGTTTTTATCCGCTCCTCCTCGATTCATCTTTCCCAATATCAAATGAGGCAACAGGCAAGCAGAGACTTTTTTCACTGTGTTACCATTACACTACAGGCTGTAACCTGGCGGGAATCGAACCCGCTTCTGTGGCGTGACAGGCGAAGTAACTCTGCCTTACGGCACTCATGTTTTAAGTTTGAAGGACTGAAGATGAAGGAAATGAAGGAAGAAAAGGTAAAGCGTTTGGCTATGCTAAAACCCTAATTTACCCCTCTTCCTTACCTTCATAGACCTATCTACAATTCTATCTTCTCGATTTCGGCCAAGGCGTTGCTGCCGTCCTCCAAAGCCTGCAATACGTCAAAGATTTTGTCCGACCAACCGCCAATCAAATGCACATCGTTCCGTAATACATTCAAAGGAACTTGTCCGTAACCTGCCAGGTCAAACAAATACAGTTTCGCCTGAGGGGCTATTTTCTTATAGGCCTTCCATTGGCTCTGCAATTGATTACTGGCCGCTTGGTTATAGCCATTGCTGTCCCACAGTTGGCAGTCGGTAAAGAGCATCACTTTGTCCACCACTTCTTTTCGTTTTACCAAATCCCGGATCACCAAATACCCATTGGTAGAATACCCCACTTCCCCTTCTCTCCGGTAAAATTCATCCACATTGGACAAGATATTGTTGGAAGGCATCGCGATGGTTTTCCAACGGTCGCCAAACATTCCCGAAATCACATTTTTACATTTATACTGCAACAGCATACCCAACATCAAACCGATATCGTACAACAACACTTTACTTTTGGGTGAAATCGCTTGTTGCATAGAGCCCGATACGTCACAGGCGATCAACACCCGGGTATCGTAACCAAAGCCTTTCATATTGGCTACCGAAACCTTTACCGCATCTTCCAAGGCATTCAATACTACCGAAGCATGTCCGTGATTGAGCTTTTTCAATTCCCGGTACGCGGCCAAATAACGGGTAGGCAATTGCTTGGAGCGTTTCACCGCAGTTTCATCGGACAAGTACATACAGACTTTCACCAGATGCTCTGTGCTGATACCTGCCTCCAATATATTTCTCAAGTTTCGCAACAGGGCCATATACCCCAACTTTTTGCTATCGATCAGTTCTTCCCACTTGGCTTTGAAAGCGGCTTTTTTCTCTTGCTCATTGGCAAAAGCCTGCTGCCCCAGGGCAGACAATTCCGTCTCCCAGGTATAAGGCACCGATAAGGTGTCGTTGGTAATTTTGTTAAACAAAGCCTGTTGCTGCTCATCTTTGGCTTTAGGGTGTACTAAGAACAAAGCATCCCGCAACTTCACTTCCGTAGCCCGGTTGTATTTGGCAAATTGGTATTCGTCAAATTTATTAAAGGACTTTGCCAAACCTTTTTGCAACTGCTTGCTCAATTTGTTCAGTTTTTTGGTATCCTTTCGGTCATTGGCCAAGGTATAGTAGGCCAGCAATTCCGTAATCTCATCCGCCCGTTGCACCACCCGGTCTACCGTTTTCGAAAGCAAACTGTTACCGTTTACTTGTTTGGCCAACTCCACGGTCAATACCAAGGGAATACTCCGCAAATGCATCTTTTCCCGGGTATAGGTCGCCAGTTTTGCTACGAACTCCGCCTCGTTTTTTCCGATCAGCGACTTGATTCTCTCTAAGCGGTCTCCGGCATTCTCATAAAACTGATTGCTCAAAGAGCTTGTCACCACGGCTGTGTACAACTCCAAAGCAGGAGATAATTGATAAGCCGCAGCGCCTTCGTAGTTAGTAATTTTTTGTAGCGAGTTTTTAATTTTATTGAATCTCATGGTTTCTCAATTTTTTGTCTCTTTTTCGCTTTTGCAAGAGGCTTTGTAACTGATTGATGATACAAAGTTGTGGGGTATATGCGCAGTGTTTTTGCGTAACAATATTTTTTTTTATTTTTTTGAAAAAAATCCTGTATCAAGACGGTACGAAGGGATGAATTTGACAATGAAGTGAATTAAACTTTTTCTTTTTCCTAAAAAATGTTTCAAAAACGCCTCCTCTGTGTTACTTTTTTCAACAATAGCTTTGCTATTCTATTCAAAAAGTGCCTTGATGAGCCGATTTTGATTCCATTTTCGGTCAAAAACTATACGTTTAAACCACTTCAATTTCTTGAATTTAAATAGCCTTAAGACCTTCCAGGTTTTCAAAACCTGGAAGGTCTTCCCGGAGGCTGACGGATAACCGAATACCATTATGCCTGTAAACCGCAATGCCTTAATCCGCTATAAAACTATCGATGCTTGTCTGCGCAACCGCTATAAACGTTGGACCTTGGATATGCTGATCGACACTGTATCTGATGCGCTGTATGAATACGAAGGAATCGATAAGGGCATCAGCCGCAGAACCATTCAAGCAGATATCCAAATGATGCGCAGCGACAAGTTGGGGTATAATGCACCCATTGTTGTCGTAGAGCGGAAGTATTATACCTATGAAGACCCGAATTACAGCATCACCAATATTCCACTCAGTGACCAGGACTTGCACCGGATGAACGAAGCGGTGGAGGTATTGAAACAGTTTAAGGGCTTTTCACACTTTAATAAACTCAATGAAGTGGTGCAAAAGCTGGAAGACCATGTCTATGCCGCTTCGCACAAACAACGCCCGGTAATTGATTTTGAAAAAAACGAAGACCTGAAAGGCCTGGAACATCTGGACACGATTTACCATGCCATCACTCAAAAAATGACCTTGGATATCAGCTATCAGTCTTTTAAAGCCAAAGCCGCCAACCGCTTTTTCTTTCATGCCTGGTGGCTAAAGGAGTTTAAAAACCGCTGGTTTGTGGTGGGAGTCCGGGGAAATAAGCAAGACATCACCACGTTGGCCCTGGACCGGATCGTAGAGGTAAAAGCAACGGAAGAAGTACCCTGCCGGGAAAACAATTCGCTTCATCCGGAGGACTATTATAAAGAGGTCATCGGAGTCACGGTATCACAAACCCGGCCCGCCAATGTACGCATTTGGATCAGCAAACAACATGCTCCTTATGTAGAAACCAAACCCTTACACAGCAGTCAGGAACTGATCGAACGCACGGAAGAAGGGATTGTCGTTCAGATCAAGGTACAATTGAACTTTGAGTTGGAAAAGGAAATCATGGGCTTTGGCGAAGGGATGAAAGTACTGGCTCCGGAAAGGCTGCGGAAAAGAATCAAATACAAAATGCTGATGGCTGCGCAGTTGTATGAAGAAGTGGAAGAGGAACAAAAGGAGGCAGCGCCAGAAGTACAGGAAGATTGAGAAAAGTCTGACATTATTATTTCGCCCCTTTGAGACCTGATGATAAGTCTCAAAGGGGCGAAATTTAGAACAAGGGAAATGACAACCGCAAATAATTAAGATCAGAAGTCTACCCTTTCTTAATCCCGATGTCATTGGTAGCAGCCCATTGATCCAAATCTTGTTTACTTAGGGCAGCAGCCATCATATCGGGAAATTTATCCGGTGTACAGGCAAACACAGGTACCCCCAAATCGGCCAGGAATTGAGCGTTTCCGTGATCATAATACGGGGCCCCATCGTCATTGAGAGCCAATAACACGATCAACTGAGTGCCATTTTGTACTAAATTCACCATCTTTTTGCGCATCTCCCGTTGGTTCCCACCTTCGTACAAGTCCGTAATTAAGACCATCACCGTGTCCGAAGGTTTGGTGATGATGGATTCACAATAGGTTATTGCCTTGTGAATATCGGTTCCACCGCCCAATTGAACCCCGAAAAGCAAATCCACAGGGTCTTGCAAATCATCCGTCAAATCCACTACTTCCGTATCGAACACGACCATCTTGGTCTGGATCGCCGGCATGGAAGCCATGACCGATCCGAAAATCCCACTGTAAATCACAGATGTTCCCATCGAACCACTTTGGTCCAGACAAAGCACCACATCTTTCATGGCTTTTCGTTTCCGGCCAAAGCCAATCCTGACTTCCGGAATAATGGTTTTATATTCCGGTTGGTAATGCTTCAGGTTTTTCTCGATGGTGGATTTCCAGTCGATTTCATTGTGCTTGGGTCTCCGGTTTTTGGAAGAGCGGTTCAATGCTCCGGTAACTGCCTGTTGCATGGGTGAGGAAAGTTTTTGCAACAATTCATCCACCACTTTCTTCACCACTTGTCGAGCAGTGTCTTTGGTTTTTTCAGGAATGGCCCGGCTCAACGTCATCAAAGTCGCCACCATATGTACATCGGCTTCTACGGATTCCAGCATTTCTTTTTCCATCAACAGAGAGGTCAGATTCAAGCGTTGGATGGCATCTTGTTGCATCACCTTCACCACTGAAGTCGGGAAAAACTCCCGGATATCGCCCAACCACCGGTTGACATTTGGAGCCGAAGCGCCCAGTCCTCCCCTCCGGTCGCTTTCGTACAAAGCTTCCAGTGAAGCATCTATTTTTTTATCCAAACCATTCAACTGACAGCCTGTTCCATCATTTTGATGGTTGCCTAATATCAGGCGCCATTTGCGTAAAGTTGCTTCTTCGTTCATATGTATATTTTTTAGAGAAGGTAAATTGCGTTACTTTACCTCTCATATAAATTCTTTATTGTCATTTGCCAGGCGGACTCTTACGTTTTGTCTTGACACAAAAAGTAGACAAGGCTATTGATTCACACCCCTCACATTTCCCAACCATAACATGCTTATTCAGCCGATACTCCCAATAACTTTTCGATGACCGGGAGAATTTTCCGGGCTTGTCCGGAGTTCAAATCTTCGTCCCGGGTAGCTGCGACAGGCATGTTGGTCCGGGTACCGGTTCCTTTGGCCTTAGCACCGATTTTTGTGCGTTCGGCCGGAGTAAACTCAGCAAATGTTCTTCGTAATACGGGCAATAACTCAATAAAACTATCCTCCGGAATAGAAGCCACCCAATTGTGCATTAGCTCCCAAAGCTTGTCATCCAACAATAAGATGGTTCCCGAAGATCTCAAAAAACCCTCAAACCAATAAGCCGCTTCAATCGGAGCGTTGGTCACTGACAAATAATAACTTAATTGCTTTTCTACTTCCGGATATTCCATCACCGTTTTATCCATTAGCAAACGGGTTGCGTACCCGGCGACCAGAGCATTGGACTGATGTGAACCTTGGATTTTCAATAAGGCACTTTGCCATCTTTCATCCAATTCCTCTTCCTGTACCAGGGAAAGTGCATGATCAATCTCTTCCAAGAATTCCAATAGCTTTCCGGCAGCATCGTGATCAATATTCACACAAGCCATGGGAACCCCTATACAAACCCTGGTGACAATGGAATCGAACATGGTTTTCAGGGCAGTGAAATCCGTATTCCGGACACTGCCATAGCGCAATACATTTGCTAAACCGGGAATCGACTTCATCAATTCGGTAATGTCCGTAGTAGTCGCAGCCAGGGAATCGAGCTTACGCACCATACTTCCCACGGAATCCGGCAAGTCGGATGGGATGGACTGTTCAAGTAAGGAAATCAACTCCGATGCACTTTGCACCTCAGAAGCTTTGTGAGACAAGTACTTAGTAGTAGCTTCCAACAATGTATTTCCCCAAATGCCTTTTTCAATGAGTTGCACGACAAACTCCGGCTCCCATAGCAGGTTCCACTCTTCTTTAAAGGTCCCTTTACCGCTGTTCCGGCTGATCAGTCCATAGGGGATACCCAGGAGGTTCAGCCGGTGCAAAAAGATACTTTTCGCCAGATCATTTTCTTTTCGCAAATCCAGTTTTAGTTGCTTTATCCCGGTAGTGGGCTTTAAGCGATAGGATTTCTGCATCCGCTCCACATCGATCAACAAAGGAACTTTGGGAACTTCCGAAGGCACTTCTCCCAACCGATTGCTGACAATCAACTCCTCGCGGATCAATTGTAATAAAACATCATCCCCAAAACCAATCACGGTAGTGACGGCTTCGTTGAATTCCTCCAAACTTGCCTGGCTTTGATTCCGCAAAGCGGCCAGGGAGTTGGCCAGGCGTACGGTTTCAATAATATGCGCCACAGAGGTATCCATATCTTTTGACCGCAACAACTGAGCGATCTTACTCATCCATAAGGTACCGTCATCGTGGGGGTGTTTCCACAAATGCTCATACCATCCGGGAGATAAAACCCCTGCTCCGTAACCACTTTGATATGCCAAGCGATCGTAGGTCCAAGGGATCCAGGTGGTTTGGACCTTTTCTTTTGTCAGGCCTTTCAATAGCGCATTGTCTTCCTTTTGTTTGGGCATATCGGCCAAAGCAGGCACATGCCAGGCCCCACAAATGACCACAATATTTTCGTATTTTTCCCGCTGGGCGGTCCGGATCACTTTTCGCATCCATGCCTCCCGTAACTGCTCCCGTTGGTTGTCCTTATTGGGAAAAGCTTCGCGCAAAGCCGTTACGGCCTCCTGCACAGCTTCAAAGATTTCGCTATTGTCTTTCCGGCTTTCAAAGTTCCTCTCCCACCATTTTTCTCCATCACTATGTCCTGCGGCTTCTGCCAGATAACTAAAAGGGTCACGAGCTACTTCAGGAAATGTACCTTCCGCTACAGAGGCTTCTTCTTTCTGTCCCTCGGTATTATCTTCCGTAGAAGTTGCCTCGTCTGCCGGCGGCTCTTTTTGTAAAGCAAAACTATTTGCCAGGGGCAAGTCACAGAATTTTACAGGTACTTCCTTCCGAAGCCCATATTGGATCGCTTGCCATTCCGGGGAGAATTCGGCAAAAGGATAAAAAACGGCTTGTTGGGGAGTATCAGGCAAATAGGCAAGCAATGCCACCGGAGGTTTCATCTCTTCATGAGCCACCCATTCCAGTAAACTTTCCGCTTCCGGAGGACCTTCCACCAGAATGATATCCGGCTGTAGCTCCTCCAAATAAGCGGCCACGTTACGGGCCGAGCCAGGGCCATGGTGTCTTATGCCTAATAAATGAACTGCCATATTGGTGTAAGTTGATTTTTAGGGTTCAGAGGGTAGGTCAGTGGGTATTCGCCCATTCCTTCCCTCTTTCCTCCAATCCTTCTTCTATTTTCTGTACTTTAAACGTTTGTGGGGATTTAAATTAACTCCCGGCAACTACGGTAAATATCTTTCCAGTTGTCGCGATGTTTGACCACCGTTTCCAAATATTCCTGCCATACGATTTTATCTTGTACCGGGTCTTTTACCACTGCACCGATCACTCCTGCGGCCAAATCAGCCGCTTTGATGACGCCATCGCCAAAGTAACCGGCCATGGCCAAGCCGTTGTTCATCACTGAAATGGCTTCGGCAGTACTCAAGGTGCCCGAAGGAGATTTCAGCTTGGTTTTGCCATCATCGGTGATCCCGTTGCGCAGCTCCCGGAAGATGGTCACCACTCTTCTGATTTCTTCCAATGCCGGTTTTTCAGCAGGTAGCTCCATTACTTTTTCAAAGCTTTCCACTCTGCGTTTTACAATGTCAATTTCCTCTTCCACAGAATTTGGCAATGGTAAGATCACGGTGTTAAACCTTCGTTTCAAGGCACTGGACAATTCGTTCACCCCTTTGTCCCGGTTGTTGGCCGTAGCAATGACATTGAACCCCCGTACTGCTTGTACTTCGGTGTTCAGTTCGGGCACCGGCATCGTTTTTTCCGAAAGGATGGTGATCAAGGTATCCTGTACATCCGAAGCTACCCGGGTAAGTTCTTCGATACGGGCTACTTTTCCTTCTACCATGGCCCGCATCACCGGCGTGCGCACCAGTGCCCCTTCCGAAGGGCCTTCCGCCAGGAGTTTGGCATAATTCCAACCATAACGGATAGCTTCCTCTCCCGTACCGGCGGTTCCTTGCACGATCATGGTGGAGTCTCCGGAGATGGCGGCAGCCAAATGCTCGGACACCCAGGACTTGGCCGTACCCGGCAAACCGTACAATAACAAGGCCCGGTCGGTAGTAAGGGTGGCTACGGCAATCTCTATCAAGCGCTGATTTCCTATATATTTAGGGGAAACCTCAAAGCCGTTTTTCAGCTTTCCCCCCAAAAGGTATGTGACTACTGACTGAGGAGAAAGTTGCCAGTTGGCAGGTACATTTCCGCTTTCGTTTTTTTTCAGTTCTTCCAGTTCTTCCTGAAACTGTTGTTCGGCATGTTGGCGAAGTATCGTACTCATATTTTGAATGCTTGTTTTATTTGTTCTTTTATTGTAATTAAATTTTGTAGCTCTGAAGACAATTTTCCCCAATGATTCTTTTCCCATTCTTTTGTCGGAGTAAATTGCTCCAATTCCCGAATGATCGCTTCCGGTAAATACATACAAATACTTTCAAAAAAAGCTTTATTAAAATGATAGAGTCTTTGTACGAACTGAGACATCATCTTCCGGCATAAACGAAGATCCCATTCTTGCAGACTGTCGGTAGCCAAAGCACTGATCAGTTCATCCATAAAGTTGGAATTGATCATTTTAGGTGCAAACTTTCTACGGTGTTCTTCCTCCACAAGGGAAAGCAAACTTATATTGGGATGAGGGAATTGCTCCAGGATTTTCAAAGCCCATTCTTTCTCCTCATACTTGCTCACGGCCATTCCCAAAGCCGCTTGAAATGTCCTTAACTCTCCTTTCGAAGCAAATTGTTTTACAATTTCTTCCTTGCTTAGCTGGAAATGATTTTCCCAAAAAGAAGGATGCACTTCGGCAATCAATTGTGCCAGGATATGGTCCTCATCATTCAGGGACTTCTTGCCACTGAGGTCCTCAATGCCCGTCTTAAAAAGAGCCTTTTCATCAGGAATGCTCAGCTTTATTTTCACGGTACTCTTTCCCCCTATACTTTGCTCCAACCGGATGGAAAGTGACAGAACCTCTTGATACATTTGATGGATTTCCGAACCGGGAATCCGCCTCAATAACTCAATGGCTTCCTCCCGGACTTTGGCACTCCGGTCTTTCAACAAAAGGGTCAAAAAATCAAGGTCTGTTTCGGATAGATTGACTCTCAGAGGAACCATCAGTTCTAAACGGCCTGCGGCATTTTCTTCTTTCCAAATGGATTGGATCTTTTCGAGTGCTGCCTCCGGATCGCTTTCCCGCAATGCTTTCAAATAAGTAATGCGTTGGTGCAACGTACCGGTTTCCCAATCATCCAACAATCCTCCTTTTTGTACAAACTTCCAGTCTTCGTTATAATTGGAAAGCCATTCACCTCTTTTTCCAATGACCGATTTGAACAGGTCGAGATATTTCTTCTTACCGGCCGCCCTACCTGAAGCCGCCCAATCAAAGAATTCCGGTAAAACCTGAGGCTGTACAATTTGATTTTGTTGATCACACAATTTGCACCAAAACCATATCAGGTTAGGATAATTATTTTGAAGAAGATCACGAAAAATCTGAACGGCTTTACCCGAACAATAAGGACGTGTTTCGTCTTCTACCGGATCAATGGGTAGAGAGGCCTCTGCGACCTGCACACCTGCACGGATATAATTGAATGTAAGAGCCGCTGCATTTAAAAAACGGTCTTCATCGTCCCCTTCTTTTTGATTTACTTTGTGAAGGCTTTCTTGTAATTCAGCCGGAAATTCCTTTACGTTCAAAGGCTTTTTCCCGGTGCCCAACAAAGCATTATTGATTAAATTGGTTTTGAACTGCATACGTTCCGGTTTATTTTGGCAAGGCATTATTTACTACCCACAAGCATGCAATAATGCGCTGCGTTTATCATACTTTAAGCGAAGCACCAGAACCCATGTTTCCTTGGTTTCTTCAGCCTGGCTCCCTGTTTTATAGTTTCTAAAAAGTCAAAGGATAAAACTGTTCTCCCACCCATACTGCTTTGGGCTGTACTTCCTTATCATCAGCCAATACAAATACCTGACATGGATACCCTCCCGTAATGGCCAACAATTGCATTTTCATCCGTTCATCGGCTTGTACATATACCGCTTTGCCCTTTTGGTCCATGAAGAAACTTGCCTCTTGCCGATGGACAAAATGCATATTCCCCAACAATAAAGGAATTTTTTCATGAAAGGGGTTACGGATCACAGCATCTGCAAAGCTAAGCATGGCCTTACTCAATTCTTCTTCAAATACAGGTTCGGATGCGACCTTTACAGGCTCCTGCTGTTTGAGTAAAGCCCGGTAAGGATGAACTCCCGGATAAAACACCAACTCTCCTTGAAAAGAAGTACCTGGCATTAATTTCAACTCCGAGACTTGTGTCCGCACAAAAAATTGAAGCACCAACGCAAAGCGTTTCGACTTTTGACCATACAGCCAATTACGCTCAACTTTTAGTTGTTCTTCCTCTTCCAAAGTCCGGGAAAGCACCAGCCACTGGTCTTGTACCCCTTCCTGTTGGAGAAGCTCCTCTTTATTTTGGTTAAAGCCGATCAGGCTTTTTACTTCTTCCTGAAAATCTTCGGGTAGCGCTTCCAAATTTTTAAAACTCTCCGTCAACAGATAGAGTTGGCCTAAATGCTGGAGTAGTTCTTCCGTCCATTGGTCGTCAAAATAATTGATATTGCCCAAAGCCTTTAGTCTGCCGGCCAAGCCCGGTGCCTGGGCATCAATCATGCGTTTGGCAGGCGCTTGCCAATATTCATAGGCTCGGTTGGGAATATTCAACAAGCCGTTACGGATGAGGTCCTTCATCCATATTTGTAATTCCTCCACCCCATCATGGACTTTTTTCATCCGGGCTTCCGTTCGTTTGGCCTGGGCTTTTTCATCTACGGGCTTGGCCTTTTTCTCTGCTTTTTTCTCAGCCCTGTCATTGCGTTTGTCCAACCATTCGCTCACCCAGTCCGGCGTCTCAGCCTGAGCAAAAGCAGCAGTATCACGGGCATACAAATACAATAAACCGAGACCATGTTTACAAGGAAACTTCCGGCTGGGGCATGAGCATTTAAAAGCAATGTTCTGCAGGTCAACCTGTGTTTGGTACGGGCGTTTGCCGCTTCCTTTGCAATGCCCCCACAAAGCTTTCTCGTTCACTCCCAACAAAGGCCACTTAGCAGCAGAAGCCAACCCTTTTCCGGCTTTAACAGAGCTGGTATCCGGTGCAAGTGCTGTAACTTGCTCTTCACTTAGCAACATATTAAAAGGTATAGGTTTAGTCTGATTTAGAAGATTGATGTGTGCAAGAATATAGCACAAGACCGTAAGCTATTTACGGTCTTGTAATTTTATGTAAAAAAAACGGATTCCCGTGGTTGAAGTAAGATTTTTAAAAGGAAAAAAAGAAATAGAGAACCTCAACCTTGAAGAAGGAAATTTTTCAGAGAAAACACATCACTTACTTTTGGGTCAATTGTATACAGAGATAGTAACTATATTGCCAAAACAGTATCTTCTACCGTAGCAGTTGCCGTACCACATCCAAAGTCACTTCGGTCATTTTCTTTACGATCAAGTCGGCCTTACGAAGATCTTGGTTTCCTGAATTGGGATTTTGAAAGCCGATGCATTTCATTCCGGCCGCTTTGGCCGCTTTCACTCCATTGGCCGAATCTTCAATCACCAGGCAATGCTCCGGGAGCACCTTCACTAAACCGGCCGCTTTTAAAAATATTTCCGGATGGGGTTTGGAGTGGGGAAGTTCGTCTCCACTTACTTGTACCGGAAAATGTCCGGTCAATTCAAGTCGCTCTAAAACGGTTTCGATATTTTCTCTTCCGGCCGAAGACGCCAATACCAAGGTATGCCCCATGGTACTCAGCGCTTCTACCAAGGGTCTAACTCCCTCGATAGGCTGAATAGCTGGATGGCTTTTCAAATAATCTAAAAAATACTTCCGGTTCTGATATACCAGCTCCTCCACGGTAGGAGCCAATGCAAATTTTTCTTTCAAGGTCTGCCACATATTTTTGGTGGAAGTCCCAACAAAACCGGTATGTTCCGCTTCCGTCAAACGGATATTGTATGCATCAAACATTGCTTGTTCAATCTCCATATGAATGGGTTCAGAGTCAATGATTACTCCATCCATATCAAAAATCACTGTGTGTTTCATGAGTATAGTAGATTTAATGATGAAGTAGAATTAAACGTATAGTTTTTGACCGAACATGGAATCAAAATCGGCTCATCAAGGCACTTTTTGAAGAGAATAGCCAAAGCTATTGTTGAAAAAAGTAACACAGAGGAGGCCTTTTTGAAACATTTTTTAGCAAAAAGGAAAAGATTAATTCACTTCGATATCTTATTTCTGAGACTCTTTTAATTTCTTTCCACAATGCGGACAAAAACAGATTTCATCCTCTGTCTTGCGGGTATTTTTGTGTTGGTCCCTCGTTTGAATTTTTTCGATAAAACGGGAACTGATAATTCCCGTAGGCAGAGCCACTACACCAATCCCCAACAATGCAATTAAACCACTGAGCAATTTGCCCAAGGGGGTGATCGGGTAGATATCACCATAGCCCACTGTAGTTAAGGTAGCCACTGCCCACCAGAAAGCCTGCCCTATGTTCGAAAAATTTTCAGGCTGTGCATCTCCTTCCACATTGTACATGATGGAAGCGGCAAAGATCAACAGCAAAAAAGTGATAAAAACCGTAACAGCCAAATCAGCTTTGACTTCCGAAAACACCTCGCTTACCAGCTTTAGTGAACGGGAATACCGCTTGAGTTTTAAAATTCTCAACAAACGCAACAAACGAAGCATCCGGACAAAACGCAAGTCTATTTGAATAAAAAAAGGAAGGTAAAATGGCAAAATGGCCAAGAGATCGATCAGGCCGTACGCGGAAAAGACAAAGCTAAACAATGCCAGCGTTCTTGATTTCTTAGGAAAAAGCAAATCACTGGTCCAGAGTCGCATCCCATACTCCAAGGAAAATACGAGCACTGAAAAAAATTCAAATCCACGCAAAAATTGTCGAAACCACTCTTCCGGCCAACTATAAGACTCAATTACCACTGCCAGCACATTGAGTACAATCAGGCCATAAATGAAATAGTCAAACCTCCGGCTAAGAGTTTGGTCTTCTCTACCAGGTTGAATGACCTCAAATAATTTTTGTTTAAAAGACATGGCATTTTGGCTTATGAAGGAAAAACAACCAAAATTAATCTATAAAACTTCTTCGTTACCAAAGAAGAGTAAAAATAATATTATCTTTTTGGGGTGATACAAGTAATCTCACAAAACCTGAAGACCAGGCATTTTCAACTCCAAAAAATTCAATCAGCCTTCTACGAACTGCAAATTTTCCATACGCAAAACGTACCTTATTTCTTCCGTTTTAAAATCAAACCTCTTAAGATTAAAAACCCGTTGACTATACGGTGCTTTTTGGTAATTACCGGTAAAGAGAGTGTAACCAGTAACGAAATACAGGCGGCAGTCCCTAAAGTCCCCCCGTACCCATTGAAAAAGTTACTGGCATTCAGATAAAAAAAGGAAAAGATTGCCCCCGAAATTCCTATCATCCAATAGTTGGAAATGATGTTGGAAGAAACCATTCCGATGAAAGACCCCCCAATAAAAACGATGGGGATATTTTGCGTAAGTTCGTTTGAAAGTTCTTCGGGAAACCAGTAAAAAAAACTTCCTACTACAAGAGATACGATGGCGGATGCACGCACCGGCCCTTGGTTTAATTTTTCATTTACTATAAAAGTGACCAAAGCCGCCACGATGCCGGTAGTTACCAATATCAAATTTTCCATAACCCTCCTAAAAAAACAAAAAGAGAAATAAAGATGCCAGGGCAACCCCTCCAAACGCAATGGTGCCCAACTTCCCGCCCATTCCATGAAAAACACCTTTTGAGAAGACAAGTAAGATTCCTGCCAGCGTCCCCGCCAACAATACAAAGTGCCAATCCGTAGCGATGGAGGGTTTGGTCATGCCGATAAACGAACCGCAATAAATAGAGCCGGGGACCAATTGCAACCGCTCCGACTTCTTATTGATCTTGGGAACAAAAGAAGCAACGGTTCCTATCAGTCCTACCGAAAGGACAGGGCCAAGCCCCAATTGAATATTGAAATAATAGGAAATGGCGGCTCCCAAAGCAACCAAAAGCACTACGGAAAAATCGTCCATAAAATGGGTATCATGCCGTAAGGGGACTTTTACATATGCCAGCGTCACAAATACGGATATCATACACATGATGACCAATATGGGCGTAGTATTTATCTTTTCGAATAAAATAGAGGCAATAAACACCATATGGAGTATAACAATCACCAAAAAGGAGGTGCCTCGGATAATTCTAGGTTTCAACAGGATTTAATTCTTGATCAAACAATTGCAGAGGAGCTTGCCTCTTAATACAAGTGCAAAAGTATATACAAGCATAGGTGATTTGAAAATATAAAACCCGGAAAGGAAAAGTTTTACATTTTCGTAATAATACAGGCGTTTATTTACAAATATGACAACACTCCTTTGCCCTTTCCTGTAAGAATGCTTTTAGCAAAAAATCATGGAATTTTAGCGGTAAAATTATGCCTGCATGGAGTATTTTATATTGCCCTTTTTTTTCTTTTCCGACATGGCTAACCGGACCAAGCGTAAGAGCAATACCAACAGGACCGGAATCACTTCTACGGGAAAATTTTGCGGAAGCCAAGGGAAGCCTAATAAAAGTCCGGTGATGGCAAGGCCATATACAATATGATAGAGCGTTTTCTTTTTAGGGAAAAAAACAAAATACAGATTTACCGGGAAGGCCCAAAGCAAATGTAGATTCTGATTGGTCGCTTGATGATCGGAAATAAACCACAAATAAACAATCAGACAACCTATCAAGCCGGTTGACAAATACAGTAGCCGGTCGATCCAATGAAAGTGTAAATTGAAATACACTTCAATGGCAAACAACACTAATACTCCTCCGAACAAGCCCCAAAAAAACACATAGGGAATAAATTGGCTTTCCTCTTGATTGACAGGTTTCGATTCAAACAATTGCACTGTTGCTTTTACTACGGGCTTGGTTCCGTATTCCAAATACTCAAGGGTATGCATTAAATTATCCGGTAAAAACTGGGCCGTATTTTGAACAGTGGCCAAATCGGTAGGCTGTCCTAACAAAATATCGATTCCGAAGCGTACCCAAGGTTTTGACTCCAAATACGGGTGAATATAATCCCGGAAGCTCATTGTTGCCTCCGGAGAGATTTCCTCTGCCTTGTCCTCATTGTTTTCCGGCTTAATCAATTCCCATAAACGGGTGGTGCAGTTGTCATAGAAAAAATCGTATTTATAATATTTATTTTCCGGCTTGAGGTTCACCAGAAGCTTGGCATAAAGCTCCTTTGTCTGAAGCGTATCCAGGTTAAGAACCTGTTCGGTTACTCCCCGGTTATCGGCTTGATAGCTTTGTAAAAAGCGCTGAAACGAACCCGTACTGAGAAAATACAAAAGCTGGCCTTGGACAAATTTCCCGTAAAAATTAGGTTCTCGAAAATTAAATGTCCCGTAATTGAAAACGACATCTATTCCCGTTAACGAATCCCGGACACGCAAGGCACTGTGTCCGAAAGCTGCGTATAACTCCTCCCCTTCTTCACAGGTTAATAAACTGATAATTGCTTTTTCGGAGACCGTGTCTGGCAAAGATTGCCCTTGAGTCCCATTGAATGAAATACAAAAGAAGAACACGATGAACAAGTATCGTTTCATGGACATTGTCAGCTATTGTTATTTGATTAAGGAAATTGACTGTTTGTATTTAGAGTAAAACTACAAAACCTTATTCAATTCATTGACCCTTTCCAGTTATTTTCTAGCTTCCCTGAAAAAGGGGATACAAGGTCTTTATTGAAAGGTTACTTTTGTATAAAGCCAATGTTCCGGGTTTCTACACAAATGAAAGCCATGGTAGTAAGAGAAAACACGAAAGAGAAAGAACTAAAAGATCAACAACCTCGCTTTGTCCAAGCTACGGAGTATTACGGATGTTCAGAATGAAATACTGAATGAGTGAGTAGAAATTGCAAAAAAGTTAGCCATAAAGCTCAACACAGTGTTTGCTTTTTACTGTTTCCGGGTAACTCACCCTTTCACCCAGTTGCTCATTCAACCAACAGGCCTCCTCCTAGTTTGACAATCAAGCTCATTTGAGTATTGTTCTTACACATAACATATAAAAGTACATTATCCATGAAAAATCAAATAGTCAAATTCGCAATCCTCTTCAGTATCGTACTAGGTTTTATTTCTTGTACGGATGCTTCACGCGCCAGAATCGGTGGATTTGGTGATGAGTTTAAAGTAGAAATGATTAACTGTGACGGCACCGTTGCCCGGACCTGGATCAGCAGTGGCAAAGTGTTGAGCGAACAAAATAGCGATGGTTATTTCTTTAAAGACAAAGAATCAGGAAAACTTATTGAAGTAACCGGTCGGTTGATTATCACAAAACAATAAACGGTTTCCAAAGGATACGATTTGTTGATAGGAAACGGAAAAAGGTTTAACTTTCCGGGAAGGCAACCCATGCATTCTTTCTATCTCTTGGCCAGGCTTTACTTCATCACTCCAAACCTGAGAAGAAGCCCTATTCATGTAAGCTGAAAATTCATCATTAACCCAAAAACAAAGAGCATTTTGAACACTTCTTATATGAAATCGAAATTTGAACCTAATCGCACTACGGAAGAGTACGACCGTCAATACAACCTATTTTACCTCTCACTGCATCCCTATATACGCACCAAAAGCCTGATGGGAAGTAAGAAAGAAGAGGAACAGGACAAATCGAAAGTTGCCAATATTGTCATATATGATATAAATAATCAACAAAGCAAAACGCTATTTGAGCAGGTTAACGAACAAGAGGTAATCACTCATTTTCTCTTTGAAACCGCCTACGATAAGAAGGAAAAAGGGATGGAATATAACCGGTGTTACAGTCACAAGATTCAAAACAATTATGATATAGAAACCAGATCTCCTTTGGACAAACTATTGATTTGCCAGCGAAACCTGGAAAGCGGAAAGAGTAAGTTATGGACTGCGAATAAAAATGGAGACGCCCTTCTCTTGTTGGCCGAACTGGACAAGGATATGGAATGGATAGTAGATGTGTACAACCAGAAAGTCAGGACATTTAACCGGTGTATGGATGAAATGAAGATAAGGGATTACGATTGGTAAAATGCCATATAAGGCGTTGCAAAAAGAGGCTGTCTAAAAAGACGACATATAATCGCTACAGAGGTACTAAGGCTTAGACAGGAACAACGAATTACAAATCAAATATTTACACCTCTTTATGTCTTAGGATCTTTGTGGTATCTTATGTTCTTTTGACTTTTCGGGCAGCCTCTTTTTTGCTGAGGTGTTTTTGCACCAGCAAGACAATTGTTTAGTTTATAAACATTTTATAAAAATACCAGCCGTTTTTTGTGCAAAATACAAACCCTTCAACTAATTTTAAGCTAAATATCCATAATCCACATTTCCTAAACCATAGAAAACGATGACCATCCACTTCAGGAAAGCAGAATTGAGTGACATAGAAGTATTATTAACATTTGAACAAGAGCTGATCCAACATGAGCTTCCTATGGATCTGTCCATGAAAAGGGACGAGAAAATTTACTATTACAACCTTCCCGAATTAATCCACTCCCCGGATGTTGAATTTCTGGTAGCTGTGACGGACCAAAAAGTGGTCGGTTGCGGTTATGGAAAAATCAAAGAAAACACCGAAAAACAGGCCGAAGGAAAATATGGTTATATCGGGTTTATGTTTGTGGCAAAAGACTACCGCGGAAACCGCATTGGCGAGCAGATCATTAACCGACTGAACGGCTGGTTCCGGTCGAAGCAAATCAGGGAGACGCGCCTGGATGTATATGACCAAAACCCCAATGCCATTAGAGCGTATCAAAGAGCCGGATTTTCCAAACTCAAACTCGAAATGATCCGTTTTTTGGAAGATTAAACACGGAGTAATTTTACCTACCGCATTTCAAAGGTTTAAGTCCGTAATATTTCTTTTACAAAAAGAGAAGCGGGTCTGTCCGGTATTCATACCCCTGTCTTCTTTATTTTTCCCTCAGAGAGGATCCTTTTTTTGATTATCTACTTATTCACCTCCCAACATTCCAGCAAAAAATTACCCCTCCTCCCATTAGGATAAATCACTGCAATTCCATATATTAATAAGTAGAAACAAGTATACAAATAATCCAACCCAATCACCTGATTTTCCTTTTCACAAGCTGGTTTTCCACCCGGCATACACTCATCAGAACAGGCAAGAAGCTTGTCACCTGTCACTTCTTTATTTTTTACAGATATCGTTTTCATATTCAATAATGATAAACTCGAATTTAGTTTTTGAAAAGCAACTCAAGCAAAACGCACACCTTTTCAGGCTGTTTCTGGATACATTGACAGATGCGATATTACTTGTGGATCAGTCAGGAAAAATTGTGCAACTCAATCGGCAGACGATTCTCATGTTTGGCTATGAAAGCAAGAAAGAACTCATCGGAAAAGCAGTAGAGATACTGCTCCCCAACCAATTCAAAAACGCACATCAAACCCATCGTTCAATTTTTTTTGAAGATGCCGAGTCCCAGAGCCTGTCAAACTTATTTGGCAAACGCAAAGATTCCACCACGTTTCCTGTAGAAGTCAACTTGGCTCCCCTCCCCCTTGAAAAGAACACGATCTTCTCCGTTTGCATCCAGGACCTTTCCAAATACCGGGAAGCTGAGGAAAAACTGCATCAGGTAACCGAACGCCTCATGTTAGCTACCCAGGCAGCCAACATAGGCATCTGGGATTGGGACATCATCAATAATGTATTGGTATGGGACAATGCCATGTATGCACTTTACGGCATTTCGGAAAATCAATTTACCGGGGTTTACGAAGCCTGGGAAGCAGGCTTGCATCCGGAGGACAAGGAGCGAAGCCGGGAAGAGGTACAAGAAGCCCTTCTGGAAGGAAAAGAATTTAATACCGAATTCCGGGTTGTCTGGCCGGACACATCCGTACATTATATTAAAGCCATTGCCAAAATCTACTATGATACACAAGGGAATGCCGTCCGGATGGTGGGCACCAACTGGGATATTACACCCTTGAAAATTGCGGATAAACAAATAGTTGAAAATGCCAACCGGAATAAAGTTTTTGTGGAACAAGCGCCCTCAGCCATTGCCATGTTTGATAAACAAATGCGGTACCTGACCATTTCCAAACAGTGGTTAAAAGATTATCAATTAAAAGAAGAAAATATTATCGGGCGCTCACATTACGAAGTATTTCCCGGTACCAAAGAAGAACTAAAGGCCATATACCAAGAATGCTTACAAGGTGCTGTCAACAGACGGGATGAAGACGGCTTTGAGCGAGCGGATGGCTCCATCCAGTGGATCAAATGGGAAATCCGCCCCTGGTATAACCTCGATAATCAGATCGGAGGGATTCTGATGTTTACCGAAGACATCTCTACCCGGAAACAAACAGAGGCCGAACTGCGAAGGGCCAAACAACTGGCCGAAGATGCCAACAAAGCCAAAAGTGAATTTTTAACTAATATGAGCCACGAAATCCGGACTCCCATGAATGCTATCCTGGGATTTTCCGAAGTCCTTTACAATACCATTAGCGACCCTATAGCCAAAGGTCATTTGGAAACCATTCTCACCAGTGGCAATACCCTTTTGAATTTAATTAATGATTTACTGGACCTGTCCAAAATCGAATCCGGGCGGGTAGAAATCAACCCGGAGGCAGTCAATCTTCCGCAATTAATCAATGATTTGCAACAGCTTTTTGCTACCGAAACCGCAAAAAAATCCTTGTACTTGAATATCAAAGTGCCTATGGGATTTCCCCAATCGTTGATGATGGACAAGGTCAGGCTCAAACAAATTCTCATCAACTTAATCGGCAATGCCATCAAGTTCACCGATGCAGGTGGAGTGACGGTACAACTGGCCCTGGAAAATTTTAACCGTAAACAATTGCTCTACGGCATTTCCATCCAAGTGAAAGATACCGGAATTGGGATCTCACCCGAATACCACAAAAAAATCTTTGAGTCTTTCTGGCAAGTGCGTACGGTACTCACCAAAAAAAATAAAGGAACAGGCTTGGGGCTGGCCATCACCAAACGCCTGGTAGAGTTGATGGGCGGTAACATTCATTTACAGAGTGCGCTAGGAAGAGGCTGTAGTTTTACCCTTCATTTTGAAGACTTGCCCACATCGGATGAACCAATAAAGCAAGACGCCTCTTTTGATTGGAACGATAAAAAGGTCAAATTTTTCCATTCCAAAGTATTGATTGTGGATGATTTTCCCATCAACCAGAAATTGATAAAAACCTATTTGAAACAATACGACCTCCAATTACATGTGGCCGAAAACGGTGTGGAGGCCGTCAAAAAAGCCAGTCAAGTGATTCCCGATATCATTTTAATGGATCTCTTAATGCCGGAAATGAACGGAGAAGAGGCCCTGGAAGTCCTCCGTGCCCAAGAAATCACCCAAACAATTCCCGTCATTGCCTTTACGGCATCTACTTCGGTCAATAACCCGGAAAAGATGTTGAGTAAATTTGACGGCATTCTACGAAAGCCCACTACACGGGCCGAGTTACTCAGACAACTTACTCGCTTTTTGCCCAATGAAATCCAAATGCAAAACTCAGTTGCGGAGTCTCAAACAACAGCTCTGGAGCACAATATTCCCAAACAGGGTATGGAAGTCAACCGTACGCATTTGGAAGCCTTGCTCTCACAGTTTTCTCAACGAAGCGAAGCCCTGGCCGAAATTGTCAGTTTGGATGATGTTTCTCTTTTTATAGAAGAACTCTCCGACTTTTGCACGCAACATCAATTGGATTATATGACGGAATATATCCGTCAATTAAACAATCGCTATCAAGAATTTGATATCCATGGCATCAGTCAGCAATTGACTTACTTCACACCATGGGTAGAAGAGATATTCCCAAAAGATTCCGGTTTATGAACTATTTAGCTGAAAAAAAATCCGTACTGATTGTAGACGACCAACCTCAAAATTTGCAATTGGCCGCCACCGTCCTGAACCCGTATTACCGCCTGTTATTTGCTCATAATGCCAGTTTAGCCTTACAGGCAGCCGAGGAAAAATTACCGGACTTAATCTTGCTGGACATTATGATGCCCGATATGTCCGGGTATGAGGTGTGTATCTTGCTCAAAGAAAATGAAACCACCAAGCATATCCCCATCATTTTTTTAAGTGCCAAAGCCGATGAAATGGACATCCTGGAAGCCTACTCTTGTGGAGGGCAGGATTATGTCACCAAACCCTTCCGGCCCAAAGAGCTCATTGCCCGGATCGATGCCCATATTTCCCTCAAAGTGCAAAGAGAAAAAATTGACCGGATGAACCAGGAGTTACTGGCATCCAACAACCAAAGGGACAAACTGATTTCTTTTATTTCCCATGATTTACGCTCTTCTTTAAAAAGCGCCTATGAATTGCTAAAAAGCACACTGGAAAAGTATGCGAACTTATCCCAACAACAGCAAGTACTCCAATTGGAAAAAAGCTGCGGAACCCTTGCCCATACCCTGGAACTACAAATGGAATTATTAACTTGGGCAAAAAACCAGTTGGGCAAACGGCATTTTCACTTTGATTATATAGAGATCCCCGGCACTTTCGAAAAAGTGTTACATCAATTACAGCATCAACTTAAAGCCAAAGAGATCACGGTACATATGGAAGCACCTTCCAGCCAATTGGTGTATGGAAACCCCACTATGTTTAATACGATTATGCGTAACCTGTTATCCAATGCTATCAAATTTTCCAAGCAAAAAAGTGAAATTGTTCTTTCTTTCCAGCTAATCGATGAGTTTGCAGAAATATCCGTGAAAGACCAGGGAGTAGGCATTGCCAACAAACATTTTACGGATTTATTCAAAGCCGACTCTAATTTTAGTACCCAAGGTACTCACGGGGAAAAAGGAATGGGTTTGGGTTTGGATTTATGTCAGGAATTTGTCACCAAAATGGGCGGTAAAATCTGGGTAAAGAGTGAATTGAAAAAAGGCAGTCAATTCTTTTTTACGGTTCCTCTTCATCCTATTGTTATGGAAAAAACAAATGCTTGACTGCGATGCTGACAGGATAAATATAACTCACTGATTTGATTTTATTTACATACCTCTACAAACACGTATTTATTAAAAAATGCGCGCTATATAGCGCGCATTTTTTAACCTGTATTTTATGGATAGGGTGACAATGTGCTTAAACTGCGACAATCAGGCGTTCGGCCTGTTCCAGATCGTCAAAAGCTTTATGCACCCACTTACTTCCCCAATAGAAATTACAGCTGGTTTCCGCTCTGAGAATATACCAGTAGGCCTGGTCCAATACATCGTGCCCTTCTTGCTCATTACCGTTATGAGCATGGGCCCATCGCTTGTCATGGTAAAGCTTACTGATGCGTTGCAGTTCGTCAATACCACGCTTTTGCAAAAGAGATCCCGTCCATTGCACAAAATCTTTTCCGGTATGATGATCGGTATTCCAGGCTCCGGGATGCACTTTTACTTCCCCTTCCCAGCCAAAGCGGTCCAGGTACTCATTGATCGAAATTTGAGTCAGCGCCAAATCTCCGGCCCTTTGCCAATCCAACATAGGTTTGTAAAACCAGCCCCAGAAGCCCGACTCCTCCCGCAAGTTGCGAAACCAGCCCCCGTTTTCCCCATCACTCCAGCTGGTCACTAAAGCGGGAAAGTCATCGCAATGCTTTGTGCGCTCCCCGACTTCATAGGCAAACCATCCCGGATCAAAGCCCGCCAGTTGGGCATTGGAAATTTCCCGGTCGCGAGGCACTATAATTATCTCTTCTCCTCCGTACCGGGCCACATGCGGACGGTACCGGAGCTTCTGCCAACTCATCTCATCAATGGGTTCAATGTATTCGATATCTACGACAACATAGCGGTAGCCAAACTTTTTCAAGTAAGGAATCATCTCCATACAAAATCCCATTTCAGGGGGCCAAAAACCCGGAAACCAATCTCTCCCCAAAGCGGCTTTGGCCATCTCCAGATAGCGGCCCAATTGGGTATCCCAGTCGACTTGAGGGACCAAAGGAAACACCGGATGGGTATAACCGGAACCCAGGCATTCGATATTGGCTTCGTGAAACTGCCGGAGCAACCATTCGAAATCCATGGTATGTTGAAAGGTTTCCCGGACTCCCGGGTCGGTCAGTTGCATCAACAAGGTTCCCGAAAAGGCCACATGAATGCGTGACTCCGGCCAGTTTTGTTTGACATACCGGGGGATGCGTTCATAAGCCAAGGCTACCTGCTTGGCCTCCCAGTTTTGGTTATTAATTAAATCAATCAGGTTTCCATGCGGCTGATGCAAGTTCAAACCGATAGCATAAAAAGCGTGCGCCATAATCTTGGTGTAGTTTTCTGTAGTTTATTAAAAATCATACTTTAAAATATCGCCTGCCCTCCTGCATAACTCCCGGCCATAATCCGTCCAGCGACCTTCCCCCCAATAGCGATAGCAGGAAGTTTGGCTGGTCAGTAAATAGAACAGGGCATTGCGATAGCGGTGTTCGGAGCTAGGTACCTTGTTTAAAACCGTTTCGGCAAATTTGGCACTAACTTCTTCCATGGGGCCCAGTACATGATCGTACCCTTTCACCCAAGACAGGTTATTGGTCCAACTACCTCCTTCCATATGAAAGCGATCGTCTTGTTTTTCCAGTTTTTTGATGAGCTTTTCCAAGGCTTTCTCACCGGCCCCTTCTTTAAATTCGTCCCAAATCTTCTGCTGCATCACCGGCTGTATTTCAGGAAATTGACTTTCTTTCACCCCACTTGCTTCCAGGTATTCCAAATACTCCGTCACATTCACCGGAGCTGTTTCCGACCAGGATGCGTCCCGCATACCGGACATAAAATGATCCGGAAACTCATTCATCATCACTCCACCGTTTTCGCCATCGGCAATTTGAGAAACCAATTGAGGGATGATTTTTTTACCCAGTTTTGTACGCCCCAGTCCGTGGGCTTCATGATAAGGTTGCATATGCGCTACGATTTTGGTATCGCTGCCTTGAGTTTTGATCATTGCGATGATCTCCACCTGCTCCCCTTTGGAATTTTTCGCAACCAATCGATGAGGGATATGGGGTTTGGAAATTCCCTTTCCTGTTTTCGCTTCTTCCACAGAATGCTCTTGTACCATCACCCATTTGTACCCGCATTCTTTTAATGTTTTGACAAATTCGTAGCAAACATCCGGATGATTCGGCAAGGCCATTTCCGGAGGAGAAAAGCCCCGGACCCGGCTCAAGGCTTCAAAACCGAAAATAGCAGCAAAATGATGTTGCCATGCCTGTACGTGTAACCGGAAATCCTGCACGGGGGAGGAAGGAGCCACCGGGTGCCCCCAACCCGTACCCAACCATTCCACCGTATGGTTATATTCCGGATTGCAAGTGATATTTTTCAAACTGTCTATCACATCATGAGCCCCCATATCCAACAAACCGTACAATAAACAGCCGGAATAATCCAACATAATACGGGGATTCTTTCCTTCGCTGACCAATTGCGTAATAAGCTCACCCATGCGCTTATAACACCAAAGAAACACCGGAGCATCGTGATTGCCATGGATATGCTGATTATCCATCATGTATTTGAGGTTGCTAATGACTGCCGCTGTGGACAAGTCGTTTCCTCCGGCAGGAATGAGCGGTTGGTGCATATGAAGTGCATTCGCAAAACCGCTTTTCAATTTTTCAAAATCAATCTTACAATTGGGCAGATAGTAAGGTCCTTTTTGACGCATTGCCTCTTCCACCTGCCCCTCCGAACCACAGATGTTAGGCAAGTTTTCAATGTATTCTGAAATTGGGCTAAACTCCATAGTATGTTTGATTTTTTGTATTTAATAAAAAGTACTAATTTCTTCTGTTTAATTGTCAGGAGAAACTCTCTCCTAACGTTCTTCAATCTTGATAGGGGAATCCGGATGAACCGGGCAAATAAAAAGTGATAACAAAATACACCCGTTGTGAACCTTGTTATCAAAGAGACAAAAACAGAGGTTAAATACAATGATACACTCCTTCCGTATGTTCCGCGATCTTGTCCCAGGTGAATACGGATTCAACGGTGGAGCGGCCATTTCGTCCCATTGTACGGGCATGGTCAAAATCGGCAAACATGGTTCCGATTCCCCAAGCCACTGATTCGGGATGATCGTAAATTTTGTAGCCATTAATGCCATGAGACACAAACTCCGAAGGGCCTCCATTATGAGTAGCCACTACCGGCTTGCCCGCACTCCAGGCTTCTAACACGACTATGCCAAATGGCTCGTTGCGACTGGGCACCACCACCAAATCCGAGGATTTAAACAAGTTTTTCAGAAAGTTTCCATTCCGGTAGCCTAAAAAACGCACGGCATGTTCTATACCTAACTGATTGGCAAGGTGCTCACAGTAGCTACGTTCGGCTCCATCGCCTACAAAGACAAACTTGGCTCCGGGATGAAAATGTAAAACCATCGGTATGGCCCGGACTAATATATCCGGTCCTTTTTGCACGGACATCCGTCCGACAAATAAGGCCATCGGGTCCAAGGGTCCCACCCCGATTTGCTCCCGGATATCTTTTGGATGAATCCAACCGTCAAATTGGGCTGCATGTACTCCATTGTAAATGGTAGAGACCTTTTGCTCGGGAACTTCATACATCCAGGAAATTTCTTTTTGCAAGGTATGCGACACCGTAATCACCCGGTTGGCACAAAAGGTCCCGTGCCGTTCGTGATCGCGGATCATCGCGGAAGTGTGGTTGTGAAATTGATTGCCACACCGCCCGTACTCGGTAGAATGCACGGTCATGACCATTTTTTTATGGCGTTCTTCTTTGGCCCATACGGCTGCATTGGAAGACAACCAATCATGTGCATGAACGACATCAAAATGCCCCGATACGTTTTCGGTTTCAAAAAAGTGTTGCACAAAGGACCGGCACATATTGTTTACTTCTTGTACAAAGTCAGGATGCAAATCAAAAGGGCAAAAGTGATAATACACCCCATCGATGAGCCCCCAGCCACCGTTGCCAAAGCTCGGCCGAGTAAACACATGTACTTCATGTCCCCTACGCTGAAGTGCCGCAGCTAACTCAGTGACGTGAACCGCTACGCCTCCTACACTAATGGAATGCAGCGATTCCCAGGAAAACATTGCTATTCGCATGGTTTTTAAGTATTTGTATGGTGTAGTTGAATGAAAAATACTATCCCTTGCAATACTTACCTGAATCGTAGTTAAATGGTATTTTCCGACTTGTTAGAAAACAGTCAACAAGAACCCCTACCATCCGTTAGGAAAGTGATATGCGAACCTGACTTTTCCTTCTTCCGGGTGTTGCATTTTTTTTCGATGTTCTTCCTAAGCTCTGATGCCATTCATGAAAATATACACTAACTCAAAAAACCCGATTTCCCTCTACATAATACAATCCTTTTTTCTTTTGCAGGTTGAAAAATGTTTAAGCTTTTATTAAAAAAAGGAAACAATCCTTCACATAAAAATAAGCTCCACTTTCATTACCTGAAAATAGTTAAAATCAATAAGAAGTCAAGGTGAGAGGCAAAATATTATTCGGCATTTTAAAAATCCGGAGAAAGACCGGACTACCTCTGCTTCGTTCGGAACGCGCATTCTCAGTGCAATCCGGCCTTCGCAAATGGACGGTATAAAAAAGGAGGCTGTCTAAAAGTCAAAAGAACATAAAATCCCACAAAGGTTATAAACACATAAAAAATTGATTTACAATCAACTACCTCTCGAAAAAACCTTTATAGCTCTATCTATCTACTTTTCAGACAGCCCCTAACCTATCTTGCAGGGGGAGGGTAAAACGTCACCGTTACTCAGGAAAAGTGAAGGTGCCGACAGTGGAGGCAAAGGTATCAATGGCGGAAGGTTCCGGAAGGTACAGAGAATGGTACCTTACCGTTCCACCGGTTTTATAACTATCAATGGATGTCTGACTTTGAGAGGCCGGAACCACCAATTCATGAAAATTCCCTTCCGCATCTTCAAACGTTAAGATACATTCCAACAAACTTTTGGCAGGAGATAACCAGTGAATTATCACAGCCTCCGAAGTAGTTTCCATATTCAATACTTTTCGATTCCTTAAGCCTGCTTCGTATTTGCTCCCATATACCGTTCCGGTAATTTCATCCGACCATAAAGAACTGTCACCCTGATTATTGCCGGTTCGCACTTTAAAAAAATAAGAACCTTCCTCCAGTTCGGGAATGACCAGCGTTTTCAGTGTATCTTCCAACCCCTCGATGGTAGCCATAATGACTTTTTCCCCACAAAGAACTACAGCATTGTCCACATTGCCTGTTCCGGTCATTTTCCATTCTATTGCTACTCTTTCCCGGCCCGGATTCACATGTACGTCTAAGGGACGGGGTGTATAGATAGTTTCTCCTTCGGTGATATAAGGCTCATAATTTTCATGCATCCCGGTACAGGCTCCTGTAAAAAGCATTAGCCACATTCCTATCCGTAATAGATTTTGATTCATTTTCAAATGAGGTTTAAGGTTAATATTATTCGTTGATTTGACCGAAAAAGCTCATCTCCCCACAAGCCGCCCAATTCAGGTTGGAAAACGTTTTTTTCACCTTTACTCTGATATAGCGAACCTCCGGAGCTTCCAGAGGAAACTCAAAATCATGGCCACTCATGGCTACTTCTTTATCTTCTGCCGTATAGTTTTCGTGGCCAACGGGCAACTTGGAAGGCTTTACGACCTCACATTCCCGCAACAAAGTCCAGTGATCAAAGCTGCCGCTAGGATCCAGCGTATTGGCTCCCCAAAGCTCGAACAACTCATAGTTAGCATCAAAGTAGAGGTAAGTCCCGTTATTCATGGTAAACTGCCAAAATTTCATCCGGCTAAGCTTCGCGGTCACACCCAAGTCAAAGGTATAATAATAGTGATCCGGCAACTCTCCTTCATTAGTCACTTGCCGGCTCTCCTCTGTATCATGCCTCCCGTCCCAAAGCTTCGGCATGGTAGAAGGAGAGGAAGGCGCCCAACGGGGAACGGCTTGTACATCACCGGGTAAAATGATCTCCTTGAATTTTTCTTTGTTCAATTCTTCTTCCAACAAGGGAGTCAGGGTGGTGGATAAGGTATCAGAGAAGTTGTCCCAACGATCGCGCACGACTACAGCAAAACGGTATTTTTGATTATCAAAGCCTCTTACAGAAATATTGCCCTCCGGTGCTTCGGTGTAAATTGATTCAAAGGTCTCGAACTCCTGATGCTGACTACTGCCTGAGAGCACCATCATATTAATCGTAATGGGAGCTTTGGAGGCATTTTCCCAAGTAATGTTCACTCCTCCAAAAGTCTCACGCAAGTTTACCGAAGAGAAAATGGTTTTGACCGGAGGTGTTAAGGTTTGGACTTCCAAGTGCAGCGGATCCGAGCGGTTGCCACTTCTATCCACTGTATACAATGACACAGGAAAGGAGCCAACACTTCCATAACCTTCCAGGCTAATCGAATCCACAAATGCAGAAGCCCTTACTTGCATATTCCTTCCGTTTTCCAACTTATACCTTGCCTCGACATAGAGTAAGTCATTGTCTTTGGGCAAGTTGTATTTGAGCACGGCTCCACCCGGGGTCGCTTGCATAGACACTTCCTGCAATTGACCGGGAACGGTATCGTCCTTGGAAATGGGGTTATGGGAGTCCTCTTCACATTGAACAAACACTATGTTACACAACAAGAATAATCCTACAGATATACATTTTTTCATCATTGACATTATTAAATTTTACCAACCCGGATTTTGTACTAAATTCGTATTCACCGTTAGCGTGAATGTTTTAAAAGGCCATAAGTATTCTTTCGGGGAAAAACTTTGTTCATACAAGTCCAATACTTGATAATACCCCTCTTTACTTTTTTCTTCAATATTCCAGCCTTGAATGGGAGCATTCAAATACTCCTCCGCCAGTTTCCATCGTCTTAAGTCCCAAAATCGTTGCCCCTCAAAGCAAAGTTCAATCAAGCGTTCTCTATGAATGATTTCCCGCATTCCTTCTTGAGTTGTAGGCTTAGAAGGGTCCATGGTATACTTTTGCCAACTTTCCACCACTCCTTTTAGCCCTGCTCTGGCTCTTACCTTATCTACAAATTCATACACTTCGGGTGTAGGAGCCCCTTCGTATTCGTTTAACGCTTCCGCATATAACAAATACAAGTCAGCCAGCCGGATGACCGGAAACGCATACTGGACCAGAGAATAATTCGTACCGTTAAACGCATTTTTGTAATAGACCAGTTTTTTGGGGAAATAACCGGTAATACTATAGGCATAAATATCTTTTTTACCTGAAACCTCATTGGCCCGGGCAAATACATAGTACGGTGTATTTTCATCTAAAACTCCTTGTCCGAACCACACGCTTCGGTCAAAGGCCAGGTCAGCGTAAAACCGGGGTTCCCGGTTAAAGTGAAATTCCGGCACTTCTTCGCCCGGCTTGACAACATGGGCCTCTTCGGGAGCTGCAACACGCAAACCGTACACATTTTTACCTACCCAGGTTTTGTCTTCTTCCATAGGCACCCCATGCTTGGTATAAAATTGTCTGGCAATTCTCAAAGTAGGAGAAAGTGCTTGTTGTATTGCATCATAAATTCCATTGACTAACCGGGCCTGAGAAAAACGTTGAAAGTCATTGGTAGCCCCATTGCCTTTGGAATCCCCCCAGATGATCTCCGGATTCCAGCTTTCAGTAACCCTCCCTCGCAGGCTCAGTTTCCGTTTGGTAAATTCTGTAAAACTCCCCGCTTGATCCTGAAATTCATACAAGATATGCCCGGCTTCTTCTGCCACCCGGATGGCTTCCCGGCATGCTTCCACAGCTTTTTCCCATTTTTTGTGCTCATAAGCTCCGAAAAATTTTTCACCGTTTTTATTGATAAAAGCAGCATAGTCCGGATTACCGTTAAACAAAGGGCTGGCAGCCATCGTCCACAGCTTGGCTTTTACAGCCAGAGCAATAGGTTTTGTAATACGGCCCATTTCTTCATTCTGGTTCATAATTACTTTGGGCAAATCTTCTGCGGCCTCATCCAATAAGCCGGACACAAATGTCACGCATTCGTCAAAGTTTCCCCGGAAGATTTTCACTTGATCAGGACTTGCACTGACCGGAATATTTTGATCCGCCAAAGGAACCGGGCCATACATCCGCATCAGGAAAAAATGATAATAAGCTTTCAGAAACTTCGCTTCGGCTTTCCAAACGGCCTTTTCATAGGCCTCTATATCTTCCACTTCGTCAATTCTTTCTATAAAGGTATTGCACACGCGAATTCCCCGATACAAATTTGAAGAAGCCCCGTTACTCCCTTCGTAATAATTCATATAAGGCTCGTTGGCATTTTGCACCCCCTGTGCAATGCTTTGTACCGAAGAAAAGCGCCTACGAAACTGCTCACCGTTCACCCAAAATTCATCGCCTCCCAAGAAAGCCGGATTTTGATACAAACTGGCAAAACCCGGTAAAAAGGAATAACACGTAAACAAATACTTGCGGGCCTGCACCCTGTCTGAAAAAGCATGGTCGATGGTGGCTACATTATCGGGCACGACATCCAGATAGTTCTGGCAGGACGTTCCACAAAGCAGCCATATAAAAAAGCAGAGGTTTTTCATTTTTTTCATTGTATTTACTAATTGTTCAGACTGATAGTTATTTTCTCAATATGGCTTTTTTAAAAAGAAACCTGCAAGCCTATATTGATCACTCTTTGGATGGGATACGCCAGACCGTTACCAGCCATTTCGGGGTCCCATAGTTTGAATTTACTAAGGGTTAGCAGGTTGGTACCACTGAGGTAAGCCCGCAATTTTTGAATTTTGAGTTTACCGGTCAATATCCCTGGAAAAGAATAACCCACTTCCAGTTGCTTCAAGCGCAGAAAGCTTCCGTCCCGCATAAACCAAGTACTCTGTTTGTTGTTGTTCTCCACGGAACGGGGAGATAGCCGGGGCCACAAAGCAAAGACATCCTGATTTTCTTCGGACCAATGGTTGTCTGCATACACTTTGAGCAAAGCATTATTGCCTGATTTTCCTTGGGTATTTGTGTTGATAAACGGGGCCGTGGCCCAAGGATCAATCCAAAATGACACCCTTGCCGACCCTTGGAAAAATGCCGAGAAGTCGAAGTTTTTGTACCCGGCAGAAAACCCAAAGCCATACACTATTTCCGGGGTGGTAGGATGCCCTATGGGCACTTCATCCCTGAAGTCAACGATGCCGTCATTATTAAGATCTTTGTATTTGATATCCCCTGCTCCATACTCTCCAAACTGAGTGGGGGAATTCAACACTTCCGCTTCATCCACAAACAAGCGTTCAGCTATATATCCCCATTGTTGGTTGATGGCTTGTCCATGATGCGACCTCCAAGGGGTCGTTTTGCTGTAATCCGGCTCTTCATAAAATTTGAATTTTCCGACTGCATAGGTAAAATTGACCCTGCCAGTCAGCCAGAAGGAATTGCTAAAACTTTCATTATAATCAATCGAAAAATCGAAGCCATGACTTTCTGCTTTCCCAACATTCGCCCTGACGGCCGCCTCCAGGCCCATACTGGGCGGAATATAGGAGCGGTTCATCAAAATATGATTGCGTTGTTCTTGAAATGCATCTGCCAGGATGACGATTTTGTCATCAAACAAATTCAGCTCAAAGCCTAGGTTAAATTTCGTAGCGGTCTCCCAGGAAATCCGATCATTCTCATACCGGTCGATACTTACTCCCGAACGGTAATAGTTTAAGAGCGTTCCAAAAGTGGAACCCCTTTCCTCATTACTCAAATCAACTTGTGAGAGATAAAAGAAACGGTCATCGGCCGAGCCAATGGCATCATTCCCTACCAGGCCGTAACTGGCCCGCAATTTTAAATGAGAAATAAGTGGTTTTAAGGAAGAGAAAAAGGGTTCTTCCGACACCGTCCAACCAACACCTGCAGAAGGAAAAAAGCCAAAACGGTTATTTTTCGCAAATTTTTCCGAACCGTTATACCCAAAGTTAAACTCCGCAAAATACCTGGAGTTGAATCCGTAAGTAAGCCGTCCGGACAAGCCCATATTCCGGTAAGGTAAAGACTTTTGAAGACTCCCGGCATTGTTGCTCAAGGAAGAGCTTTGAATCAATACCAATAAAGCACTCACTTCATGTTTTTTGCTAAAAGTCTGCTTGTAGTTCAAAGAGCCTTGTAAATAAAAAGATGTTTTCACTTGAGTAGGCCCTTCGGAATAGTCCAGGTTTTCTCTCCCTGCTTCCTCGTTTAAGGCCTCCAGCTTATAGGTATCTTTTTCCCGGTTATAGATAGCCGTATAATAAAACGGTTCATACAGCCTTCGAATATCAAAAAATGAATTCCGGTTGGTATTGATCATCAAATGAGCCGAAAGCCCCTTCAGAATTCCCCTTAAGTCTTGTTTAAGCTCTAACTGAGATAATAGTAAGGTCCGGCTATAATCGCGGTATCCTTTGAGCAAATCAGCATAAGGATTCAGGGAAAGGGAGCTGCCACTGCCGCCCCCGTAATTGCCAAAAAGTATATGTTTTTTGAATTGGGTGGAGGCATCCGGCTCATAATATTTAGGGTACAATACAGGGTTGGTCCGTACCACTTTTTTGTAAAGATCGCTGGCCCCGTCAATGGGCCCACGGTAGTCATCATATGTTCCGTTAAAGCGAATAACCAATTCGGTAGAACGGGTTAAATCTATGTTGACATTTGAGCGCACCGAGATCCGCTTCAAGTCGATATTACTGTTGAAATCATTGCGTTTGTCAATTTTCAGGATGCCATTGTCTTGACTGAAAGATGTCGCCAGGTAATACCTAACTACCTTGCCTCCCCCATTGACATTGACATTGGCCCTCTGCGTAGTCGTCCAATCTTTGAACAGCTCGGATTGCCAATCGGTGGCCGGGTAGATCACCGGGTTTTCTCCATTGAGGGTATTGGCAATTTTACGTTCGGAATAAGGCAAGGACTCGATAGGATCCCGTGTTCGGACAGCCTCGTTATGCAGGCGCATATATGTCACGGGATCGGCCAGTTCCACATCCCTCAGGGAACTTGAAAAGGAATTCTCCAAACGGGCAGACACACGGGCCCTTCCTTCTACCCCTTCTTTCGTAGTCACCAAAATAATCCCATTGGCTCCTCTGGCCCCATAAATAGCTGTGGTGGTGGCATCCTTCAAAATGGAAAAACTTTCGATATCGTCCGGTTGCAGACGAGCCAGGTCATCTGCTGAAAGCTCTACCCCGTCAATTAAGATCAAAGGGCTTTTTTTCAAGCCGAAAGTCGTTACTCCCCGCACAAAAAACTGGGCATTATCCGAGCCGGGTTCTCCACTCCGTTGATAAGAAATCAAGCCAGCTACCCGGCCCGAAAGCGCTGTAGTCAAATTACTCGAAGGGATTTTTAACTCCGAGGGAGTTACACTTTGTAAAGCTCCTACCACACTTTTCTTCTTTTGCGTCCCAAAACCCACCACCACTATCTCTTCCAGTTCGGAAATATCTTCTTCCAAGACTACCTCCAACTGAGTCCGGTTTCCCACTTCCACACTTTTGCTTTGATAGCCGACAATGCTAAACAAAAGGATTGCCTGTTCATCCACTAAAATGGAAAATTCTCCATTGATATCCGTAGTAGCCCCCCGGGTCGTTCCCTTGATCATAATGTTCACTCCCGGCAAAGGCTGTTTGTCCTCACTGGCAATGACTTTTCCCTTGACGATCAGCTCACCCATCCCTTCCAACACATTTTGGGGATACGGATCGTGAGCCTTGTTTTCGTCCACAACAATGGTGTTGTTGATCCGCTTGAACTTCAGGTTGGAAGCAACCGCGATAAAAGTCAAAACGTCTTTAAGTGTGTGTACTTCTGAAGGGAAGGTCAGCTTTGTACCGTTTTTCAAAGAATTAGGGCTGTATAAAAAACGAAAGTCTGTCTTCTTTTCAATGGAAGAAAGAGCCTCTTCTACCGTGACATCCTTTAACTTCAGCCTAAGTTGAATTTCACTAATGCTTTGTGCCTTACCTGCATCGGCAAAGATCAGACTAAAACATAAACACTGAAGGAGTGTTCCATACAGGAGCAGCTTTGTCATAAATATTAGTTGTCGAATAAATTTCCATTTCATACTTTTGATCGGGTTTTGTTGATAAGATTTTAGCAATAGAATCCCAGTCCTCATGTCGCTTGTCAGCCGCCAAACTTCAAGTTGACAAGAGGAAAAAAACGCAAAGGTCAGTGAAATAACACTGGCCTTTCCCATGAAAGAGCTTAGTGTAAAGGCAAAGTATTTTATGCTGTCATACGCATGGAAGTTTAGTAAACAATGACTTTATCTGTTGAGATTTTAAATTGAAAGTTGACTTTGTATTGGATTGCGCTTAGTACATTCCGGAGGCTTTCATGTTGGAAACTTCCCTTATAGGTTTCTTGGTCGGAGATAATCGCATTGATTTCAAAGCTCACTCCATACCACTGTTCCAATTGTTCAAATATTTCCAATAAGGTAGCTTCTTCGAAATAGATAATTCCGTCCTTCCAACCAAAATATTTCAAGGGGTTAAAACCGCTTTTATCCAGTTTTCCGTCTTCTTTAGAATAAACCACCCGCTCTTGTGGGGTCAATACCATCTGACTCTGCCGCTTCTCCTCCACTTGTACTTGTCCCGATTGTACGGCTACTTCAATAATAGGTGCTTGCGGGTAAGCCCGAACGATAAAGGATGTCCCCAGCACCCGGGTGCTCAAGTTTCCGGTACGGATGACAAAAGGGTGCAAACTGTCTTTGCTGACTTCAAAATACCCCTCTCCTTCTAAAAACACTTCCCGGGTCTCTTCGCTAAACACTTTGGGAAATTTTAAGGTACTCCCGGCATTCAGTTTTACATAGGTTCCATCAGAGAGGGTAAGATTGACCTTTTGTCCTTTTGGCACGGTACGTTCCGCCCAAAGCGTATTTTCCAGGGTCTCCTGAAAATGTACCTGATACCATAAATGCAGGCCAGTTAAAGCAAGTAGTAGGAAACTCACGGAAGCTACCCACTTCCAAGCCGAAGCAGCTTGCCGCTGACTTGCATAACTTTTCAAAGGGGTTACCGAAGACTTTGAAAGCGAAAGTCTTTTTTTAACCTGAAGCAACTCTTCCTCATACTCTTTTTCCGTAAGGGGATGGGCTATTGAATAAAATTCCCGGAGAATAAACAAAGCCTCTTCCACACTGGGGGCCTTCTCAGGGTGTCGCTGTAGCCAAGTATTCCATAAGCGAATATTTTCCGGATCTTTCCGGTAAGCATACGCCTGAAAGGAAGGCTCATTGATAAGATCATCTACCGTATAATCTCCCTTATTGGGGTTCATTTCCTTTTGCTTTTATTATAAAGTGTTCTTTGGCAAAAGGATTTCCCGGTCTGGATACGTTTTTTTTTAAAAAATTTAATGATGGGGTTACCCTCTCTCAAACTGTTCCTGTTTTCCGCATACTTGACGGAGTTGGACCGCATGAGAATGTGTGGCAGCCAATAGGAGTATAAGGGAAAGCGAGCTTACCCCCATTAATTTACGAAGCTTTTTGATGGCTTCATGAGAAGTATTGTAGACAGTTTTGTACTGTAGAGAGGTAATTTGAGAAATTTCTTCGTAATCATATCCTTCAAAAAACCGCAAACGGATAATTTCTTTTTGCCGTTCGGGAAGCTTATCCAAGGCCTTGGCAAGGCTTTGTTGTTGTTCATGGATACTTTGTGAATGAATCAAATATTCCTCATGATTCGCCACTAATTCCAGTTGTGGTGTGAGTAATTCTTCCAGCCCCCGTTTGCGATAGCTTTTTTTTAATGCGCCCAAGACCAGGTGGTTGAGATATTTCAACAAATACGCTTTGACATGAAGAACCGGATTTAATTGTTGATGGGTTTTCCACAATTGAGTGAACATTTCCTGAATACAATCTTTGGCAATTTCCCGGTCCAGGGAAATACGTAAGCCGTAATGGAATAAGTCCTGATAAAACAACTCATACAGCGCTACCAATGCCTGGCGGTTTCCTTTCCGTAATTCATCCCATAGCATTATGGTATTTTTCCTCATTGACTGATTCATATTTACCTATTCAAATTGCAATGAATTTGGAATATATAAATTTTATTGTTGGGTTGTATTATTTAAAGGGAAAAGTTTGAAAAGTAAGCATGTACGGTTAAGAGTGGGACATTTTCCGGGTCTAGAAGAAGACACCGCGCATTACCGCTTTTATTCACCACCTGATATCAGGTAAAATAGAACAGTCGAAAAGGCTCAAACCCTATTCGTTTTGATTCAGCCGATGGTCTTCAACTTTCTAACGCTTCCAAAATTTTCTCTGCTTCCCTTACCCCGGATAGTAAGGCCCCATGCACGGTGCCCCGGTACTCGCGGGAGGTATGCTCTCCGGCAAAAAAGAGTTTGTCGTCTACTTCCCTGGCCAGCCAGTCAAAGGCCCGGGTTTTGATTCCCTTGGTAGCAAAGGAATACGAGCCAAAGGTATTGGTGTCTGAATTCCAGCACGTCCTTTTAAAAGAGGCCGGAAGAGGGATGTCCTTTCCATAAATCATTTGGAGATGTGACATAATCGCTTCGACCAGGTCCTCGTCTTTCATCTGTTCCGTAGTGATACTGTATTGACCAAAAGCAAAGGTCATCAGGGCATTTGCTCCCGTAAAAGGAAGCATGTTCATAAAAAAGTTAAACTTGCCTTTGGCTTCCGGAGTATAGCCAATGTATTGCACGGCAGGGTCCCAAAAAGCTTTTTCCCATACCAATACAAATTTGTTCACCGTGCCCATTTCCAAAGCTTGGATAGCAGTTTGTTTTTTTTCCGGGAGAGCCGGTGTAAACTCAATCGCGTTTTGTTTCAGCACTCCCAAAGGCACCGCAACAATCACTTTAGCCGCCCGGTAGGTAGTCGACTCCGTAATGACAAGCACCTCTTCTTCGGCATAATAAATAGCCTTTACCCGCTCTTCCAAACGAATATCCAGTGATTGGGCCAGGTAATTTGCAAGCCGGTCGTATCCATTGGTGATGATCAGGTCTTTACCTTTAAATTCCTCATCATCGTAAAAGTACTTGCCTGAAAGCCGTTCGATATCCCCTCCGGTATCAAATTCCAGGTCGGCCGATAAAAAATACTGACAAAGCCGGTCGTCCACATACTCCGGAAACTCTTCAGCAAAAACCTCTTTTACACTTTGCTCCGGTTTGGCTTTTTTGCGGATCCGGTTCAAGACATACTCAAACTCTTCTTCTGCTGACGCCAAGTGATCCGCAGCATACGGAGAGCCATTCGCGTCATACACTGCCATCTTTTGATCGTCCGTCAGGAAAGTCTTGGCTCCGGCTACTCCGGCCAATTCCGTAACAGGATTGCCTTCCGGCCCGTGGATCCAACTGGCGCCTTCATCAAAGGCAAAACCCAAACTTCTGTCGGTACGGAGCCGCCCGCCTACTTTGCTACCGGCTTCCAGAGTCAGGGTACGGATGCCTGCTCTTTCCAATTCATAAGCCGCTGCCAATCCGGCAATGCCTGCTCCGATAATCAACACAGGAGCTTGGTGTTGAGTGCTACGTTCTTGGGACTTCACAAAAAGAGAGTTTAAGCGATTTCAAAGAAAAATATATCGTATTATGATATTACCCACCAGTTGGGCCAAAACTAAACAAACCCTTTGAAATACGGCAGTTTTCAGAGCTTAAATTCAATAAATCCGGTGACGTTTCAAGGCATTTATCACACTCCTTCGCTTGAATACGGCCACATTCCTTGTTTTACTCCTTTGTTTTCGCAACCGTCTCTCCGATATGCCCGGAAATCCCGTCTATCATAGCAGCCCAGTCGGCTTGATGGATTTCATGCCCGGCTCCTTTCAAATACAGTAATTTTGAGTGTTCGATTTCCTTATGCAAATACATGGCATGGGCAAAAGGTAATACGGGATCATCCGACCCATGAATGATCAAAACCGGTTGAGTGATGTCTTTGGCCCGGTCGTAATACTCTTCCCCACCGGTCAGCAATGCGTGGTTCAACATGCTTTGTATATTCGAGGCCCGGTCAAATTCCATTTCGGCCAAAATCCTGGCTTCTTTTTTAGGAAATGTACGTCCTTTCCCATTCATCAGCCGGGCTCCTTCCATTCGAAAATGGACCACCGCCTCTTTATCCGACCAATCCACTTCTGCACTTTTGGCAAAGTATTGATTCAAAGTTTCATTCATATAGGTAAGTCCCGGGTCACTGGCTCCATAAGAGGTCGTAGAAATTAAGGTCAAACTCAAGACCCGTTCCGGGGTTTGCAAAGCGGCTATCTCACTGAGGTACCCTCCCATGGACATGCCTACATAATGAGCCTTCTCCACTTTGCAGGCATCCAGTATTGCATAAGTATCCGCTACCAAATCCATTATCGTATAGTAAGACTCGCCCGGAGTATAGGACTGGGAGCGGCCCACATCCCGGCTATCGTAGCGAATGACAAAATACCCCCGTTCTGCCAACTGTTGACAAAAATCTGCCGGCCACCAAAGCATGGAAGCCATTGCTCCCATATTTAACAGAATGGCCGGATGTGATGGATCTCCAAAGGTTTCGATACATAATTTCACTCCGTTTGCCTGAAGGATTTGTTCCTTCCCGGTATTGGATTGAGCAAACACCCGGTGTCCAAAAAAGCTGATCAATATGCTTGCAAACAAGACTTTGCAAAACGTAAAAAATAAGGCTATGACTCGTTTCATCTTGTACTGTTTTATGTTTTCAAACAGCTACAAAGAACGAGAAGGGAATACATCCAAAATTGTAAATAATCGACACCCGTTAATTTTTAAAAATTTCCAGATCTTCGCTATTGGCCAAGTACGCTTTGGGGTGGTAACCGGAAAACTCTTTGAATTCATGAATAAAATGTGATTGGTCGTAATATCCGCAATCGTAAGCAATTTCAGTCAGTGATTTTTCTTGATGGAGGGATTGACACAAAGCGGTCTCAAAACGAATAATCCGGGCATACTTCTTAGGAGTAAACCCCGTGTATTCTTTGAACTTCCGTTCAAACTGCCTTTGGGACAGTGCATATTGCCCGGTAAATTCTTTTATATTCAAATTGCCCTGTTTTTGATTCAGGAGCATAATAGAGTTCATCACCTCATCATTATAACGGATACTGTTCTCTAACAAGCCTTCCAGAAAGCCGGTCATAATTTTCAAACGTTCACGGTTGTTTGTAGCCAATAGCATTTTTTCTTCTAACCTTCGGCTCTCATCGGATAAGAAATAATCCCATTCCATCACTTGATCGCTCAGGGCACTCGCCGGGATGGAGAATAGACGGGGAATTGCATGGGGAAACAGGTACACGCCAAACACCCCGGTACTTTCGGTGGCAATCAACTGGGTAAACCGCTGGGTTTGCCCTTGTACCCCCATGGTAAAAAGCGAATTGATTTTCCGGGAAGGCAAGAGTTCGTTGAACTTTCCTTTATACAGAAAAGTCAACTTAGGATACACCGAGGCAGTAGAAAGATGCGTATGCAAATCTCCCTTTGTCATATCACTTTCAAACACCCAAAAGTTTTTGACATATCCGGCCAGCTTGGCCGGTGGCGGGAAGGTGTAGTAGTTCATTTTTTTTACCATGCCAATTGTCGGTTAACTGCACATAACTTTTGCAAAGGTAAATAATTTGCCATAAGGCTGAATAATGAAAACCCGGTATTTACAAATAGGCCAGGAACCGTGTCAAACATTGCTCCTGACATGGCCCGACACAAGCCTCTCGCTTATTTTTTCACCTTTTGGGGCAAAAGCTCAACCTTTTGTTCGCCTTCTTGCAACAGGTAATACGCCAGGAACACCAGCGGTTCTTTTTCCGAAAAATTATCAAAATGGACGATGGGTGTAGCCGCAGGTTCGAAAAAGGCTTCCCCGGCTTTTAGGATTCTTTCAGGCTGCCCTTCTACCTGAAACCGCACCGTGCCCGATACCACATACCCTAATACCGGACAAGGATGCAGGTGCCGGGGGGCTTTTTGCCCGGCTTGAAAGGTGATTTTTTCCGTGTGAACATGAGAAACCGCCCTTTCTTTTAATCTTGTTGTCAATAATTCATTCCGGTGAATCCGACCTTGCGCTTGAGAAACACTCACCATTACGAAAAAGAAAAAAGCGGTAAACAAAGCTGTTTTGGAAACCTCTAAAGGCGTTTTTTGTGACTTCATTGTTTTTTAAAAGTTTTAATCTTTACCAATGATTTACCAAGAGTCAGCGATGCGATTCTGTTTATATCAAAAAAAATTCCGAGTAACTGATTATACAATAATAGAACCCATCATTAACATCAATTGGTAATGTACGAGACAAACCTAGAGAGAAACCCGGTGCTATTTCTTGATGTAGGTTAAGGCTTTTATCCGACTTAAGGATTCGGCTTTGATGCCCAGATAAGAAGCGATATGATATTGGGCAACACGCTGTTCGATGTCCGGATACATTTGTAATAGAAGTTCGTATCTTTCCTTCGCCGGGTCTTTGAGTAAAGAGCTTTCCCGCTTGCATTTTCTCATAAAAAACTGATCGGACAAGTATTTTCCAAACCTATACCAGTCGCTTGAGCTTTGCAGCAATTGTTGAAATTGCCAATAGGAAAGCGTATGCAACTGAGTATCGCTCAGGGCTTGAATAAATCCGTGGGTGGGAGTTTGAGACAAAAAACTGGTATAGGCACTCACCACCGTCCCCGGAAGGTAAAAATCTATATTAAACTCATCGGTGTCTTTGTAAATAAAAGACCGTAGTAGTCCGTCTTCCACAAATCCGAGAAAGGAACAAGTATTTCCATCCCGGATAAGGTATTCTTTTTTTTGCAACTGTACTGGCTTCAATAAGACTACCAATTGCTCATACCGTTCTTCCGGAAGCCCGGCTTGGTGGATGATCAGGTTTCTGATGGACTTCATCATTGATGAAAGGATTGAAGGTTGAAGGGTTGAAGGAAGGGAGAGTTGAAAGATTGGCGAATATACATCGTACGATGACGGTGAGTACCGGGAAAATGCTTTCTTTCCACTCAGTACATTAATGTTTACAAATCTTTGCTCAAACGGATCATATCGGTACACCGGATTCCGTGTTCATAAATTTCTTCCTCGTAGTGCCGGATAAAAAAGTCCTTATCGATTCCGGTGATTCTAAAACCGCACTTTTGATACAAAATCAAAGGGCCCACGCTGGTATTGGCAGTGCCGATTTCCAAGGTTTTGATATCATTCTGCTTGGCAAACGCAACGGCAAACTCCAGCATTTGTGTTCCGACTCCCTGGCCCTGAGCATCTTCCCGTACAGCAATATTGACGATTTCCATGGTTTCCGGATGGGTAGGCAACAAAACCATGACCCCGATAGCGTCTTGATTGTTCAAAGCCAAAAAACAGGTGCCGTTTTGCAAATAGTTATCCACTAATTTTTTAGAAGGGTCGGCAAGCAAAAGCAGCTCATACGGCACTTCGTCCTGTTCATTTATCTGCCGGATGGTCAATTCCATTTTTTTACAATTTAAAAGTAAATCGTTTTCACGAATTTACAACAAGAAAGCAATTGTTTCCCCTTTAACCCGGTAATCTTTTCGTAAAGCCTCTTCTTGAAAACTTCTTTCAACCCGAACTACTAACAAACTGAGCATATACTTTCTTCTTCTCAAGGCAACTGTTTTCTTAAATTTTATCAAAAAAGCTCCTCCCTACAAATACCCAAAGACTTTGTAGGGAGGAGCGGCTAATTGGTTTTAATCAGTGTTTACCGTGAATTCCGTTTACTGCCCTTGCCCGAAAGCCGGAGCGTTTTGATCGTACCAGATGCGTTCGGCATTCAAGTCTTGTACATCTTGCGAACGAGGGGTAAAGCCCTGTTCGTTCATGGCACTCTCCCAGTTGGTACGGTTAACTTCTCCCGGATCGTCCAGCCAAAACCTCCTCGGGACCATTTCATTAAATTCCTCCCGGGGAAAATAACTGGAATTGGATTTGGGATAGCCCGTTCTGCGGCAAAAGACAAAGCCTTCGTTCGGTTGACGGAGAAAATGAAGATGCGCCTGGATATAAATCCGTTCCAAATCATTACTTCCGTCCAAGGCTACCTCCGGGTGGTTTTGGTACGCTTCAATCAACGCCTGCCCGTCACCACTAAAAGCCGTAGTTGCCTCAGCGGTTTCGGCAATGCGATTCATGGTCCGGATGGAAGAAGCGATCCCTTGCTTGTACCAATCTTCCGCAGAGCCCTTGGTATCGACTCCGCCAGCATATCCTTTGGCAATAAATTCGGCGATGTAAAAACATGTTTCCGCATAGGAAGCGACCACATCCATAAAAACACCCGTGGCCCCGTCCATTTTCGGAGAAAAGAACTTGCGGTTGAGAGCCGAAATCAGAAAGTACCGGTTGGTTCCCACCACCAACGGATTACTTAAAAATGTAGCTTTGTCCGGTTCCACCGTCCAGTCCGCCGGGCCGCCCTGGTAGTAGATCAAGGGATCATCCGGGTCGATAAAATCCGGGAGGCTCACTCCGTTGGCATCCAGACTGTCCTGATACGCTCCGACTAAGTCGTTTTGTTCAAAATAAATTGCCAAACGGGGGTCTTCCGTATCTTTCATAAAGTTCACCATCGCTTGCACTCCGAAACGGGTACTCCGGTAATTGATATCCCCCCCGGTGCCAAAGGGCGTGTATGTATCATTCGTATACATCATTTGTGCTTCGTCACTGTCAATAGGCCCGGTGGCATCTTGCATCACACTTTGAAAAATGCTGGCCGCCTGGTTAGCATCCTGGTTTTCCAAACGCACGGCAATGCGTAGTTTCAAAGTGTTGGCCAACTTTACCCAATTCGTCCAGTCACTTTGGTAATACATATCGGCATTACCATAGCTTTCTTGCTGGGAAGCATCCGTAGTTGACAAGACCTGAATGGCTTGATCCAACTGGCTCAACCACGTGGAAAAGAGTAAATCCTGTGTATCGTATTTCGGGTCAAATTTCACTTCGTAGCGTCCAAGTCCCGCCTCCGAATAAGGCATAGAGCCATTCATATCGGTAACCTTTATTGCCTGAAGTACCTGAAGAATATAGGTCACCATTTTCATATTCTGATAGTTTTCACTATCACCCCGCTCATCAATTTGCCTTCGGATTTCTTCCAGATTCGGCAACATATTGCTATAAAATGCCGCATACCTACGGTTCACATTGCCGGAGAGTTCATAGGGACTGGCCGTGGCATGCTGGGTATAACGCATCAAATGTTCCATACTTTCCCATACCCATTCGGTACCCTGATACGTCATCAGTTCGTTCTCAGCATAGGTTAATAAAAAGCGTACGTCCGGTTCGGTTACTATGCTGGGGTCGGTATTGATATCGTCAAAATTCCTCGTACATCCGGTGCAGAACAGAAGAAAAATGAGCGGTATATAGAGATATTTAAAGATCGATTTCATAAGAGAGTATTTTGAGTGAACAGCAGGTTAAAACTGGAATTTCAAAGAGGCCCCAAACGAACGGGTCATTGGCAAAAAGCCTTCTTCCCCGGAAAAAGCCGTATTGTTCGAGTTGTTAGAAGCCGGGTTGAAATTGTAAGGCAGTGAATTATAAATGTAAAACAAGTCACGGCCGATCAGTGATAAACTCATCCCTTGCAATCCCAAAGGCTTGATCAGTTTGCTTGGGAAGCGGTAACTAAGGGTAATTTCCCTCATAGACACCCAAGTACTTTCAAAAATCCAGTAATCCGAAACGCCCGTAGAAGACGAACCGTAGCGGTAGTAAAACTGAGGTGCGTGGGTAGGTTCTACCAAGCCGGCATCATACGCCTGTTGATAGGTCATGCCCCCTACGTCAGCCTGGCTGCCATCCGGCAGGGTCACCATTTGCCCTTGCCGGAACACCCCTTCCGGAATTATCCCATCGTCATACGTTTGCCCATCATAGGCACTGGTCCAGCTAATGCCTCCGTATTCGGCATCGCGCCCGTGCAAGGTGTTGGGCAATACCCCTGTGTGTGTTCCGTAGCGGTAAGATAGCAGAACAAAGTCACCCCCTACTTTCGCATCAATCAAGAATCCCAAGGAGAAGTTTTTGTACTTGATCGTATTGCTCCATCCCGAACGGAAATTGGCATTGATGTCCCCTACGTCTTTGATTTCATTGCTACGGGCCGGAAAGGCTGCCCGGGCATCCGCTCTCCAATTCAATTCCGGCAACCCGTTGTTCGGGTGCTCAATGGGGTTTCCGCTTTCGTCCGTTGCCTGAAACCGGGTGGCATGGATGGATGAACGCAAGATCCCATAGGACTTGCCCACTACCGCCCAAGTGCTGATTTCCCCGATGTTTGCTCCCAGGTTGTATTCTTCCCTTCCCGTATACAGGTCTTTGATCAGGTTTTTATTATGCGAATATGTCAAAGTAGAATTCCATTCAAAGTCCTTCGTGCGGATAGGGGTAAAGTCCAAAGCCACTTCAATTCCCCGGTTTTGGATATCTCCTGCATTGATCAGAATCGCATTTACTCCTGACTCTCTGGGAGACGGAATATCCAGAATCTGGTTCTTTGTATTGTCTTGATAAAAACTCACATCTACGCCCAAGCGGTCATTCAGAAATGACATTTCCAAACCGATTTCTTTGGCAATTTTCCGCTCCGGTTTGATATTCGGTTGTAACACCCGGCTATCGCTAAAGGTAGACAAAGGCAATTGACTTCCGTTGATCGAGGCAAAGCCTTCAAAGCCAAAACCGGGGTTCAGGCTAAAGGGGCTGGTATCGCGACCCAAGGCGGCAATATTACTTCTCAGTTTACCATAGTTAATCCAGGAAGGTAATTCGAATGTTTCGGTGAATACCCAAGACAAGCTGGCTGCCGGATAGTTGAAGAAGTTATTTCCGGAACCGTCCGAATAAGTCAAGGCAGAAGACCAGTCACCCCGCCAGGAAACCATTAAAAAGAGTTGGTCCCTATAGGCCAAGTCCACGCTACCGTACAGGGAATTGATAGTTCTACGGCTTCGGATTCCCCCTTCGGAAAGTTGCGGATTGACAGAGTTGGCCAGGAAGAAGTTTCCGGGATAATTGAGCCCTCCCTGAGTTTCGCTGTAATTGTACGTTTCCAAGGTTCGTTGGGTCTCTGCTCCGATATACCCACTGATATCCCAGCTCTCGTTTAAAATTTTATTGACCATCAACATTCCCTTCAAAAAGCGGTTTTTCTTGGTAGAATGGCCAATTCCGTATTTTCCCCCGGTAAAGTCAAGGTTTTGTCCCAACTCTTCCGTTTCGTTTTCTTTATATACATTGTTGAAGTTTCCTTCTACCCTTACTTTGGCCCAGTCGTTTAATTTGGCGGTCAAGGCCAGCCGCCCCCGTACGGTTTGCTCATTCTGCGTATAATTATTATTGAACAAAGCAAACCAAAAGCGGGATTCCGGTGCTTTATTGGGTTCGTCCGGGTTGGCCGGATTCGGAGCCCCGCCCAATACACTGGTGTACTTTGAGCGTTGCATCCAATAGTCGGTATCGTAGTTCCGGGGAAGCACCCAACTGAACAGTTTTCCAAAGTTAAAAGAGGCAAAAGCATCCAATCCCCCTAAGCGTGGTGGGTTTTTTCCTTCGAAGGTGGTGTAATCCACACTGGCATCCACTTCCAGGTAATCCGTGAGATCGTGGGTCGCCCGGAGGTTAAACCCGTTTTTAGAGAAATCGTTGTTATGCACCACTCCTTCTCCTTCGTTGTGGGAATAAGACAGACGAAAAGTCGACTTGTCCGTACCGCCGGCCACAGCCACGTTGGTATTGGAACCCCAACCAGTACGGAAGGCGTCCAGGAAGTTATCCGGCTGAGGGAGGTAACGGGTAGGTGTGCCATCGTAATTCAACACCTCTTGCCCTTCCATACGAGGCCCCCAGTTTTCCAATTCCCGGTTGATTTGATGGTCGATATACGGTTGTCCGGTACCGGGGTCAGTGGGAAACACCTTGGTGCGCCAGGCTTCATCGGCCTGATAATTCGGGTCTCTCCGGTCGGTAAAAAAAGCCCCTACCGTACCCCCTCCGAATACGTTTTGAAATTCAGGTCCGGAATACGGGTCGTATACGGTAACGTTTTGCGATACTGTCACTCCGATCCCCTGATTTTTCTTTCCTTTCTTAGTGGTGATCAGAATCACTCCGTTGATTGCCCGGGAGCCGTACAAAGCCGCAGCAGCCGAACCTTTCAAAACGGAAACACTTTCGAAGTCTTCCATATTCAGGTTTTTCAGGTCGTTCCCAAAGTCACGGCCCCGCCCTTCAAAGATTTCATTGTCCAGAATCACCCCGTCAATCACAAAAATCGGTTGGTTGTTTTTACTCAGAGTGGAGTTTCCCCGGATCAGGATTTTGGAAGACCCGAACATTCCTCCTCCCCCTTGATCAATTTGTACCCCGGCTACCCGGCCTTGCAAGGCATTGATCGGGTTGACTTCATTACTTTGTGCCAATTCGGCCCCTTTCACCTCCGTAACGGAATACCCCAGGTTTTTCTTTTCCTTTTCAATACCCAAAGCCGTCACCACCACCTGTTCCAGCACCAAATCCGGACTCATGGTGACATCGATACGGGTTTGTTCCCCTACGGATACTTCCTGTCGCTGATAGCCTACAAAAGAGAAAATCAACGTAACCTCCGCATTCGGAACCGCAATCCGGTACGATCCGGCTTCGTCCGTCACCGTTCCCCTTGTCGTCCCTTTCAACAAAATATTTACCCCACTGAGCGGCTCTGCGTTTTCGTCCAGTACCGTACCGGAAATAGTCATTTCCTGACTTACGGGAATATCCACGAGCGAAGCTTTTTGCAAACCGGTCTGCTTGTTTACAAAAATATTTTTATTAATCCTTTTGAACCTCAGTTTATAATCTTTGGATAACTGCCGGAGGATCGTAGCCATGGATTTGTTTTCAAACTTCAAATTCACATGACCTCGATGGTGTAAATAGCTATCGTTATACACAAAGCTAAAACTGGTTTTTTGAGCAATATAACTGAAAGCCTCTTCCAGACGGGAATCCTTCAAATCCAGGGAGATATAAATATCTTCCAGGCTTTCGTTCTGGGCTTTTCCATCTTTGGCAATCAACAGACTACAGAGCAGTCCCTGTATCACCAATCCATAAAAAGTATACTTTGACATAGCATATACTTGTCGTAAAAGTTTCAACTTCATATTTTTATAAAGTTTTGGTGAATAAATATGTCATCATTACAGTGAAAGGAGTGCATAATCACTGTTTACTATCGGCTGCCAACTGATCAGAAAAACAAAAGATATGCACTTCGCGGGCCGGTTGTTCTGAAAGAATGACCGGCTTTTTTACGCTTAGCTACTGTCCATGGCTGTGTTGTATTTTAGATTTGAACAATGGATATTTTCCAGCAAGCAGCGTGGCCTCCACAGATGGTTTACTTCGGAGATACCCGGACTTTTTTTCCTTCTATTTCAAATTGAAAATCAGAAGAAAAGCCCAAACCCTCCAGAACAAACTCCAAACTGCTGTTTTGAAATTCACCTGACCAGTTGCCTACCGGGGTTAACTGAGGAGCCAATACGAATTCTACTCCGTACCAACGCTCCAGTTTGTACAGTACTTCTTCAAAGGAGTTTTTTGAAAACAACAGAATGTCGTTTTTCCAGGCAATCACTTGTTGTATATCCACAGGCCTTTTGGTAAGCAACTTCCCGGCCCCACCGGCTATCGCCATTTCTGATGGCAACACCAAGAGGGACTGAGGATGATCACCCGGGTTTTTCACAGTGTTATACACGGCCACTTTTCCCGTGGCCACCGTCACATTTACCTGCCTTTGTTCGGGATATGCCCGTAGATTAAAGGACGTTCCTAATACCCGGGTGTCCACCCCTTTGGCATGGACCACAAAAGGCCTTGCCGTGTCTCTTTCCACTTCGAAAAAGGCTTCGCCTTCCAGGTACACTTCCCGCAAATGCGCATCGAAATACTTTGGAAAAGAAATTTTACTTTCCGAATTCAACTTGATCCTTGTGCCATCAGTCAAGATAAGACTTACCTTTTTGCCTTTAGGAATTATTTTAGTCACCAACTCCCTTACTTCAGGGTCCGGCAGGATATTTTCCCGTTGGTGTATCCACCAACTACCCAAGCCCACCGTCACCAGTAGGGCGACCGAGGCAACCCACCTCAACCAGGTATACACCTTGGCGGGTTGATGCAAAGCCGGGCGGACCCACCGCCGCTCGGATTTTTTCAATACTTGTTCCAGTACTTGCAGGTACAACTCTTCCGGAGGCTCGTGTACGTGGGCATATTCTACGGCATTAATAATCTCCTTTGCCTTGTAAACCAGTGCTACTTTTTCGGGGTGTTTGCTGAGCCACGACTCCCAAAAAAACGACTGCTCGGGAGTCGGGTTTTGTACCCACTTGACGAACAATTCGTCTTTTAGAAAATCTTCCAGTGCATAATCAATGTAGTCCATCGTAGTTGAGTATATAATTGACAAAAAGGTGATTTTTCAACCTATACCTGACCTGCCCAATACAGCAAAGGAAGAAACCGGTTGCCCCCTTTTACCTTACGAAAGACCGGAAGCAGGCAAATGCCCTCAAGGATTTTCAAAAAATTTTAAAAATATTTTTTTATCAGGAGAAAATCAGCCCGTAAAGAGCCAAAAGAAAAGCATTGCCAAGCCTGCCAACAGGCTACAGTACAACAGCATTTCCTGTTTGAGTTTATCGATGCTCCGGTAAATTAACGTCCGGGCATATTTTACTTTGGAGAGGTTCATGACGGAGGCAATTTCTTCGTAAGAAAGGCCCTCGTAGTAGTAATATAAGAGTGCTTCTTTTTGCCGCTTGGTCAGTTTGTTAAAGGCCGCTTCCAGTTGCTTTTTGTTTTCGGCTGTACTTTGCCGGTTGATCATCATGACCTCCGGTGATAAGGCGATTTCAAAATCATATGTACTTTCCAAATGGCCGGAAAAGATAAAGCGGTTCTTTTTGGAGAGGGCCCGCACGATTTTCCGGCGGAGAGAGCGGTACAAATAAAACTTGATGGAAGAGGTAGGGCCTAAATTCTGGCGGTTGCGCCTAAGTTCGATAAATAACTCCTGAATGGCATCTTTGACCAGTTCACTGTCTTTGGTAAACTGATGCCCATACTGATAGAGGATGGTAAAATAGTGTTTGTAGATATAGTTAAAGGCCATTTCCGAACCGGCTCTGAACTCTTTCCAGATGACCGCATCCTGTTTTCCGGAGGCAAAAGCCGCTAAGGCTTCCGGTTGAGGCTCCAGCGTAGAAGTGTTCGTTTTTTTAAGGAGTTCCATAGGTAATTAGTTGTAAAATGTCGGTAGCAAACAGGCATGTGAAGGTGATTATTGAGGTTGGTTGTTGCAATTGGCAATCTTAAAGTTAAGGGGAAAAAGGAATAAAACAAATTTTAGCATCAAGAAGGGCAAAGTCCGGAACTTGTGACAAAAGATATAAACAAATGCCGGAGGAGATATATTCTTCTATTAAAAAGAAAGGGTTGCTCATTTGGGAAGCATCACCCAAACTTCTCTTTCATTTATTCAAAAATTTCAACGCACTCTAAATCCTTTTTATTTATTTTCATCCGTAGATTGTCAATCTCCTATTTCAGACCTAATGATCCCTTACAAATGAAAACAAATTGCTACCACCAGGTTTCCCAAAAACAGTATTTCCTTGAAACCAAGAAACACCCGTCTATCGCAAAGGATGTACAACGCTTTCAAAATTGGTTAAGCTCAGGAAATGAAACGGATTTTCAAGTTTATATAGGGGATATCGGGCAAGATACGAAAATAGCATTTGAAGCCCGGAATCTTTTAATTGTGGGGAATGTCAACGCTGTTTGGCTTGACGCATGCAACCCAAAACCTTATGGGGATGGAGGGAGCCTTTTTATCACAGGCAATGTGACCTGTGATTATTTCAATGGATATTATGGGAAAGTCATCATCATCGGAGGGCATTTGACCGTACGGGCAATTCTTAACAATGCTTTTCAAGATTCCAGTTTAATCATCAATGGCAACCTGGAAACCGAATTCTTTCATGGACAGGATATCTGGGCAGAAGTTCGCGAGAAGATAACCTTAACCTACGGCATCGGCTACTGTTTACCTCACAGCTATACGGATGCCCAAAAGCAATCCGTGTTACCCACCTACGATACAGCCACTTCCCGGGAATACCTCGGGATAGCAGAAGAGACAGAAGAATCCCCAGAGGTACAAGTACAAATGCTTATCTCAGCAAGAAACCCATAAAAAGACCTACCTCCCTGGGCATTTGCTTCTTCGTCCCCGTTCCCCATAGATTTGTAAACAGAAGCAAGCTGCGGCATTCCACTCTGGTGCGATTAAAGGTGAATTCCCTGAACTGGAAATAGAAACTATTGAATTATTTCAATTCCACTCTGGTGCGATTAAAGGAAAACGCGTATCGGAGAGAAGAAACTGGTACCTCATTTCAATTCCACTCTGGTGCGATTAAAGGTAACTTCTTCTGAAAGTTTACCAATCTTCTCTAACATTTCAATTCCACTCTGGTGCGATTAAAGGGGCATCCGTTTTGGCCTCAAAGATGCCTTTTCCAAATTTCAATTCCACTCTGGTGCGATTAAAGGGTCGCTAAGAGCTTTTCAATCCGTTTTTTTATTTGATTTCAATTCCACTCTGGTGCGATTAAAGGGGCATCCGTTTTGGCCTCAAAGATGCCTTTTCCAAATTTCAATTCCACTCTGGTGCGATTAAAGGGTCGCTAAGAGCTTTTCAATCCGTTTTTTTATTTGATTTCAATTCCACTCTGGTGCGATTAAAGGTTTGTGTTGGGAAGCTTAGTTGGAGCAGCTTTATTATTTCAATTCCACTCTGGTGCGATTAAAGGTTTTCCCTTTCTTCCGGAGGCAAAGGTGATTACACTCATTTCAATTCCACTCTGGTGCGATTAAAGGTCGATTTGTCAAGAGAATACATCGCCCAGATTCCTCATTTCAATTCCACTCTGGTGCGATTAAAGGTATATTTGCCTTTAACTAATCCCTCCCTCCATAAAGATTTCAATTCCACTCTGGTGCGATTAAAGGATATTCAAACAACCGGGGTAGTTATGGCCGTAATTCATTTCAATTCCACTCTGGTGCGATTAAAGGCCGCGAAGGCCGCAAGTAAAATCATGGGTAATTTAATTTCAATTCCACTCTGGTGCGATTAAAGGTGTATGGGCGCACCCTCGGAGAGTTCGGAATTCTCTATTTCAATTCCACTCTGGTGCGATTAAAGGTTGGCATCGACAAGCGGCTTCACTTTCATGTTGGGATTTCAATTCCACTCTGGTGCGATTAAAGGTTGTTTGAGGCACTCGCCTTTTTGCAAGTTGAAATTGAATTTCAATTCCACTCTGGTGCGATTAAAGGAAGCTTCCTCCATGCTAATCCCCATTTGTTTACTCAATTTCAATTCCACTCTGGTGCGATTAAAGGTAGTCTTACTTCCTCGGGTTCCTCCCCGTTGTCCCATTTCAATTCCACTCTGGTGCGATTAAAGGCATTGCCTTGTAGTAATTTCCGGATTTTCTTAAATCATTTCAATTCCACTCTGGTGCGATTAAAGGCCCTGATTGATGTCCAGAGCAGCAAGTCTTTTGATTATTTCAATTCCACTCTGGTGCGATTAAAGGTTAGTTACATCCTTCAAAGTGCTTGGATTGACAATCATTTCAATTCCACTCTGGTGCGATTAAAGGGGATATGGGGTTAAGCTTTTTGCAACAAGATGCCGAATTTCAATTCCACTCTGGTGCGATTAAAGGAAGCTTGTTTCGGTTACTCCAACAGTGCTTTACAAGATTTCAATTCCACTCTGGTGCGATTAAAGGTTATACCTGTTTTGTGTTGGCATGGAGGGAGAGTTTATTTCAATTCCACTCTGGTGCGATTAAAGGACCTTGGAGGCATGGGTTAAAATTCAAGAGTCCATTCCAATTTCAATTCCACTCTGGTGCGATTAAAGGGTCGTGTTTCATGCTAATCTTTTTTATAGAAAGGTGATTTCAATTCCACTCTGGTGCGATTAAAGGATCTGGTAAGAACTTTGCAACCACTCGCCTGATGAAATTTCAATTCCACTCTGGTGCGATTAAAGGAAAATCATCCGTTATAGAAACCCGGTAGGTACCGCATTTCAATTCCACTCTGGTGCGATTAAAGGGGAGTCTCCCCTTTCAACAAAGCATCCATCTGCCCAATTTCAATTCCACTCTGGTGCGATTAAAGGCCCGTAACAATCAGTTCGATGGTACCGTCCGCTACGCCATTTCAATTCCACTCTGGTGCGATTAAAGGGGCCGAATTCATTCCCCGCACATCCCGGTCGGCCAATTTCAATTCCACTCTGGTGCGATTAAAGGCGGAAACAAGGCATAGTTAACCACAGGATAAATGATTTCAATTCCACTCTGGTGCGATTAAAGGCCAGCGCTTCAATTTCAACAAGCCGTTGGGCATCGCTATTTCAATTCCACTCTGGTGCGATTAAAGGCCTGGACTAAATTAAGAGGATCAATCCAACAAACCACATTTCAATTCCACTCTGGTGCGATTAAAGGCGTGTTAGAGAGCTAATATTTACAGACAGGATAGATATTTCAATTCCACTCTGGTGCGATTAAAGGTTGTTTTCATAGCCCCTAAAGCCCCTTGGTACCCTAATTTCAATTCCACTCTGGTGCGATTAAAGGGCCCGTTCGGTTCATTCTCATCATATATCTGTATAATTTCAATTCCACTCTGGTGCGATTAAAGGTCTATCTCTACTTGAAACTGAATAGTCTTCTGTAAGATTTCAATTCCACTCTGGTGCGATTAAAGGTTGATATGTTCGCCTGTACCGCCCCCTGATCAAAAGATTTCAATTCCACTCTGGTGCGATTAAAGGGGATAGCCATCATACTATTGTAAGTGTTTAGAGTTTCATTTCAATTCCACTCTGGTGCGATTAAAGGTCAATACCGTTGTGCCTATCGTGTTCGGCGTAAGTAATTTCAATTCCACTCTGGTGCGATTAAAGGTTAGCCTCAAAAGCAGAGTTTACCAGTTGTACTTCTATTTCAATTCCACTCTGGTGCGATTAAAGGATTCCATAAAGCAAGTATTCTATTTGGACCTTACTCATTTCAATTCCACTCTGGTGCGATTAAAGGGGTTCGAGTTATCTCCTCGCTCTCCTCATAGATCAATTTCAATTCCACTCTGGTGCGATTAAAGGCGCCCTATTCAAATTAATGGAGCACTATCTGGTAAAATTTCAATTCCACTCTGGTGCGATTAAAGGTGGCCCCGTCCAGCCTGGCGGGTGTATGCGTGTGCCATTTCAATTCCACTCTGGTGCGATTAAAGGTTTTGAAGGTAGGGCAAGATGGCAAAATCAATAATATTTCAATTCCACTCTGGTGCGATTAAAGGTCGACCAGTTGCCTTTGGTACTCGACTGCCGAGTAAATTTCAATTCCACTCTGGTGCGATTAAAGGCAACCAGGGCTTATTTAACCTCGAACCTGAACATATTTCAATTCCACTCTGGTGCGATTAAAGGTCGACCAGTTGCCTTTGGTACTCGACTGCCGAGTAAATTTCAATTCCACTCTGGTGCGATTAAAGGTTAACACACCGAACCAATCTTCTTCAAGCGCTTCATTTCAATTCCACTCTGGTGCGATTAAAGGGTAACCTTATACATGAACTCACTACCTGAATTCAAATTTCAATTCCACTCTGGTGCGATTAAAGGGTAGTGATGATGTAAAATTTGGATTAATAGAGGTTGATTTCAATTCCACTCTGGTGCGATTAAAGGTTCGTTGGCGCCCTGCCGGATGGCCGCACAATCTTCATTTCAATTCCACTCTGGTGCGATTAAAGGTTTACTTAACTGTTTAAAGGTCTTAAGAAGTAAGTCCATTTCAATTCCACTCTGGTGCGATTAAAGGGCCGTTATGGGCATTCAGCCTATGAGGCGAAATAAGAATTTCAATTCCACTCTGGTGCGATTAAAGGAAAGTGGCCAAAATTTGTATGTCTCGCCACTCAAGATTTCAATTCCACTCTGGTGCGATTAAAGGCTGTCGGAATCTATCGTTATTTGCTGTGTATCGTCATTTCAATTCCACTCTGGTGCGATTAAAGGAAGTTTGCTACTTTCCTAGATCAGAAATTTGAAGATATTTCAATTCCACTCTGGTGCGATTAAAGGATTTTTAGTGAGTTCTTTCGCGACATAATCAGCTATATTTCAATTCCACTCTGGTGCGATTAAAGGTGAACAATTTTGAGGTGTCCTATTCGGCCAAACGGGATTTCAATTCCACTCTGGTGCGATTAAAGGGAGGTTTGGCAAACCCCAACAGCCCGGCGCAATTAAATTTCAATTCCACTCTGGTGCGATTAAAGGCCTTTTGCGTTCAAATGTGAGCACCCGAATCTATATTATTTCAATTCCACTCTGGTGCGATTAAAGGGGGTGGAGGGCTTCTATATTCGCTGTGTCACCTGAATTTCAATTCCACTCTGGTGCGATTAAAGGGATATTTAATATCACCTATAATATGTTGGATCGATTATTTCAATTCCACTCTGGTGCGATTAAAGGTATCGTTATTTGCTGTGTATCGTCCGGTAAAATAAATTTCAATTCCACTCTGGTGCGATTAAAGGAATCGCCGACCCCCGGAATTCCTTGGGTAATCACACATTTCAATTCCACTCTGGTGCGATTAAAGGGCCAGAGGGGAGCAATTTTTTGGGTTAGATTTTGGTATTTCAATTCCACTCTGGTGCGATTAAAGGAAGAAGGCACAATCATGTGCCACACCATTGTGGGAAATTTCAATTCCACTCTGGTGCGATTAAAGGGGTATGAATGAGATCTTACCCTCCGGATCGTGCATTATTTCAATTCCACTCTGGTGCGATTAAAGGTTAACGTCGTGGTGTTAGGGGTGTGCCTTATTCTAGATTTCAATTCCACTCTGGTGCGATTAAAGGATCTATCCCCTCGTCAAAATTTATGTAAAAAGAGTAATTTCAATTCCACTCTGGTGCGATTAAAGGTGAAAAAAATCACGCCCTTGGATCAAGTCGAATCACATTTCAATTCCACTCTGGTGCGATTAAAGGCTATTTGAGATGAATGATAGATGTAAATAGTAAGATATTTCAATTCCACTCTGGTGCGATTAAAGGCTTGCTTCAATAATGTTAAGCTCAGTGCCATCCAAATTTCAATTCCACTCTGGTGCGATTAAAGGTAGCCTCCGTGTCGGATTTGAATATATTCCCTGTAAATTTCAATTCCACTCTGGTGCGATTAAAGGTCCTACCGTACTAGGTCGCATCGAGAAGATAATAGATTTCAATTCCACTCTGGTGCGATTAAAGGAAGACCAGTTTCTTTTTATGTCTTCTGCGATGTGGCATTTCAATTCCACTCTGGTGCGATTAAAGGAAGGTGTCGCTGATTTTCTGCCATGATCCTTTTTTATTTCAATTCCACTCTGGTGCGATTAAAGGCCGTAGGCCGACAAACAAAAATCCGGTATTAAAGGCTTTTTTCCAAGGTTTTTTCTAAAGATTTTGAACGCAAGGTTGTCGACCGCTAATTCTATGTTTTTCCCAGGGCTACGACAACCCGCTTTTTGAGCTGATTTGGCGGTTTCGGTATAATATCAAACGGATCGCTTTTCGATTCTCCAGCCTCCTCACGGGGATCGACAACTTTTACAAAAAATTATCCGTGCTGCTGCGTTCCTGACCAATGATTTCTTTGTCTAGCCAGCGCTCGTCCCGACTCTTGAAAATAATCAAGCTGTCTTCCTCTTCCTTCATTATACCCCTGGCTTTGACTACCAGTTCCTTTAGCTTTACTTCGGTAATCTCTCCCTCAAACACCGAATTCTGTATCCAATGTAAATACTTCCGGCAAAGTTTCAACATCTTCCCGACTCGCTTTTCTCCGATATCATACACTAAAATTATGTACATATTTGAATATAGTGAGCTAGTGAATGAGTGATTTATTTAGCGTTTTTCCTGGCTGTTGCCATGACTGCAAGGATTTCTGTTACCTCTTGTTTAATAACGGTCAATTCATTTGTCGAAATAATTTTAGCCTCCTCTAATAACTCAAGCCAAAATAACGTTTCGTCTGCTTCTTCTACTACAATGGATAATTTACTGAAGAACTCACGCTTGGATCTAGCCCGACATGTCGCCCTAAAATTAGCTGCCACAGAGGTAGCCGAACGAAGTAGTTGCCTACCGATCAACTTAGCCTCTTCTTTTTGGGGCAGCTTTCGGTAGACCTCAATGATGTCTAATGCCATTCTTTTTGTTCTTCCTCTAAAAACCTCATTAAAACTTGATTTTTCAGGCATAACCTCTATTTTTTATACCTAATTATAATTAATAAATTTAACACTTATCAATCACAATTTCATCCATTCACAACATCATTATTTACCACCACATCTTAAAGGGCTTATATTCTTCCAGGCCCATGATATGTTTGGCGAGTTTGTAGCATTCCAGCTTGACCAGGTGTTTGTAGGAAACGCTCCGGCCGAGGGAACGGTGTTTGATGGTTTCGTTCAGGCGTTCGTCCCAGGCTTTTAAGAAGGCTTTTCTTCCTTTTTCTTTTAAGAGAATTTTGTTCAGTTTTTCTTCAAAATCGCTTGCTTTCAGGATTTTTTTGTTCAACACTTTAAAAATCGTCCGGTCTACCAACAAAGGTTTAAAGACTTCGGCCAGGTCCAAGGCCAGGGAATACCTCCGGGTACCGGGTTCGTGTAGAAAACTGATGGTCGGATTGAGCTGAGTATGGTAGATCATGTCCAGACAAAGGGTGTAACACAGCATATTGCCAAAGGATATCAGGGCGTTGACTTCATTGGCCGGGGGCTGTTTGCTTCGGCCATTCATTTCAAAATCTGTTACGATTTCATCAAATGCTTCGTAATACACCTGCCGGATATTGCCTTCGATGCCCATCAGTTCGGGCACTTCTTTAAACGCCTCAATCCCCTGAGAGTACTGTTCGATCAGTTGGATTTGGGGGTAAATATCTTTGCCCCGGTTATCGTAGTATTTCAGGTTTTTGAGCATGTTGAAAGCCGCACCTTCAATCAACTTACGGGCGATCACGATTCTTTTTTCCGGGTTGAGGTAGTGGTTCGTCTGGTCGATTTGCATCTTGCCGGCCAAAAGGTATTCTTTGGCCATAAAAGAGCCCGTATAATGCTCATAATAATCGAAAAAATGTACATTCACCAGGTTTTTACCCAGAAAGTTGTACAGAGCGCTGTTGGTATCCAAACTCCCGAAAACATACAAGTTATTTACCCCTTCCACCGGAATATGACGGGCTTGCCCTTCATTCCCCTCCTCGTCCACGGGGGTAAATTTTAAGGTATTGTCTCTCCGGCTCAAGCGACCGGGATTGAATAGGTAATAGGATTTTTTCATGGGATTGCTATGAAGAAATGGATTTTTCTTTATTCTTTTCATGGTAACTCTTGAAGGGGTCGGAAGCCCTCAAGAGTTCGTATTGCTGTGGCAAGAAAGATGTATTTCCCCTCCTTGCCTTTTATGATCTTAAAAATCATTCGGTCCAGCAAAACTCAAAATAACTGCAACTGCGGCAAAACGTTTTTTTAGGCAAGCGGTCAGGACATTTTTCCTGGGAAAGGAGAGTTTTTATATTTGCCAAGGTTTGTGTCAGTGTTTCCTCGTCCTCTTCCTCCAAAGAAACTGTTTCGGTTTTCCGTAATTTGGGATATTCCAAGCGACCAATGGCCCCTTCAATCCCCTGTTGTTGCAAAAGATACAGATAGTATTTCACCTGCCAACGGTGGGCCTCCTCCATCTTGTCCGACTTTTTGATTTCGTGTACGACTTTATTTTTGGCATCGTAAAAGTCAATTTTTGCCCCTGGCAGTTCAACTTCGGTAAACTTCTCCGGCCGCTGCGGATAGCTGCTTTCATGAATGAGTTTGCCTTCGTACACGGTTTCGGAGGTGTGTTCCATCTGGATTCCCTTGTCGAAAAGCCATAACTTGCGCAAGCATACGAAGTAATAAGTGAGATGAGTGGCGGTGATCATAAGTTTTGGTTGAATTCTTCATCGCAATTCTTGAAGGGTTTGAAACCCTTCAAGAATTATTGATGGTAAAAAAATTATTGGTATTCCATTTCCAAGGCCAAGTGTTCTGCCGGTTTGGACTGATGATACTTTTTATACTCTTCCTTTCCTCCAAACCAGTCCAGCACTTCTTCGCGCTGAAGTCTGGTAGGTTTATCGGCTAAGCAAGTTTGATAGGAACTGAATTCCCATTCCTCCATCGTTTTGGCAAAGCCGTGATGCACGGGGTTGTAGTGAATATAGTGGACTAAATGGGTATAATAGGCGGTGTTATCAACTTCCTTGCGCTTGGTGTTCGACTGAAAAAGATTGCCTTTGCGATTTTGTTGCCGGTTCAGGGCCTGGGTATAGCCGTTTAAAAAATCGGCCCATTGTTTTGTCACGACTTTGTGGGCATCGGTCTTTAACTCTTGAAGCGTTCGGAACGCTTCAAGAGTTGTGACTTCGAATACGGTTTTTAATTTCTCCGCAAACCGTTCTTTGTAAAAAGCCAGCAACTCCCCTTCCCTCCTTACCTGCACCAAAAAGTGGAAGTGGTTGGGCATCAAACAATAGGCAAAGGTAGTTACCACCGGAAACAGGTACTCTGTGTACTTGTGTAGAAAATACCCGTAATTGCCCTCATTGCAAAACAAATTTTCCGAACCATTGGCGTGGTTGTACACATGGTAGAGGACTTCTGGTTGGAAGGATGGTTGCATCATTTGTTTCGTTTAAAACCCTTCAAGAGTTTTGAGCTCTTGAAGGGTAAAAAATAAACTATTGTACTGTAGCTCCTTGATTCTCATAATCAAAAGCCTTCATTAGCCCTATAAGATGCTCTTCAGCCTTGTCTAAAGCATCGGCACTCCCCACCGATCCCACTACATAGCTCGAAGCAAGAGGGGTAATAAATAAGTTGGACTTAGTAGTTTCATCAATTTTAGGTGTAGCTTGTGGTCTTTCCGTATCTTCACGCAAGTCCCCCCGGATGGCATAGGCTATTTGGTTGGCATTGTCGCTAATGGCTAAAGCTACCGTTTCCATTAAACTAAATGTACGGGCTTGATTAGAAGTTACCCTCCAATTAATCAAGGCACTAGCGAGTTTTTTGATAATTTTTTCTCTTTTTTCTTTTGGACAGATCAAACATTTACCAAAAATATTCTTCCCCTCAACCCAATCTTCTGCCCTTAGCTTTTCTTCTACCTCAGGAAATAGCTCTGGCTCTAGTTTATTGGTAGAGACACAAAACAACGTTCTCAAATCAATAGCAATATCATATACAAAAAGGCCGGTAGCACGGGTTTGATCTTGGATAAAAGCACGATTCGGCAAACTTCTTTTATTGGAAGTCAACCATTCTGACAATTCTTCATCACTCAATTGTGCACCTCTTTTTTTCCCATCTAACCAATAGACATTTACTTGATGGTGTTCCGGATGAGAAGTTCTGTCAAAACTTAAGTTTTCCGTTGGGTATTCAATTCCACCAAGTAGTGGATGCAAGGGGCGCATTGCAGAAATAGAAAGAGGGCTTCTCCGCTTTACAGTCATATTACCACTTTCGGCTTTCATGTACCCCCCCAGAAGTTGGTCAGCAAAAGTCGGATCACAGGGGGAATGAGGCTCCTTCTGGCTTGCCTTATTTTCCTTTTTATCTATTTCCCAATTAAAAGTAATGGCCGCAAAAGGTAAGTTTAAAGCTTCAATAATAGACCGTTTCACTTGCTGACCACTTGAATAGGCCATTTTTCTACCAAACTGTGGATCCGTAAAATATTTTTGTCCATCATTCACACCAAAAACCGTATGTTGGGCATGCCGGAGCCCTCGTAAATAAATATAAGGAGAGTTATTCATCATTAATATTTTAAAGGTTAATTCTGTGATTTCTGATACTGATATTCGAAGCGAATAAGGGTAATGAAAAGTGGAAAATTATCGGTAGGCATCTTGACGATCTGCTCTACCACATTTTTAAAAACCGAAGCATTTGTAGAAGAGTGATCTAGTACTTCTGTTATTTTATCTATAAAAACCCTAATATTTGATGCTGTTTTTACTTCATCTACCAAGCGAGAAAAAACCGTTTTGCCTTTTTCTGCTGTTTTTTCAAATGCCAGTAAAGCTTCCGCAGCCTGTGAAGCCAAATCGAGTAGTTCTGTTTTATTTAACATGGCAGTTATCCAAAGTTTATAAAGTTGATAATCATAATAAGAGGTTTCATCCTTGAATTTAAAATCCTTTCCTTGCGCAAAAGGCACTGAGCCCTTAGGCATATAAGACCGTAACTTATCCGGTTCCAATGCTTTCAAACCAATTGTTCCTAGCTTACATGCTGACTTAAAATTGAAAAAAGTCTGTAGTCCTTCAATCTGTTTATCTTTTAAGATACTCTCTTCTTTATGAAGAAAAATTGCATCTCTCAACGCATACATTGTGCGAACTTCAGGCAGGTATAGGTTGATAAAACCCAGAGTCGTATTCGTTTGAGAGAGGTTATAGGCATATGAGGTAATTACCTGAGAGGGATATTTTTTAGATAAAGCAAATACCACTTTCGACCAGCTATTGGTGGGCACTGCTACATTACCTTGTACATTAGTTGTCTCTAATTGAAAGTTTTCCCATTTGTCGTCAGGGTTATAATTCCGATCAAGTACATGGCAGAGCCAATGTCCGTTCCAGGTTTCAATTTGCTTATCCTTTACATTAGGGGTTTGTGTTAAGTACTGACGATAATACCTCCAGCCTTCGTACAAGTTCCAAAGCACTTCCTCTTTATCAATCAACATGATAAAACCTCCACTAACTCCTATCGCCAATGCCTCACCTATCCAGGAAGCATACATTTCATCCGAATCAATTTGTAGTTGAATACTGCTTAACTGACCGGAAGTTGTCCCTTGTAAATCTTTGGCAGCATATCCCACAAAAATTGCCATATTGGGTTCATCATTGGCAATATTGCTCTGTAGATTATTTAACTGAGCCAGTGATTTACTACCATACTTTTTTACATCAGCTTCTTTAGGTTTTTGGAAAAAAGGAGAATTACCCACATGCATTAAATGAGCATGATCCTGAAAAAACAACCCGAAAAACTTCTCTTCGAAAAACTCTTTGGCAGTGAGGTCCTGATGCTCACGTTCATTGTAAATCTTTAAAAATTTTTTACCAACATAACTTGTATACATAGCGTTATAAAAAATTATCGTGATCAACCAATTGTAAACCAAACTCCTTATATTCCTCAAGCTCTTGAGGAACTACAAAAGGATATGCTCCTACCTCTAATTGCTCATACTTATTTTTATGGCGAGACAAGGATTTGTAATTGATGGGAATTTCCAGAGGTATCCTTTCCTCCCAGGAAGAACTTAAGTAGGCATCCCTGTCACTTTCTAAAATACAGGTAGCACTCTCTATTTCTAAGGCTTCCACCAACACTCCCTTTTTGTGGTTTTGCAGCTCTTTTATTCGATACTTCCCCTCTTTATAAATCAAGTGTATATCGATTTCTTTCATGTCCAGCTCAGGGTACACCGCATCGATTTTTTCTTGTATGGAGCGTTCTTGCAAAACGTCTCCCTCCTCTGGCAGTTGTTCGAAACTCGCTTGCAATACCTCCATTTTGTAAGGAAGGACATTTCCACTTGGCTGAATCACATGTACCGGTTTATACTTCCCCACAGTCTGTTCGTTACGTATGCGATTCACCCTGCCAAACCGCTGAATCAAACCATCAAGGGGTGCGCACTGGGTAATCATCCTATCAAAGCTTATATCCAAACTCACCTCTACTACTTGAGTGGCAATCACCAAACAAGCCTCTTTTTTTGTATTAAAATCTTCTGTCAGTGTCTTTTCTAACTCCACCCTGTCCCCTCGCCTAAACCGGCTATGAATTAACATTTTGGGGATATTGGGAAATGCCTTTTGCAATTGTATATAAGCCTCTTGGGCTTTCTTAATCGTATTGTAAACAAGTAAAACCTTTTCATTTTCTAAAAAAGCCTTTTTCAGAATGTCAACTACTTCCTCAACCTTCTCAATTTTATACACTTGATGCCTGTTAAAACTGTCTAAAACTTTGTCTTCCAGTTTGACCTCATACACCTGTGTTATTCCCCCCAAAATTTCCAACAATTCATTATAAAGCACCGAGGGCATTGTGGCTGTGCCGATATGCACCCGGCAATTCAACCGGAGCAACGTTTTTACAATTTCTATGACCATAGAGCGGGAAAAATCCGAGTAGGTATGGATTTCATCCAAAATAACATCTGTCCCTTGCACATCCAGCATGACACTTTCAAAACCGGAAGTTCCAAATACCATAGCGGCTAATTGATGAGGAGTTAGTACTTTGATGGCCGAACCTGATAACGGTTGCAGTACCTGCTCATCAAGTTTATTTTTTGCTACGATTTTAGAAGTTGCATGTAAAAGCCTGATGTCTTTATTAGGCACATTCTCTTTAATTCGTGTAAACATGGCATTAATTGAGGCTTGAAACGGAAGGGTATAAAAGATTCTTCCCGTGCAACGCTTCAATAAAAAATCGGTTTTCCCTGCCCCGGTTGGGGCCACAACCAATGTGTGCCTTCTTCGGTCATCAGTGCATATTTTTGACAAAGGATAAAGATCATGTTGCCGGTTCGGGGCTCTGTAATAACTTAAATCAGGCACTTCAAACAATGAGGTTAATTGTGCTTGGGTTTTGCGCATAAATGCAGAAGCAAAATGATCGGCTGACTTTAACAAACCTCGCAAAGGAGACCAACCATTCTTTTTACCTTCACAATACGTTACCACATAATTCAAGGCTTGTTCGGCTTCCGTTATAGAAACCTCCCGGGTAGGGATATCAAACCGTCTCAGGATTTCCAATGCATAATCCTTCCAGTTTTCCCAATCATACAAATGGTTCTCTATCCATTCGCGGTCATTTTGATCTAAATCCAGAATTCCTCTCTCACTGGGATCATTTTCAATCGACTTATGATGTGCTACTACCAGGTCAATCAGGGTATCCCATTCTTCTTCAGGAAACACTGGCAAGAATGCTAAAGATGACAGTTCATGCCTATGAGCAAAATCCCATTTCCCTTTTTCTGCCAAACTTGCATAGTTGTATCCATTCACTTTTTTTTGAAAAGCAGGATGGGCTTTTCCTAAATCATGCAAAATAGCTCCTTTTCTAGCCAGTTCGACATCAAAGTCAAAAGCATACTTTTGAGCAAATACTGCTATGGTTTCTGCCACCTGTTGAGTATGCTCCAATAAAGTCAACCCGCCGTGGCTAATGCTTTTCGCTAAAATGGTATTTAAATCCATCATCATTGCCTGACAGGAAGACCATAAACCTTTAATTCTCCATACATTTCGCTCGCATTGTCAAAGCGGTTGTACCCCACTTTAAAACCAGTCGTATCATCCGTAAAATGCAACTCAAAACCCTCGATTTCATCAAAATCCGTTCCGCTGATTTGTTCTACATATTCCGGAAAAAGTAAATCTTCGTTACGACATAAACAAATGGATTGCTTTACGGCTTTTTGGGCATCTTCGCCAGTTTCAAAAGCTAAGAACAACACCGGATTAAGCATTACTCCCCTATTAAGAATTCCTAAGTTAGACTTCCAGATACCTTTATCTCTATACAATGAAATTCCGCCTTTTGCCCACGTTTTTTCCTGTTGTATATCAATCCCTTGATAGTTTAACCTATGTCTTCTGATTTTTTTTATTCCCTGCTCCTGAAGCAGCTCCGGAAACAGTTTCTTTTCAATCCCTTCCACAATGGAGGGCGTTAAGAACTGTTGGCTAAAGGTTTCACTGTCCCGGACGGCCGTCCATGGTTTGATGAACCCAAACTGACCTGAATATTTTACTATATGATACATCATAAAAAATATTTCTTTAACCCTTGAAGAGTTTAAAGCTCTTCAAGGGTTAAAGGGTTAATAATTAAACCAAAGCTCCAAAACCAATTCCTGTAGAATTACCTACCCCGACATTCCAGGCAAAAGCAATCTGTTCGGAACTCCCTTTTACGATGACAGGGCATACACTTCCTTTGCTCTGAATTCCTCTATAGGTGATTGCTTTTATTTTAGGTCTTGAATAGTCCTTATCAAACTTGACCTCAACTCCATCACTGTCCAAACCGGCTGTCTTTAATTTAGATTGGAGGGTTTCTGTAAGATAAGTGTCAACTTGTTGATCGTGATGATAAAAGAACTGAATACGGTCGCCAATTCTTCGCTTGACGAACACCGGACTTGCCACTTGAAAGCAGGCCTCCTCATAAAAGTCGGGCTCTTCTTCTATACAAATCTCCCTCACTTCCATACCCCAATTCACTAATGGATCTGTCTGTATTCCCTTTATAATTTGCTTCAACAACTCCGCATGGTGCACACTAATAAACCATTTACTGCCATTGGGAAAATCCAATCCCTTTTTGATTGCTTTTCCCGCATTTAACCAAGAAAAAGAATATAAGGAAAGGTGATCATGTACACCATTGCTGGCCCCAATCCATTTATGTAAAACTCCAGTTAAAACAGACTGGTAATTAAATGGAACGGGTTCACTATTCGATGAAAGAAATAAATGTATTCTCATATTTTATAAATAGCTTTATTTGTCTTTAGTTACCCCCTCGCAACAGCCAAAGCCTTGTGAATTACCTGTACCAAATCCGGCCTGTAAACCGAATTCGAGCAGTTCGACCGGGGCGGTGAGTTCGAAGTCAAACTGGTAGCCGATCACTTTGGTGGCGGCTTGGGTATGGGCTTTGATTACGATGGCTTTGCGCTTAGGAGTGGTACTGAGTAGCTTGAATTGTAAGTCTTCCTCTCTTAGCGGGTGGGCATTGTTATCACCTCCCAGTGCAGCTGCATATTTTTCCAGAAGGTTCTTAAAAAAGTAATGGGAATACTTTTCATCGTTTGGGGAGAGGTATTTGGCTATGGAGCGTCCGTTGCTACGCTCTTCTTTCCGGGCCACCACCAACGGCGACTTGGTTCGCAGTCGCAAGGTATTCCGCATCACCCGGACAGGCTTCGCTTCAATTTGCTTCACCTGCATTTTCACCCGGGTGATCTGGTCGCCCAGTTGAAAAATCTGATTTTGGAACAATCCCTGAATAAATTTTTCGGCTCCTTCGTCTATAAAAAAGGAAATGGTACAAGAAATTTCCCGGCAAAAGAGCTTGATCCGGTCACCAATGATTTTCCACTGGTTGCGGGGTAAATGCAGATTAGAAAAGGTAAACAGACGAAAAGATTTATTCGCCCCCAATGTATAGCCTTTTGAATGCAAAAACTTAGCAAACTCAGTATCAGCCTGATGCAAAACTTTATAAATCCAGGAAGACATCTCGTACTGGTAATTCAATGGTAACAAATCACCGGCACTAATTTCAAAGGTTAGTGTAAATCTCATGAGCAGTAAACAATTAATACCTAATTTTACTGAAAATCAATCAAAAATAAAAATTTCAACTTCGGAGATTATATATAATGCGGGTGAATACAAATCAAGAAAGGCCTTAATCTACGGCTCAAAGAAAGAGCATATGCATATTTCTACTGCCTCATTTTAAGGGAATGGTATCTTACTATATCAGATACTTAATTGCATGCGCCTATTGCAAGCGCCCTCTTACTTTGGGGTCCAGCCAAGCATAAATCAGGTCCATCAGGAAATTGACCATCACAAAGATCGCCGCAATGGAAAGGGTAGCGCCCATGATCACGGGGAAGTCTAATTGGTTCACGGCTTGGATGGTTTTGAGTCCAATGCCTTTCCAGGAAAAAACGTATTCCACAAAAAAAGCTCCGGCCATCAGGGAGGCCAGCCACCCCGAAACAGCTGTTGTCACAGGATTCAAAGCATTCCGAAGAGCATGGAAAAGGATAATCCGTCTTCGGTTCAGCCCTTTTGCATAGGCGGTGCGGATATAATCTTGTGAGAGTACTTCGATCATGGAATTCCGGGTAAGCTGTACAATCAATGCCAGCGGCCGGACACTCAATGCCAAGGCGGGTAAAATCAAGTTTTTCAATTGCAATTGCCGGCCGTGCAGAGGGCTGTTGACCCAGAGAGATCCTGTCAGTTCCAAACCGGTGAAATGGCTCCAATAGTAACCGAACAACATGGCCAAAGATATGGCGACAATAAAAGAAGGGATGGACATGCCCAACACGGAAATGGAGATAATGGTATGATCGTACCAGCTTCCTTTTCCTAAAGCGGATAGTACTCCCAACCCCACCCCGGTGATGGTGGCAAAAAACATCGCGGTCAACGTCAGCCAGAAAGTACCGAGCAGGTTTTCCCACACGATTTCATCCACTCTGCGATTACTTTGGAATGAACGCCTCAAAAACGGCCGTTTCAAAACGAACACCCGTTCGCTTCCCCAAGAAGCCAGGGGGGTGTAATTGTATTTATGTTGTGCTTCCGGACTATGACGATGTACTGACAGGGGAGAAAGGTCATTCAGGTAATGTAAAAACTGCATGCTCAAGGGTTGGTCCAGCCCCATCTCCGTCCGGATTTTCTCCCGGATACGGTTATTGGATTGTGGGCCGGCCATCATTTCCACAGGGTCGCCCGGTAGCGCATGAAACAAGAAAAACACTACATGTACGACACCCAGTATTACCAAAAACCCATATATAAGCTTCCCAATCAGGTATTTAATCATAACAATTTGGCTGAATAGAAACGTAAAATACGCACAGGGTTTATCAACTATTTCTAACTTTCCGGAAAAAGTCCTTCACAGGGTTTTTCTGGAAAGTCATGCAGTTCGCCCACTATTTTACTAGGGCAATAAATCCGACAGTGAATTATAATGCCATTTGCCTTTGATGGTACCGTCTTCGATCAGTATTACCCCCGGGTTGGAACGGACCATGGTTTTTAACACTGTTTTATCGGCAAAGTAATAAGGAACCGCCAATTGCACCTCATGCCTCAATTCTTCAAAGTTGTTTGCATCGGCTGTCAACACCATCGGTTCCGTTCCTTCCAGCCCTTTTACCAATTTTGTCAATGCACTGTAAGCCTCTTTGTCGGTATGCTCCACATCCGGCACAATGATCAATAATTTTTTCCCCTCAAATGTCTTTTGCGTCACATCTTCCCCTTCGGAGGTTGTCACATTATAATCCGTAATTTTAGGCATGCATTCTTTCTCATTGAGAATTTTCATGTCCTTGTATGTATAACTTTTGTCGGTGGGATACTCTTCAAACTCATATTCCTGCCCGTCTTTTTCCACAATGTATACATAACGGCAAGGAATACCTGTTTCCATCAATTGAGGAATATTATTGCCAATTTTGTACGCTCTGAAATCTATAAAAGGCAGGTATTGAATGGCATAGAAGGCCAGTCCGAAACCCAGAATTGTTGTCAAGGCCACCGTACCGTAAGCAAATGCATTGGTTTGATTTTTAAATTGTTTCCATTGAAATACCAATGATAAAATCAACACTAACAGAATGACATCTTTGGAGAACGATTCCCATGGTGTAAGGGGAATGGCATCGCCAAAGCAGCCACAATCGGTCACTTTATTAAAATAGGCGGAATAGAAGGTAAGAAAAGTAAAAAACACAATCAGCCCTAACAAAGCCAGTAATGTTCCTTTTCTTTTAAACCCTACCCATAAAGCCACACCCAATACCATTTCCAACACACAAAAAGCAACCGCAATGGGCAAGGCGTAAGGGACAAATACATGGAAAAAAGAGGCTATATCCATAGAAAATACCTCAAAGTACTCTTCAAATTTAATGGCCGTTCCTACGGGATCATTGATTTTCACCAGGCCTGAAAAGATGAACAGCGCTCCGATGATGAAGATGACCGCCTTGTTAAATGCTTTCATAGGTTTTGTATCGTTTTAGGGTGTGATATGTATTCAATAAGGATTATTTACCTTCTGCTTCATTCATCAGGATCAAGGCAAATACAGAGTAATTAATCATGTCCTGGTAGTTGGCATCCACCCCTTCCGAAATCAACGTACTCCCTTGATTGTCTTCGATTTGCTTGACTCTCAACAGCTTCATCAAAATGATATCTGTCATACTGCTGACCCGCATTTGCCGCCAGGCTTCTCCATAATCGTGGTTTTTATTGAGCATCAGATCCATCGTCCGGTCGATATGTTTTTGGTAGCTCTTCATTACTTCCTCGGCCGATAGTTCCAGCCGGGCATCGTCCAACAACTCCAATTGAATAAGCGCCATCACACAATAGTTGATAATCCCGACAAACTCCGGCCGTATGCCCTCTTCCACCTTTTGTGTCCCTTTTTCTTGTAAAGAGCGGATACGCTGAGCTTTGATAAAAATCTGGTCCGTAATAGAGGGCAGTCTTAAAATTCTCCAGGCAGTGCCGTAATCCTGTGTTTTCTTTTCAAAAATCCCCTTACATTCTGAGATTACCTGTTTGTATTGTTCTACAGTCTTCGCTTCCAAAATATAAATATTAATAAGTTTGAAACTCCGGTCAATCAGGGTCAAAAATAGCAATTACCGCTTAGGGTAAAAACTTCCCATGAAAATTCGTCAAACGAATTGAAGATTTAGCCCTCACAATGCACAAAGGTATAGCAAGAAAGTCCGGAATCTCTTACCTTTGAAGTACAGCATTTCATTTTAGGGTTATTGCCTGGAAAAAGGGCTTTTGTCCCTGGGCAGTACTTGCCCATAAGAATAAACAGAAAACAAAGTATTGACGTCTCCTTCCAAGGTTTGCATCTGCACAATCAATAAAACAAGGTTTCTGTTTCTTCTGCTTTCGAATAAGCCTGAGTGACGCAATGTACCCGAAGCGTAAAAACAAAACAATGAATTCTATACAAATTAAAGGACAATTGGTCGATTTTACCGTTCCCAAAATAATGGGAATCATCAACATTACCTCCGATTCATTTTATAAAGAAAGCCGGGTCATGGACGAGCACTTTCTGCTGCAAAGAGCCACCCGTATGCTGGAAGAAGGCGCGGACTTTTTGGATATAGGCGGCTATTCTTCCCGGCCGGGAGCCATTGAAGTACCAGAGGAAGAAGAAAGTCGCAGGGTGACTCAGGCCATTCAAGCCCTCAAAAAAGAGCATCCGGAGGCATTGATTTCGGTAGATACCTTCCGTGCGAAGGTAGCCAAGGCAGCCGTGGAAGCCGGTGCGGATTTGATCAATGATATTTCGGGGGGAGAATTAGATGCAACTATGTTTGACGTAGTGGCGGCTTCAGGTGTCCCTTATATACTTATGCACATGCGCGGGAATCCGCAAAACATGCAACAGTTAACCCAGTATGAGAACCTTCTGGAAGAAATCATTGATTATTTTCAGCAGAAACTCGTACAACTTCAGGCCTTAGGTTGTACGGATATCATTGTAGACCCGGGCTTTGGTTTTGCGAAAAGTGTAGAACAAAACTACGAATTGTTGAACCAATTACCCGCTTTGAAAATTCTTGACCGGCCGGTTTTAGTTGGACTTTCCAGAAAATCAATGATTTACAAAAAGCTCAATATCCTTCCGGAAGAGGCGCTAAACGGCACTAGCATTCTGAATACGCTGGCTGTCAAGCAAGGTGCGGCTATTTTAAGGGTGCATGATGTAAAAGAAGCCAAACAAATTGTGCAACTATTGTATTAATATATATAGGAGGCCAAGGAAACAACAAAGTGTATTGTAATTCAACAATATGTAATCATCCTAAGCCCTTTTTGAATATTAAGAATTATTTTATAGAAGAAAATAAAATAACGAATTTAATCAGAAGGTTCTAGTGTTGATTTTAATAGATATAAATTGGATTTTCTACAAATGATAATTCTTAAATAAAACCGGATAAAATTAAACCCTTCAATGCTTCGATGAGCTTACTTTTTAATATCGGCTTTTTAGAAATCAACTTTGTTGATTTTCTCGATATCTTATTAGTTACGATTTTATTATTTAAACTGTACAAACTGATTCGGGGCAGTGTAGCTTTAAAGATTTTTGTGGGTTACCTGGCTCTCTATCTCTTGTACCTGGTCGTAAAAGCTACCGAGATGGAGCTGCTCTCCTCTATTTTAGGACAATTTATGGGGGTAGGTGTATTGGCTGCCATCATTCTTTTTCAACAGGAGATCAGAAAGTTTTTACTGCTCATTGGCAAAAGCACCAACTTCAGCGAATTGTCTATGTGGCATTGGTTTAATAACAAAAACCATCACCGGAACGAATGGGACCCCAACCCCATCCTGGAAGCCATGAAATCCTTAGGCGGTACCAATATGGGAGCTTTGATCGTCATTTCCAAAGACGATGATTTAAGGTTTTTTGTAGAAACCGGTGACTTATTGGATGCCCAAATATCCAAAAGGCTATTGCTATCCGTCTTTTACAAAAACAGTCCGTTGCACGATGGTGCCCTGATTATTCACAAAGGGCGGATTGTGGCTGCCCGCTGTATCTTACCGGTATCCGAAAACCAAGAGATTCCCGCTACCATGGGTTTAAGACACCGGGCGGCTATCGGTATTACCGAAATCACCAATAGTGTTGTGTTGGTTGTATCGGAAGAAACCGGTCAGATGTCTTTTGTCCGGTCGGGGAAAATTTACCATAACTTATCCAGTCTGGAAATCAGAAAGCTTCTCAGAGAATACTTTACCGGAGAAACAGAAACCGAAAAACCCGAGGTGAAGGTGACTCCATCTAAAGAGTTGCAAACGGATGAAAAACAAAAAGCAACCGATCAGGTAGAAAGTGCTTAGAGCAAGTATAAATTTCATCCTATGCTCAAAAACTCTCATTTCAGGAACCTCCGCGCAGAATGTTGAAAACCCTAAACGGAGAATTTTTATCACCAAAAGGGCGGTCACACAACGAATTTCACACAGACACTTAAGTAAAAGTAACCCTTTTCCTCTCCAATGAGCTTCATCATTTGTGTAAGTTTTCACACACTCTTCTTTTATTCTACAGGTACAATCTTCTCAATTACCTTTTTACACCACTTCAGTTCTTTTAAAAACAAACAGACTGCCCTTCCCTCCACTAAGAATTGGGCAATTTGTCTATTGCCCCAAACCAACAACAAGAATGCTTTTTTTACATATTTTCTCATCCAGTCATAATCCAAATTCTTCTTTACAAAGTTTTATTTGTGTTTGTTTCAAGAATAAGCTTACATGTAAGTTTTCACTAAATTCAATAGCCATTTCTTCAATAAATCACACCAATTTTAAAACACCGGACACGTTTAAACAGTACTGTTTACCTTGTAAAAGGGGAATACGCTAAAAGCAATACAACAATACTTAACCAGCTAATCCCTATGAAGAGCATCATTTTATTTTTTCTATTGCATTTCTCTGTTTTCACCCTCCCCGGAGATAAAAAAAATGCTAGCTTTTATTATGAAGAGGGTGTGCAACACCTAACGGAAGGAAAATACGTACCTGCTATTGGCAGCTTTACCAATGCTATCAGTTTGAAATCCGATTTTGAAGAAGCTTACTACCAAAGGGCTGTAGCCAAATACCAACTGGGTATGGAATTAGGGTATTACAACCCGGAACTTTGTATGGACTTGCTGCAAGCAATGGAACACGGGCATACTTCTGCCCAAGAATTACTACTTGAGGTAGTTCAAAAAGAGTGTTTTAATACTCAAGCGGCTTTTGATCATCCTAATATGGTCTTTTGTGCTGACTTCAGTGCCGGCAATCTAAAGAAACTGCCCAAAACACTTGAATCTTTAAAACATCTTGCAACGCTCCATGTATCAGGAAACAAACTAAAAACATTGGCAATTGATTTTGATAACACGCGCTTCTTAACGACTCTGGATGCACATGACAACCAACTTGAAACCATCTCTTCCAGCATTGAAGAATTGCAGTGGTTAAGACAACTCAACTTGAGTAAAAACCAACTTCGGGAAATACCCGAAGAATTGGGTTACTTATTCCGGCTTCAACGGCTTAACTTAAGAGAAAATCAATTGAAATCTCTTCCGGAAGAGATTGGGAAATTAGAAAGTTTGCAAGTGTTGGATCTTTCACTGAATCAAATCAGTCAACTACCTGAAAAATTGAAAGAATTAAAAAATTTAAAGGAACTTCGACTCACCGGAAATCCATTGAAAAAGAAAAATATTATACAATTAAAAAAGCAATTACCCAATACAGTGATATATTTTGAATAACCTTCATTGAAAACATGCACAACTCAAGCTATCCTTGCAAGGATAGCTTTTTTTACATTTCAAGGCCTTTCTCCCTGGTATTTTCATTCCGCATTCCATAAAGTTCTTCTCGTACAAAAGAAAGAATCTCCCCTCTCAATTGTTACTTAAATAGGCATAGAATCTCTATATTCGCCAAAAGCTAAAATATTATGAAACTAATCAAAGTTGGAGGCGCAGTATTAAATCAAACGCCCATTGCTTGGGAGCATAATAAGCAAAACATCTTGAACGCCATCCGGGAAGCAAAAGAACGAAGCATACGGATCTTATGCTTACCGGAGTTATGTATTTCAGGCTATGGCTGTGAAGATGCCTTTTACTCTCCCGGTCTCCTACAAACTTCCTATGATATATTAAAGGAAATTGTTCCTTTTACAAAAGACCTCTGTGTATCGTTAGGCTTGCCGGTAATGCACCAAAACAGGATATTCAATACAGCCTGTTTGGTAGTGGATCAACAAATAATCGGGTTTACAGCCAAACGTTTTTTGGCAGGCAATGGTGTATATTATGAACCTCGTTGGTTTACTCCCTGGCCGGAAGGACAAGTCTCTACGATCAGCTTCCAGGATGGAAACTCATACCCCATTGGCGACTTGCATTTTAACGTAGGCGGAGTCAAAGTCGGGTTTGAAATCTGTGAAGATGCATGGGTACCCAACCGCCCGGGAAGAAGCCTGGGCAAGATGGGCATCGATTTGTTATTAAACCCCAGTGCCAGTCACTTTGCCTTTGATAAACTGCAAGTGCGCAAACGCTTTGTATTAGAAGGGTCCCGCTCTTTTGGGGTGGCCTATATCTATGCCAACCTGTTGGGAAATGATTCGGGCAGGGTAATATTTGACGGCGGCTGTCTCATTGCCTCTTCGGGGCGTTTACTGGCGGAAGGTCCCCGGCTCAGCTTTGACGATTGCCTGTTGACCGATGCAGTGATTGATGTGGATGAAACCCGTTTGATGCAAACGCAAATCAGTAGTCCGTTTGAGATTGCCGAAAGTGGCAAGCACTGCCTGAACGTATCCTTTGAGTTTGGCAAAACAGCATACGAAAGAGATATCAATCAAAGGGAAAGCGCATGGGAAAATAGTAAATACTTAAAAGAAGAAGAATTTACAAATGCCTTGGCGTTAGGTCTTTTCGATTACATGCGAAAGAGTTATTCCAGAGGCTTTGTCATCTCCTTAAGTGGAGGAGCCGATTCTTCAGCCGTAGCTTCTTGTTGTTATTTGATGATCAAGCTGGGTGTGGAACACTTAGGCCTGGAAAAATTCAAACAGAAATTAAGTTATATTCAGGAAATACAAGCATGCCAAGGAATCGATGAGATTGCGCAGCTTTTGATCACCACCGCCTATCAACCTACTGAAAACAGCGGAGAGGTTACCTTGAATGCTGCTAAAACCCTGGCTCAGGCTATACATGCCCGTTTTTACGAGTTAAATGTCAACGATATTTTTCAATCTTACCGGAATATAATCTCTCAAAGTATACAAAGAGAACTCAACTGGGAACAAGATGATTTGACATTGCAAAATATTCAGGCCAGGGTGAGGGCACCCAGTGTATGGATGTTGGCAAACATTCAAGGAGCTTTGTTGCTCTCTACCAGCAACCGTTCGGAAGCAGCAGTGGGTTATGCAACGATGGATGGTGATACCAGTGGTGGCTTAAGCCCTATTGCGGGAATCGACAAGGCTTTTTTAAGGCAATGGTTGCGATGGTTAGAAACAGAAGGCGTGGGTGGACAAATACGCCTGCCGGAGCTTCATTATGTCAACGAACAACAACCAACGGCTGAGTTGCGGCCAAAAGGTACGAAGCAAACCGATGAATCGGATTTAATGCCTTACGACTTACTGGATGCAATTGAAGAGGCTGCTATCCGGGACAAAAAGACTCCTATTGAATGCTATCTTACTGTCAAAAATGAATTTGACCGGTACTCTACCACTCAACTCAAAACTTGGGTAATCAAGTTCTTTAGATTGTGGTGCCGCAACCAGTGGAAACGCGAACGTTATGCTCCCTCTTTCCACTTGGATGACAAAAATCTGGATCCAAAAACCTGGTGCCGTTTCCCAATCCTTTCGGGGGGGTTTGACCGCGAATTGAAAGAACTGGAAACGTTTACCAGTTAATTACAGGATGCTATAAGCTTTAGTCTATCGATGTTCAACAACAGGAATCGATAGGCTAATTCCGCATTCCTGACGGAAATATTTTCAATTTTTTAATGAATTAATTTATTTCGCATTTTTGACGAACTTTAATTCTAGAATACATAAACCTCAACGATTATGGCAGGACATAGTAAATGGGCAAATATTAAACACCGCAAAGGTGCGCAAGATGCAAAAAGAGGCAAGATATTTACTAAGTTAATAAAAGAAATTACGGTAAGTGCCAAAGAAGGAGGCCCCGATTCTGAAACCAATCCTCGTCTACGCTTGGCTATCCAAAACGCCAAGGGTGCCAACATGCCCAAAGACACAATCGAACGGGCAATCAATAAAGCTACCGGTGCCGATGCTGCCGACTACTTGGAATTAACCTATGAAGGTTACGCGCCTAACGGAGTGGCTGTTTATGTAGAATGCTCTACAGACAATCAAAACCGTACGGTCTCCAATGTGCGAAGTATTTTTAATAAAAACGGTGGAAGCCTGGGTAAAAACGGATCCTTAGAGTTTATTTTTGATCGCAAAGGAATCTTCAATTTTGCCTTGCCGGAAGGGATGAACGAAGATGATTTACAACTCGAACTCATTGATGCCGGTGCCGAAGATGTGGAAATCGAAGACAACTACGTAGTGGTGACTTCTGCCATGGAAGATTTCGGTAGCGTCAACAACAAACTGACTGAAATGAGTATCGAAACGGAAAATGCAGGATTACAACGCATTCCGAACACCACCGTTGAACTGGATGACGAAACTTTTGTGAAGGTGATGAAGCTGATCGATAAATTGGAAGATGACGATGATGTGCAGAAGGTCTATCACAATTTGGAAATCAAAGAGAGCCAAATAGCCTTATTGGACTAATTCGTTCAGCACATAGCCTATCCGGTACGGGGTTACCTCCTGGATATACAAGAAAATCAAAAGCAGTTGCGGGTGAATACTCCAACTGCTTTTTTCAAGGTGTCTATGAGTCATACTAATAGCTCATGAATGAAATCAACTTATATAAATCCACAGGGAAAGCAGGGAAAGCCATCCTATTTTCTTTCCTTTTCTTAATTGCTGGGGTATGGCTTCTGAATTCCGGCAGCTCACTGAAATGGGTGGGTTGGGGAAACCTAATCGTTTTCGGACCGAGCATTCTCATTAACCTTTTTCACTTGTTTGACCGGAGAGCACAAATCGTTATTAACGAACAGGGCATTTTTGTCCGGGCCATGAAGCAAGAAACCCTTCCCTGGAAGTATATCAAGGGTACCCTTCCGAATCCCGACTACAAAAACAGAGCGCTACTCCTGTTAACGGATACTTCCTACACACCTCCATTGGACAAATGGTACAATAACATAAAAGTGACAGAAAGTTGGGGTGGTCAGACGCTGAGTATTCCCATTGAAAAAATAAAAGTGGATGAGGATAACTTAAAAGAGTTAATTGCATCAATGGTCGAAGTTAACCAAACCGGAAAGGGAAACAGACAGGGAATAATTTCCCAATACAATAATACAGGCCGGAAGAAGACCCATACATAGAAAATTCTTCATGAGAACTTAAAAAAGCAAAAGCCTCCACAGCAAATGCTTTGGAGGCTTTGTATTCACCAAAATTAACTATAGAATTGTCAATCAATACATTAAGAAACTTTTTCTACTTCTTTCTTCCCTTTCTCTTTTTTCGTTTTAGGAGTAGAAAATATATCTACCTGGTGGCGTACCAGGTCATCCAGTGTTTCGCGTTCCCGGATGAGTTTTGCTTCATGGTTATAAATCAATACTTCTGGCGGACGCAATCTTGAGTTATAGTTCGAACTCATGCTGTATCCATAGGCTCCGGCATTTTTCATGGCCAGGATGTCCCCTTCCCGCACTTCATTTATCTTCCGGTCACAGCCAAAGGTATCCGTTTCACAAATGTATCCTACTACATTGTAAATACGCTTTGTTCCTTCCGGGTTGGAAAGGTTGACGATTTCGTGATAAGAATCGTACATCATCGGTCTTACCAAATGGTTGAGTCCCGAATCCACTCCAACAAATACGGCGGATGGAGTATGTTTAATCACATTGGCTTTGGTCAACAAAACCCCTGACTCACTTACCAGAAATTTACCCGGTTCAAACCACAACTCCAAATCTTTACCATACCGCTTGCAGAAATTGTTAAAGGCAACGGCCATTTCTTGCCCCAATTCCTCGATATTGGTGGTGATATCCCCCTCACGGTAAGCCACTTTAAATCCACTGCCTAAATCTACAAACTCCAGGTCCTCAAACCCTTCTGTCGCATTAAACAGCACTTCGGCAGCTCTTAAAAAGACTTCGCTTTCCAAAATATCCGAACCGGAGTGCATATGCAAGCCAATCACTTTGATCTTATTAGCTTCCACTACCCTGCGAATATGAGGTAACTGGTGCACGGAAATTCCAAATTTCGAATCGATATGCCCTACCTGAATCTTCGAGTTTCCTCCGGCTACAATATGCGGGTTGATTCGGATACAACATGGAACCGAGTTACCGTAATGATGCCCGAACTGCTCCAGGATCGAAATATTATCGATGTTCACAGTCAAGCCCAATTCGACAGCCAATTTGATTTCGTCAAAGGCCACTCCATTCGGGGTGAACAATATCTCTTCGGGTTTGTATCCGGCCAGTATTCCCAATTGCGCCTCCTCGATAGAAACCACATCCAACTCAACTCCCTGTTGTTTGATTAATTTAAGTATGTTCAAATTTGTCAAGGCCTTACAAGCATATTTCAGCTTCATATTGGTACCTTGAAAAGCCTGTTTCAAGCGTTGAATCTGACTGATAATTTTATCAGCATTATACACATACAAAGGAGTCCCGAACTCCTCACAGATACTGACCAGGTCCAAACCCTGAACCTGGTATTTCCCGTCAACTAATCTCATGAGTGGAAAATAATTAGCAGTGAATCTTTAATTTTATTTTAGAAAATACTTCCTAAATGCACCTTCTATCTCCTCAAAGTTTGCCGTTGCACCGGTTTTTTATGAGCCTCCAGAAAGCCAAATCGCATAATTTTCAGGGTTAGGATTTCAACCCATTGTACAAATGTCTGAAAAGATAGACAAACAAAAAATGAAAACACCGCAATTCCGTTGAATTTCTCTAAAAATTGAACAGCTTCCAAAACAGGGATGTTAAATAGGCAGGTTTTTCTAGATTTTAACTCTTTGTCTTATGAAAGCAATTTGGAAGGGCCACATCCTGGCCGAAAGCGATGACACGATACGGATTGAGGGTAACCATTATTTCCCTCCATCTTCCGTACAAAAAAAATTCTTTAAACAAAGCAATACCACCACTGTTTGCCCCTGGAAAGGAATAGCTTCTTATTACAATATTGAAATCAATGGAGAAAGCAATCAGGATGCCGCCTGGTATTACCCACAACCGAAAGAAGCCGCCAATGCAATTAAAGATTATATAGCGTTTTGGAAAGGGGTCAAAGTGGAGTAGCCAAGAGATGCCCCGACAGAAACCCGGATAGCAGTATAGAACGTTTTTGTTTTATTATTTCCCCCCATTTATAAAACCAAAGGGAGTACGGTCTGTTTCCGCCTCCCTTTTACCAGTCTGTTTTCTTTTCTTAATACACGATTTGTTTCAAGGCTTTTTCCGTAGTTTTTACGGGCAGTTTACAGGCTTTGTCTTTACATACGTAAATAAACGTTTCCCCTTCCACTAATTTGCCACTGAGCAATTCCATCTTTCCTTCGTTGATACCACCCAATAAAAACACATTGGGTAAATAGTATTTTTCCATTTCTTGCCGGAACTGTTCAAAACCTTCTCCGACTATGGCTACTTCATACGGAGGGTAGGTATAATAGCCCAACAGGACCGCCCAATTAGAGAAAAACTCCCCTTGTCGCTTCACTTCCGTCAGCATATTGTTGAGCATGGCCGTAGCCTTATCTACATATTCATTTTTATAAAGATAGGTCCCCAGAAAAAACATACTTTTTGCGATAGAGGAATTAGAAGCCGGAATCACATTGTCCGAAACTTCCTTGGAACGCTTCATCAAGGGATCGTCCAGGGAGGAAGTGTAAAAATACATCTTTGTGTTTTCATCGTAAAAATGCTCTTCCACATAGCCCATAAGTCGTTCAGCTTTATGCAGCCACTCTTCTTCAAAGGTCACCTGATAAAAAGCAATAAATGCCTCAATGGTAAAGCTATAATCATCCAGAAAGGCGTTGATGGATGATTTTCCATTCTTGTAATTCCGGTCCATGCGTGACTGTTCCCGGATAAAATTCTTTTCAATAAAGGCTGCACTTTTCCGGGCTTTTTCCAAGAATTTTTTCTCTCCGAATACCCGGTAGGCATCCAAATAGCCTTTGAGCATTAAGGCATTCCAAGAGGCCAATACTTTGTCGTCCAAGCCGGGGCGGATACGTTTCTCTCTTTCGGCCAGTAGTTTTTGTTTGCAGGCTTCTATCAAACTTGCAAGCGCTTCCACAGAAAGCTGGTGTCTCTCCGCAATGGTTTCCACAGGCTCTGTAATATTCAGAATATTCTTCCCTTCTTCCCAATTGCCTTTTTCTTCTACTGCATAATACTCACAGAAAACAGCTGCATCTTTTGCCCCTAACAGCGAATCCAACTCATGCTTATTCCACACATAAAATTTACCCTCTTCGCCTTCCGAGTCCGCATCCAAAGAGGAATAAAAGCCTCCTTCTTCAGAGCTCAACTCCCGTTCGACAAATGCCAACGTTTCGTATACGACTTCCTTATACAATTCCTTCCCGGTCAATTGATAGGCATTGGTATACAAACTCACCAGTTGGGCATTGTCGTAGAGCATTTTCTCGAAATGTGGCACCAGCCAACGGTCATCCACCGAATAGCGGGCAAAGCCTCCACCCAACTGGTCGTAAATTCCGCCCTTGGCCATTTTATCCAATGTCAAGGTGACGGCTTCCAATGCTTCCCGGTTTCCACTTAAATGATGGTATTGCATTAAAAACTGATAGACATTAGGCATGGGAAATTTAGGCGCCCGCTGCGGACCTCCCTTTTTAAAATCTATATTTTTGAGAATGGACAAACCGGCCGAGTCCAAGTCTGTTTTGGCAAAACTTGCTTCTCCGGTACTGACCTCCACTAATTCCAAGCGTTGTACTCCCTCAGCAATTTTTTCAGCTTCGTTCACTACCTTTTCAGGCGTTTCTTTGTAAATTTTTGCCAATTGTTCCAAAAGGCTCATCCACTGTTCTTTGCGGAAATAGGTTCCGGCAAATACGGCTCTCCCATCCGGCAAGGCAATCACATTCAGGGGCCATCCGCCACTTCCGGTCAACAGATGAGCCACATCCATGTACACCGCATCGATGTCCGGACGTTCTTCCCGGTCTACTTTTACCGAAACAAAGTGCGCATTCATCACCTTGGCAACGGTAGTATCTTCAAAGGATTCTTTTTCCATGACATGGCACCAGTGACAAGCTGCATACCCGATACTGATAATCAACAACTTATCTTCTTTCTCTGCTTTCTCCAAAGCTTCTTTACCCCAGGGATACCAATCCACCGGGTTATGTGCGTGTTGTAGCAAATAGGGGCTACTCGAATGCACAAGTTGGTTTGTATAAGTAGGTTCTTCTTGCATAGTTTCTTTATTTTGTGCTTTACAACTGTTCAACAACATCAGGAGTACCACACAGTTTCCCAATAAACAAAGTAAACGCTTTATCATAATTCCGTCAGTTAAGTAAGATAACCTGAGCCGCCTGAAGTTTTTCTTCATCAGGGCTTTTATTGATAATTGAGTAATTTAAAATCTATCTGCTCGTCTTTCAATGATTGTTTTACATCTCTTTGCTCTGCATAAGTGACGTTGCCACTAAATTGTACAATCAAACTTTTGCCCTCGGGAAGTTCGGCCAGCGCTTCCTTCAAGCTTTCCAACTCTTTTCCATGGATCACATATAACAATGTTCCTTCTTGTTTTTTTACCCGCATCGAATACATACTACTTTCGGAAAGCGGAGTCCCTCCCACCGGGCTTAAACCGTTGCCCAAGGGGTTATCCTTCAAAACCTGCCGGAGAGAATCTCCAGAACGCACCTTCAAAGATGAAACCGTATCCGTAGTCGCTCCGGCACCTTCTGATTTGCGTTGAGGCAGGGTATCCATCAGGTCCTGATCTTTTGTGTTCTCTTCTGTCTCCTGTTGCCTTACCGAATCATCTTCCGAATAAACAGGGGCAATGGCGGGCCCGATGACAGACGGGTCATTCACTTCGGGTACTGGCTGCCCATTAGTCCCCGGTTGTTCTCCCGGATTTTTCCAAAGAAACAAAATCAAGATCACCACAACAAGTATGAAGATGAGTTTTAAAAGGCTTTTCAGTTTCATAATTGATTTTTGATTGGATAAAACCCTAAACTCGAATAGAATACCTTTCTGGCATTTCCTTCGGCAGTTTTGAGTTTTAGGTAAAAGTTATTGAGTACTTGATCGGTAAGACTTACGACTCCCGTCATCGCGGTGGCCGAATGCCCAAATGTAATCATCACCACATCCCCCAGTTTCTGATTGCCTTTTAGCAGGGTTTGATACTGCTCCCAAAGGAGTTTTTCCAAATTGTCCAGATACAGTTTTTTTGCCTGCGGTTCAAAATCATCCAACTCCGTATCATAGCTACTTAATGATACCCCTGTAACCTGGTCGTTCAGGATCACTTGATTCGAAGAGTCCAAATAAATATTGATAAAACTGGCATAGGCCTCCAACTCACTCAACAGATAAATTTTTCGAATCATATTTTCGGTTTGGTCCAATCCCAAAGCCCCTACTCGGTTGCGAAAGCGGTCAAAGTCGTCCTGTGACAATTGCCCTTGAAGTACCTCCTGTTGTAACACCGAATCCAAACGGCCAAAAAAACCGGACAAACGCCCGGATAAATCTATCAGGGTTTCGTCCAGCACTCTTCCCTGCTCTTCCAAACGCCATTGGTATTCCAGCACTTGTTCGTGAGAAGCATCCAAATGACTTTGGTATTGGAGCAATTGCTCTTCCAGGTTTCTCACTCTTTCAATCAAGGTGGCCTCCTGTTGTTTTGCCTCCAACAACGATGCTTGTTGCGCCTCGGTCGTTTGTCGGCTATTGATCATAAAGGCAAAAAGCAGGATTAAAAACACATCCACAAGCGGGGTGAGCTCCAAAAGGCTTTTCAGTTTCATTTGAGTTTTTCTTTTTCGATAAGATACTTGGTCACGTCCCCTGTCAAAATGCTGATCCGCTCCGAAACCAGGGTGTAATTACCAGAGATAAATCCCTCAAAAAACTTAAAGATCACGGCAAAAGCCACTCCCAATAAGGTAGAAACCAAGGCCAAAGAGAACGAAGAAGTCACTTGTGAGAAATCCAGAATACTGGGCACAATCCCCAGGATGGTCCCGCCAATACCCAATAGAGGAAAAATGCTGATGGTGGTGGAAAAGAGATAATACCATTTGGTCGCATCCTTGTACATTCGCTCCCACTTGGCAAAATCGAGACGGATCTTGTCATCAATATTATCCAACTGCCCGGTTTTTTCCCGGATAAACCGCTCCATCACCGACTCTCCTTCAAACAGCTCTTTTTTCAATGCCCAAACATTGAGGTAAGCAAACCGCAAGAACAAAGCATTGACTACCCCCACTATCAAAATCAGAAGGTTGATCCAGTTGGTAAATACGGTTTCTAAGAGTAGTTCAGTCATAGGAGTTTCCGTTTATCACTACGTACATTCCTTAGGCTTGCCCTGTCGACATCCCTCCTTAAAACGTTCGTCAGCAAGTCTAAGAAGCTACATTCAAGGTAGCGAAGTGTGGTTGTATATCGGTTGCATAAGCAAAACTGATAGTCAACAAATTACCTGATTTACAGAGTCGTTCTATTGCACTCTGAATGCATACCTTAAGGTACATTTTTAATGATAAAAAGAAAAGCCGGCCTTTTTGAAAAGACCGGCTTACCGATATGTTGTTTTCGAAAGAATGTCTTGTTAAGGCACCTGAACCAATTCTTCTTCCTCTTTCTTTTGCTCTTTTTTGGGCCTTTTTAACAATTTACGATTAATATTTTGAACCATGGTATTGTAAAAATCGGTATCGAATAATCGCGCATCGTTTTTCGCTTGCCGTAAGAAGAACAAACCAAAACAACTCAATACGGCATTGCCAACCCAACAACCGATAGCAGTATCAATGGCAAGTTCCCGGGCAAATTTTTCGCCCATAATCGTACAGATATAATAAATCACAAAGAAGATGATCGCTACCAATACCGGCACTCCCAAACCTCCTTTTTTGATAATCGCCCCCAACGGTGCACCGATCAGGAACATTACCAGAATGGCAACGGCCCGGTTAAAAATACGGTGAAAATCAATTTCTTTTTTGGCTTTTTCCCGCACCAGGCTATCCATTCGCTGCACTTCCGAACGAATGGTATTGTTCGCACTTTCCACCCGGGAAACGGCTTGGGTGATATGTTCGGAGCTTAGTTCATAAGGTTCCGCAAATCGCTTCGTCAGCAAGGCCGAGTCTTCCGAAGTCAATAAGGTTTCTTCTATAGTTGCCGCTTTCTTAGCCTCATCCTCGTCCAATTTTTGAGCCTTTTTCCGTCTGGGGTTTTCTTTGTCAAAATAATACTGACTCCGCACTCTCACAGCCAGTTTTTCATGCAATTTTTGGTTGGACGTTTTTAAAGAGTCGATATAATCTACCAACTCACCGGCGGTCTTCATCATTCCATGCCCTAAAAACAGTTCCTCCTTCGTTTTCCCCATACTAAAGGCATCCATATTATACATAAACACCACCGTATCGAACTCATCCCGCATATACTCTTCCGTAAAAGTGGAGGTTTTTTCCTTATTACTTAATTCGGCATACGAGCGGCCTTGGTATAAATTGATCTTTAGAAACTCTTCGTTGTTTACCAGTTCCATTCTCCCGGCTTCCGCAGTAATCAAGGTTTTATTACCGGAACCTTTCGAATGATCGTAAATCATCACATCCCTTAAATCACTACCATCACCGGTTTTCTCTTTCACATAAATGCTCCGGCCGGGAATTTCGTTGTAAAACACCCCTTCTTCAATATTCAAAGCCGGTTTTTTCTGTTTTACATCGTACAACAGACTGTACCCTTTGAGGTTCACTACCGGTAAAATCTGGTCATTGAAATACAGGGCTAAACAGGTAATCAGAAAGGTTAAAATAGCAGCCGGTCGCAATACTCTCAACAAGGAAATACCGGAGCCTTTGATTGCAGAAAGCTCGGAGTGCTCTCCCAAGCTTCCAAAGGTCATCAAAGATGCCAACAAGATGGCCAAGGGCAAGGCCATAGGCGCCAAAATCAATGCAAAATAAAAAAAGAACTCCCCAAATACGTCAAACCCTAAATCTTTGCCAAGAAAATCTTTGAACCTGCTGATGGTCATCTGCATCAACAAGATAAATTCAATAATTGCAAAAGTTAAGACCAAGGGCCCTATATAAGCTCTCAGTATAAGTTTATCTATCTTTTTTATCATTAGTACCTAGTTCGGTCGTTTACCACAAAAATAAAAAAACCTCGCCCAAAGTAATTTTAAAAATATAAAACATCTTTTGAAAGAAGAGTTTCGGCATCTCCTTTTCTTTTCTTACAAAACTAAGACACTAGAAAATCCATAGAAGACACTCAAATTACAGGAACCGCAAAGAAAAAAGAAAACGCGAGGAAGAAATAATCTCTCTCGCGTTTTCTTTTGACCTTAAGAATCAGCCTCTATCAAAGAAGCTGACAATATCGTTTTGCATTTTTTTCGTGTTTACTGATATTTTTCCACCGCATCAATGATGTCCGAAAGTTTGGCAGAAGAATACGCCCCTGCAGTATGATATACTACTTTTCCGGATTTATCCAAAATGAAAAAATAGGGTAAATCTTTTTGCCCTAATTTCAGGGCCTTCTTATATTCTTTGATAGCCCCTTTGTACACCAAAGTATGGTTGTGAAGTTTCTTATCAATATTTTGTTTCATTTTTTTTACGATGGTACCACTGGCCGCTTTGGCAACTCCCCGGAGCATGGGGATGAAATAGATATGGGTATCATAACTGCTGCTAGGCATAAATGCCACTTCCGGGGGATCTACAAAGGTAGTGTAGATAGGTTCGAACCACTTTTTGAGTAAATCGTCTGATTTTTTGGAATACGCCATACCAATCAAAGTGACTTTCCCTTTTGTATTGGCAGGTACGGACATCGTTTTGTCGGTTAAGGTTTCTCCGGAAATAGAGGGAAACATTTTTCCTTTTTGGGCAAATGAAGTGCTCACAGCTACAAACAGGAACAGTGCAATTAGTTTTATTTTCATCATACTCAAAAAAAATTTTGGTTACCTAAGTTAAGAATTATTTGGGTTGTGTATGAATTGGTTCAAAAGGGTGGCTTGGCCAATAGAGCCCTCACAAAAGAAAAGTGAAATTCAAATTTGACGCCAAGTTCCCCAAAATTCCGCTTGCCGCACAAGGATGTGATTTCTTTTTTTCTACTTAGCAGACTAGCATCCAAGTATTTGCCGGAGTCTCTACATTCGTTCTTTTATTGCCGCCGGCTTTTTTGAATATACGGTAATTTCCTATCGCTTTGATAATAATTGTGTATTTTCGCAACAATTTAAATCCATAAAATCCTCAATTTGAAACAATGCAAGTAGTAGATTCAGAATCATTCAGAGAGGGCATGAGTAAGCTTACTGGAGCGGTGACCATTGTCGCTACAGAAGGTGAAGCAGGTAAAGGTGGGTTTACCGCTACGGCTGTTTGCTCGGTAAGTGATAATCCTGCCACTTTGTTGGTGTGTATCAATCGCAACAACGATTTAGAGCAAGTGATCGAAAAAAACCAATCTTTCACAGTCAACTTACTTTCGACTGAACAAAAAGCCTTGGCAAACCGCTTCGCCGGTTTGGAAAATATCCCTTCTGCCGAACGCCTGGAAGTGGGTTTTTGGTCCAAAGGAAAGACCGGCAGCCCTCTTTTAATGGATTGTCTGGCAAGTTTTGAATGCAAATTGACCAATGCTGTTCCTACCGGTACCCATACCGTTTTGTTTGGTGAAGTCATTAATTTGTTACTCAACCATTCGCAAAGCCAACCTTTACTTTACTACAACCGCTCTTACAATACCATAAAATTTCCATAAGGAGGCCCTTGTTTTCACGATCACTTTACAACACTGACAGAAAACAATTTCACCCGAGTCCCATCCAATACCTTAAACACTGAATACCATCCATTTATAAACAAGTGTGTTTCAATAGGGTTTATGGTAAAGGTATTTCTTTTGAGCGTCATTTTCTGGACTTACCAATTAACCATCAGCTTGTAGCGCTACAAACACCCCCTGTATATTTCACAGTATCTGTTGAAAAGTTTTGCTTCTCATTCCGAATCACATTACCTTTGCAATTGCTTATCAAGAAAGATGGAGGGACTGGGCCCTATGAAATCTTAGCAACCAGCGTTAAACGCATGGTGCTAATTCCCAGCCTGGAGGTGTCCAGGAAAAGATGAGGTCAGAAGGCTTTTTTCTTCTAGTTATCCCTTCCCTTTTTTGTATAAGCCCAATTGTATTTGATTCAGAAGTAGTACCCAAGGTATTGGCAGTACTTTTAAGGATGTGTTGGGTGTATGTATACCATTCATCGTCCACACTCGAAAACCGAATTAAAAGCTACCCGCCTTTACCAATCACTTAAAATGCTATGCTCGTACCACTGCTGTAATCACTTATGCTTTACTGCTGACTATAATATTGATAGGATAAATTAATTATGAAGAAGCCTGAAGTTCAAAGCTTACTGAAAGAACGGATATTGGTGTTGGACGGGGCTATGGGTACCCTGATCCAGGAACACAAATTAACCGAGGAGGATTTTAGAGGTGCCCGTTTCCAAGACCACCCCTGTGACCTGAAAGGGAACAATGACTTATTGTCGATCACGCAGCCGGAAATCATTAAAACAATACATCGTAAATACTTCGCGGCGGGTGCTGACATTGTAGAGACCAACACCTTCAGTGGGACGCGCATTGCCATGGAAGACTACCAAATGCAAGACTTGGTATTTGAGCTCAACTATCAATCAGCAAAAATAGCCAAGGAGGTGGCAGATGAGTTCAACTCTCAAAGCCTGGACAAACCCCGATACGTAGCCGGTTCCATCGGGCCTACCAACCGTACGGCTTCTATATCACCGGATGTAAATGATCCTGGCTATCGGGCGATTACTTTCGACCAATTGGTGGAAGCTTATTATGAACAAACCAAAGCCTTGGTAGAAGGAGGTTCGGATATCCTGTTAGTGGAAACGGTATTTGATACCTTAAACTGTAAAGCGGCCCTTTTTGCCATTGATAAATATTTTGAAGATGTAGAAAAAGGAGCTCAACAAGGCAACGATGAATTTCCAATGTTGGGAATACCCGGGCATAAAGTACCCGTAATGGTATCCGGTACCATCACCGATGCCAGTGGACGTACACTATCCGGACAGTTGCCTGAAGCCTTTTGGATTTCCATTTCTCATGCCAACTTATTCAGTGTAGGGCTTAACTGCGCCTTGGGAGCCGATATGTTGAAACCTTATGCGCAAAGATTATCCAAAGTCGCTACCACAGCTATCAGTGTACACCCCAATGCAGGATTACCCAATGAGTTTGGGGAATATGACGAGTCCGCAGAACATATGGGGAAAGTACTCCGCACTTTTGCAGAAGACAAACTGGTGAATATTGTCGGAGGCTGTTGCGGAACCACCCCCGAGCATATCCGGGAAATTACCCGCATTATGGCGGAATACCCACCGCGCGAAATTCCCGAATCCGATGGCAATATGCACTTAAGTGGTTTGGAACCCGTTACCCTGCGGCCCGATGCCAATTTTATGAATGTCGGGGAACGGACCAACGTAACCGGGTCTAAAAAATTCCTGCGTCTGATCAAAGAAGAAAAATTTGACGAAGCTCTTTCCGTAGCTCAAGACCAAGTGGAAGGCGGTGCTCAGATCATCGACATCAATATGGACGAAGGAATGATTGAAGGAGAAGAAGCCATGGTGAGATTCTTAAACCTGATTGCTTCGGAACCGGAAATTTCCAAAGTACCGATCATGATTGACTCTTCCAAATGGCCGATCATTGAAGCCGGTTTGAAAGTAGTACAGGGGAAGCCTGTTGTCAACTCAATCAGTTTGAAAAGTGGAGAAGAAGAATTTATCCATCAAGCCAGACTCATCCGCAAGTATGGAGCATCGGTGATTGTGATGGCCTTTGACGAACAAGGACAGGCTGACACCTACGAACGAAGAATTGAAATTTGTAAGCGCTCTTATGATATACTGGTCAATGAAGTGAATTTTCCTCCGGAAGATATCATATTTGACCCCAATATTTTCCCGGTAGCCACCGGAATGGAAGAACACCGGCAAAATGCATTGGACTTTTTCAAAGCGACCCGGTGGATCAAAGAAAACCTCCCCAAAGCCCATATCAGTGGAGGTGTTAGTAATGTCTCTTTCTCCTTCAGAGGAAATAACACCGTACGGGAGGCCATGCACTCGGCATTTCTCTACCATGCTATTAAAGAAGGTATGGACATGGGTATTGTCAACCCATCGATGTTAGAGGTGTACGATGATATCAGTCCGGAGCTTTTGGAAAAAGTGGAAGATGTATTACTTGACCGGAAAGAGGATGCCACAGAGGTGCTCCTGGAATATGCCGAAACCATTAAAAGTAAAGGTAAGGTAAAAGTAAAAGACGAAAGCTGGCGCAAAGAACCCGTAGAGAAGCGCTTGTCGCATGCCTTGGTCAAAGGAATTATTGATTATATCGATGAAGATACCGAAGAGGCCCGCCTGCTTTACAAAAGTCCCTTAAAGGTTATTGAAGGACCTTTGATGGATGGGATGAATATTGTGGGAGATTTGTTCGGAGAAGGAAAAATGTTCTTACCACAAGTGGTAAAAAGTGCCCGGGTCATGAAAAAAGCAGTGGCCTATTTGTTGCCGTTTATGGAAGACAGCTCCCTGGGGGCTGACGAACAAAAACAACGGACTAAAATCTTGTTGGCTACGGTGAAAGGCGATGTTCACGATATCGGAAAAAACATTGTCGGGGTAGTATTAGCCTGTAACAACTTCGAAATCATCGATTTGGGTGTAATGGTACCCACGGAAAAAATCCTGGAAACAGCCAAACAGGAAAACGTGTCGGCTATCGGTTTGAGTGGATTAATCACCCCTTCTCTGGACGAAATGGTGGATGTAGCCCGGGAGATGGAAAAGCAGGATTTTAAATTGCCCTTACTCATCGGAGGAGCTACGACCTCCCGGATTCACACCGCCGTAAAAATAGATCCGGAGTACAGTGGACCGGTCGTACACGTTTTGGATGCTTCGAAAAGCGTTCCGGTCGCCACGGCTTTTACCAGTGAGAATACGGATACGCAGGTAGGCTACAAAACCAAATTCAAAGATGAATACGCCCAGCTACGGGAAGAGCATCAAAAACGCAGAAGTACCAAACAATATATTTCCCTGACAGACGCGAGAAACAATAAATTCACAACTGATTGGGAAGCATTTACACCTGTAAAACCGACCTTTTTAGGCATCAAAGTATTTGAAGATTTCCCACTGGAAGAGCTAGTGGAATATATTGACTGGACGCCTTTCTTCCAATCCTGGGAGTTGGCAGGGCGTTTCCCGAGAATCCTGACCGACTCGGTGGTCGGCGAAGAGGCGACTCGTCTGTACAAAGATGCCCGGCAATTACTGGATCAAATCGTCAAAGAGAAACTCTTTACAGCCAAAGCCGTGATCGGGTTTTTCCCGGCCAATGCCGTCAATGATGACGATATCGAAATTTATGACTTTGATGAAGTGGAACTGGTTACCGAAAATGCTCCGGAATCTGCCAGACTGGCTGGGTTTAAAGAAAACCGCACACAGGTACAAACCTTACTGCATAATTTGCGGCAGCAAAATAAAAAGTCGGAGAAAACCTATAACTTCAGTTTGACGGACTTTATCGCTCCTAAGGAAAGTGGTAAGGAGGATTATATCGGAGGCTTTGCCGTATCGGCAGGCTTCGGTTGTAAAGAATTAGCCGATCAATATGAAAAAGATTTTGACGATTACAACAGCATCATGGTAAAAGCCCTGGCCGACCGCCTGGCAGAAGCTCTTGCCGAACGGATGCACGAGAAAGTCCGGAAAGAATACTGGGCCTATACCCCCGAAGAAACACTGGACAACGAAGAACTGATCCGTGAAAAATACAAAGGCATTCGTCCGGCTCCGGGATATCCGGCTTGTCCGGACCATCTGGAAAAGAAAACCCTTTTCGAACTCTTGGATGTAGAAGAGCAAGTAGGTATCAAGCTCACCGACAGTTTGGCCATGTTCCCGGCTGCTTCTGTTTCCGGTTGGTATTACGCCCATCCTCAATCCAGGTATTTTGGAATTGGAAAAATACAAAAAGACCAGGTGATAGATTATGCCCAACGTAAAAACATGGACCAGAAAGATGTAGAAAAATGGCTCAGTAGTATCCTGGGGTATTGATAATTTTAGTAACTTAAATAGCAGGCTGAATAACGGCCTGCTATTTTACTTTTTTACCAGAACATTCCCCTGCTCATGGATCTTCGAGACGACCTGTTTCAATCTTTCGGAGAATTATTATATGTCATTTTCAATCAAGACAATGGCATTTCCGATCATCAATTTCAAGGCATTCGCCAAACCTTACAGCAAGTTTCCTGGGGTGAAGAGGTCTATTGGTCTTTTCAATATGAAGCCCAACATCATCCGGAACCGGAAAAGCTCTTTTACCAAGTATTGGATGCTTTTTCGCAATTTGGCCCACAAGAAACCTATGCTCCTTTTTTCACTTTGATTTTGCATCTGATTCATCAATCGGAATCTTCCGATTTGAAGGAACAACGCCTGAAAAAATTTGAACGCTTCCGGTTTTTAATCATGGAACGTTTTCAAAACGATCAGAACATCAAATAGACAAGCCTCAAAACGGCAAAAAGGTGATGCATTCCAATAGCCCCTCCGGGGTTGCGGAAGGCCCCAAGCGTTTGGTAAACGGATTTCCGAGCAAAAATTAGTCTCTTAGAAATTGCTTGACGGATGTGCCGTTTTTATTCAGTATTCTGATAAGATAAACGCCTTTAGGCAGCGTAGGTCTTAGCACTTTATAAAAGCTGTTTTCAACTTCGGTTTGCCAATAAGCCCTTCCATTCAGATCTAAAATTTCCAGTTTGCTTTTTCCCTTAGCCCATGGAAATTCCAAGGTAAACCCCTCATCACTCACAGGGTTGGGATATAGCTTAGTTTCCAAGGACAATGCTTCGTCCTTGATTCCGGAAACCGTTTCATCAAAATAATAAAAATACGCAGCCCCTCCATTGGGCGAAGATTCATCGTCACCAAAAGCCCCTACGAGCATCCACTTCCCATGAATGGCCAAAGCCTGGCCAAACTCATCATCCGCCTCTTCGTCCCTTGCTCTTTCAATGGCTGTTTCCGTCATATCTACCCAACCGCTTTCCGGTTGGATATAATAATATACTTTGCCGGGATAGGCATTGGTATATTGCCGGTTTTGCATTCCTACAACCACCGTATCTTTGTAAAGGTCCACCACGCTTCCCATGTGGTCCCAGCTTTGCCCATCCGAAGCGGTTAATTTGGCGGTTTCTACTCCTGAAACCCAACCCTCCGCAGGTTTTACAAAAAGGTAAGCGGCCCCTTTTTTATTTTCGTTTCCTGAAGCACCGGCCACTATACACCCTTCCGAAATAGCAATACTTCCTCCCAAACCATCCTCTTCACCTCCGTCAGAGCTGGTAAGCCTGGCTGTTTCCGTCATCGTACCCCATCCTTCTACAGGTTTTTCAAAGACATATACCGCCCCTTGAAATGTACTGCCGGTTTCTTCATGATGGGTAGTTTCCTGTTTGCTCCCCACTACAATGGTGTTTTGAGAAATAGATACCGAATAGCCAAACATGGCTCCTTCTTGCCTAACGGCACTTGTCAACCTTGCCACCTCTATAGCATTATTCCAAGTTCCGGCACTCTTTTCAAAAACATACGCGGCACCCATATAAGCATGGTCTGCCCCATATGCCCCCACCACCAAGGTTTCTCGCTCTATGGCAAGGCTGGAGCCAAAATAGTCATATGCTTGTCCATCCGAAGCCGTCAACACGGCTGTCTCGGTCATATTTTTCCAACCCGATGCCGGCTTTTCAAAGAGGTATACTGCTCCTTGATGAACCTTCCCTTCTATGGTAGCACGGTGGGCTCCAATCGCTACCATTCCGGAGCTGACCGCTACAGATACACCGAATTCACTTTCAGTATATAAATCAGAGGCGCTTAGTTTTGCTACTTCATTCCAATATCCTTCTTGCAGCTCAAATAAATAAGCCACTCCCTGATCCCGGCCAAACTCATCGCTAGATGTTGCGATAACCACTGCCAAGGTGGCATCCATGGCAACCACGGCCCCAAACAAATCGTTGAAACTCGATATCTCGGACCAAGTGGGAATGGAAAGTTCTTCTATTTGTGCGGTACCTGTCCAACCTTCTGCAGGCTTTCGAATGAAAAATACCCCTCCCCAATCACTCATCATTTCCGTATCCCTATAAGGAGCTCCTGCCAAAAGATATTGATCCGAAAGAGCCATTTGGTAGCCCAACATATCTTCACTGTTGCCAGAAGGGTTTACGATTTTTTTGGTTTCAAAAGTCCCCCAGCCCTGTCCGGTTTTTTCAAACAGATACAAGGCTCCTTGGGAAATATGACCGTCTATACTTTCGCCCGGGGCTCCTGCAGCAATACTGTTTTCCGTACAAGCCAATGAATAGCCTAAATGTTCTCCCCCATTGGCATCAGAGGCTGTCAAAAGGGCGGATTCATTCGTATGAGTCCAACCGGAAAGCGGCTTTTCAAACACGTACATTGCCCCTTTGCTATTATTTGCTCTGAATGCAGAGGCTACTATTGCGTCACCGGAAAAAGCAAGGGCATTGCCTAAGTTCATTCCTTCTTCCCGGGTTAGGGCAGTTAACTTAGCCGTTTCCACAGCAGAAGCCCCAAGGTTTGCTTCATTTTCAAAAAGATAGACGGCTCCTTTGGAGGCATCGTCATAAGGACTACCTACTGCAATATTTCTATCTTTGATGGCTATCGAATACCCAAAATGATCACCTTCCGAGCCGTCCGAAGCCTTCAGCCTTGCGGTTTCTGTCATGTCTTGCCAACCCATGTCAGGTTTTTCATAGACATAGACTTTTCCTTGGTTTGGTTTTCCGTCCACATCGGCTTTTGTCGCCCCTACTACAACCACTTCGCCTTCAATAGCTACGGATGTACCCAGTTGGTCACCGGCTTGCCCGTCAGAAGCGGTAAGGATAGCCGTTTCCGTCATGTCCGCCCATCCGGATGCCGGTTTTACATACATATAAGCCGCCCCTTGATCCGGTTTTTCATTTACATTATCCCTTGGCAAGCCCACTACCACCACATCTCCCGAGATGGCGATATGCAGGCCTAAATTCCGGTTGTAAGGCAAAGAAGGAAACAATTTAGCTTTAAAATGCCACTGTCCGGCTTCGTATTCATAAACATACACCAAGCCATTATTCAATGCTCCTTCCACCTCATCGTTATAAGGTGCTCCCACTACAGCCGTATTTCCATCCATGGCTACGGAATAGCCAATCCGGGGAGATTCATTACTCTTGGAATAGGTACCGGAAAAGACTTTTTGCTTTTGAAGCCAGGTCTGAGCCTGAGCGGTGAAATACGACAGGTGTAACATTAAAATACAACCCCACAGTAGTTTGCATGTTTTCAGATTCATAAGATTCATTGATTTAAACATCTGTGTTAAGGATCACAGATGCATCGACATATTGCCTGGCCAAAACACCAAGCTCAATTTGAGCACTTACTTAATATTCAGATAATCAGGAAGGAAGCAAAGCTAATGTGGAAGGATAAAGATTACAACGCCAACGCTTGTGCTTTGTTAAACATATTCACCAAACCTTTTCATTGGAATTCTCACCCACAATTTACTTGTAAATAATTGGCAGTCAAAAAAATGTACTCATTATAAAATCCAATAAAAACTAACTTAAGTACCATCAACTACTTAATAAGCATAAAAATCGCATGCCATTAGGCTTTCGTTAATAATTGTCAATATCAACATGGAAAAGAGTATTGAGAAAAGAATGCACACATAGCCTCCGGAAACAGGGTAGCAATACGGTAGTTATCCTCTCTTCAGACTGTTGCATTGCTAAAGCGAGCTCTTTACCAATGAATTAATTCTATCCATGTTGGCGCATTCCCAAAAATTATTCTTTATTTGTAACCTTTGCTTTTCAAACCTAATACAGACTGTTTAATGGAACCAAATAGCAATCTTTTTGAAAACCGGATTGACTTAAACGAAATCAAATCAACTATACAACAAATCAGGGAAGAGGCAAGAAAAATCTTGGTAGGACAAGAACAAATGCTGGATCTGTTGATCACTGCCATCCTTTCGGACGGACATGTGTTGATTGAAGGGGTTCCGGGCGTTGCCAAAACCCTGACTGCCAAAATTTTATCCAGGATCATTGCTGCGGATTTTTCCAGAATACAATTTACACCCGATCTGATGCCTTCGGACATACTCGGAACCAATGTATATAATTTGCAAACCTCTGAGTTCAATTTTAAGCAAGGACCTGTATTTTCAAATATTGTTCTGATCGATGAAATCAACCGTGCCCCGGCCAAAACCCAATCGGCACTGTTTGAGGTAATGGAGGAAAAACAGGCGACTATTGATGGGAAACGGTATGAGATGGGGTTTCCCTTTTTGGTAGTGGCCACACAAAACCCTATCGAACAGGAAGGAACGTATCGCTTACCAGAAGCGCAATTGGACCGGTTTTTATTTAAAATTGAGGTCAATTACCCTACGATGGAAGAAGAAGTAAACATTCTGGAAGGCTTCCATAAACAAAAGAGTTCACTCAAGCTGGAGGAAATCCGGGCGATTCTTAGCCCCGAACAAATTCAACGCTTCAGGGAGCTGGTAAACAATGTGGAGGTGGATCAACAAATCCTCCGGTACATCGCCCAAATCATTGAAAGAACGCGAAACAGCGGGTCGTTATATTTAGGCGCCTCTCCCAGGGCTTCGTTGGCCATTCTGAGTAGTTCCAAAGCTTATGCAGCTATTCAAGGCCGTGATTTTGTGACACCGGATGATATCAAACAAGTAGCTTATCCCGTATTACGCCACCGGATTATTCTCACTCCCGAAAAAGAGATGGAAGGAGCCGGAACGGATAAAATCATTGAAGAGATCATTAATGAAGTGGAAGTTCCCAGATAAAGCAAAAAACAGCAAGAGACCCGTAGAGATATGAACCGGAGTATCTCTACGGGTAGTAAATAATGCTTCTTCAGGGCCTGCGGCTGGCGAAATGCCAAAGGGCTAAAAGAAGGCCGATCAAAGCCAACCCTCCACAGATATAATTGATCAGCTCGTTACCTTCATCCAACATTTTTTGATAATCACTTAGCTTGCCCACATACACATGCTCTGCCTTTACCTTTAAAGGAGCAACTTTTTGAACCTCTCCAATAAAGGTCACGGTACTTTGAGCGGTAACTCCCCGGTAACGGATATGCCGGCCTTTTTCCGTGCGGGCTTCCGTACTCACCACGGTTTGTTCCGTTCCTCTGGTGGGCACTTCCGAAAACACTACTTGTAGGGTATTCGAAGGAGTTACCACCTTAATTTCTTGCAGGTATTCCTGTACTACCTTCCAACCGTTCAGTTTGCCCGTTCCGGTATAGTCTTCTTTATTGGCCACCACAAAGTCTTTCACCAACAAAGGGTTGTCGGCACTGACTTTCCCTTCAACCCACACCCGCTGTCCTTCGGCCGGTTTTGCCGTATCCAGAGCAGTAGCCTCCTGTAAATGTGCATATTCAGTATGTAAAGCAGGTTTCCCGATCAAATACAAGATCACCCCAAACCCCAAAAACAGTATCCCAAATATTAATTTTAATCTCATAATTAAGTGTTTTAGGCGAATTTATTTTTCCCGGGGGGCAATAACAAGGACTTTTGTCAATCAAACCCCTCGATTTTCTTACATAGATAAAAGTAGCCGGAATCTTCGCTTTTACCAGATTATTTCTAATTTTATCAAATTCTCTATCCCTATTCAAAAGAGATCTTTGTAAGGAAGGGATACCTCAATAGGATTGGGGTGGATGAACACTTAAAGTAAACATGCCTGCCCCCTCTTGTTTTGACAGAAAGGGAAAACAGGCAAAACCGGATTGAAATCAACCGGGATCTCTTAATTTAGTACAGAGAAAGCTTTTATAGACTCTATGAGCAAAACCCATGAAACGCCAACTTCTCATCAAGCCGATCAAGCCCCTCTTGCTCCCAAGAAGGCGGGTTTGAAGCGGTTTATCAGAAAAAGTATTTTCGGGTTTTTCGGTTTTTTTTTACTGTTGATCAACGGCCAACTTCTCTTACAACTGTACACTGAAGACATTGTAGGAGCTCTTATCAAAGAAATCGTTCACGCCCAAAGCGGTGGCTTGTACTACGCTGATTTTGACCGGATTCATTTTAACCTGTTCAAAAGCGGAATGAAGTTTACCAACTTACAAGTCCGCTTGGATTCCAATAAATACAACCCTCGTACCCAGCGCTGGGATACCAACCGCAATGTGTATGAAGTACAAATTCCCGAAGCTCAATTGAGTGGTTTGCAATTGGCAAAAATTTACTGGGACAATGAATTACATATTCAGGAAATAGCCTTTGAAAAACCTCATATACAAGCCTTTAATTACAAAACCCGGGAAGCACTTAAAGAAAAAGATCAACACAAGTTGGACAACCTCTACTTTATCATTGCCGATTACCTCAAGCTTTTCCGGATTAACAATTTTCAAATCAACAATGCCTCTTTACAAGTCACGGACTTGTCCAAAGAGAATGTCAAATTCAACTCACTGGAAAACATCAGCCTACAGGTAAATGACTTTGTTATCGACTCTTTGGCTTCTACTTTGGAAGAACAGATTGCATTTACCACAAGTGGTATCACTTTACAAATTACCAACAATAGCGTCCGGCTGGAAAATACCCCTTATGAGTTCCACTTGGGTGAACTATATGTTTCTACGGCGGATAGTCTGAGTTATGTCAAAAACGTTCATATCCGCACCTTTCAAAATCATTACGAACGGCTTAATGCCCAAAGAGAGCGAAAGTTTGACTACTTTCAGTTGCGTTTACCGGAATTGCGTTTTGAAGGAGTAGACTTCCACAAAGCTTATTTTGATAAAAAAATATATGTGGATCAAATATCGGTATTACAGCCAAGTGGCAAAGTCATCAAACACCCCGTCCCCGATTCGCTCAAACAACCCCTGGACTTATATGCATTGTTAGGCAACTACCTGGAATTGATCGATATCAATCAAATTAATCTAAAGCAAGCCAATTTCGACCTCACTTTGGGGGGACAAGCACTCGTCCTGAATGACTTCACCTTTCAAGGGGGGCGCTTTTTATTGGATTCGGCCACGCAACAATTCCGGAAGCCCAAATTGTATTTGGACAACTTTAGCCTTTCCTTACGGGATTACCGCACGACCTTGCCCGATCAGTTACACAACATCAAGGCCGGGCACATCCGCCTTTCTACCTACAACCGCGCCTTTAACGGACGGAATATTTTTCTCACTCCCGTAGCTTCCGACTATCTGCCGGAAAGGTTGAAAAAGAAACAAAAAAAACAGGTGCTCAATTGTCACTTTCCACAACTGCAACTCACCGGGTTTGATGTATGGAAACTTCTCAATGAAAAAAAACTGGACTTACATCACATCAAATTAACCCGGCCAAAACTGGAAGTCCTTCATTATCCATATATCTTGACACCCGACACTACGGCAGGAACGGATTCATTACGGCTTCCTCCCATGCCTGTAGCAGACAGTCTCGAACAAGAAATGCCGGCAATAGAAAGTGAACCGGTCAACATTAAAAATCTATATCCTTTACTTTCAAAGCAGTTCAGGTCGGTATCCTTCAACCGGATGGATATTGAAAACGGGGTTTTTGATGTCACCCGGTATGCCCAAGATACCACCACTACCTATTGGATTGATGCCTTTTCGGTCAGTATCGACAGCATGCGTTTGGACCCTTATGCCGTAAAGGATTCCAGTAAAATTTTATACACCCGGGACATTGCCTTGCACCTCACCGATGCAGGCATCAGTCTGCCCGACAGTTTGCATATGATGGAAATCGACCAGCTGGATTTTTCCATCCGGGATTCCAGTTTTTATGCTTCCGGATTGCTTGTATACCCGACCATTATCCCCGGAGACCCGGTCTTGTATCAACGCCCCTCTCCTATCCACTTTATGCAATTTAATCTTCAACAATTACTATTGGAGGAAATTGATTTTCACAAATTGTACTACGACAGCACTTTGCGTATCGGACAGTTTTCACTCAATACGCCTGATATTACCTATTTCAAAGATTCGCTGAATGTGCCCGTGCATATTTTAAAAGACTCGTTGAAAAAACAGAAAGGTCAAAAAGCGTTGGCTTTATCCCAGGTATTCAAAGGCATTGAAATCGAAAATTTTGATATCAACAACGGGAAGTACCAATTCTACCAATACCAAGTAGATAACCCCAATAACTCTTCGGCAGACTTCTTTTCCGTATGTATGCGGGCCGTACAATTGGATACCAATGCCTTGCAAAACAACCAAGTACTATTGCAATATGAAGATGCGGAAGTCATCACTCAAAACCTGTCTTTACAACTACCGGACTCAATACATACCCTGACCGTGGGAGAAATGATTCTTTCCAAATCCAATGCTTCACTGTTAGCGGATCAGATACAAATACAACCCAAAGGCTTCCGGGCGGTAGAGTCCCTTCCCAAACAGTACGATGTCTATCTCCCCACCCTTCAATTGTATGATGTGGACTGGGATAAATTATATTATGACCAGGAGTTGGAAATGGGAGAACTCTTAATTCCCAGGCCGCAAATCATCGCCTTGTTAAGGAACCGGGAAGAAAAGCAGAAAAAGCAAAGGGGTTCTTTTTCACTGGCAGACTTGCCCAAAGCACTGAGCAAAACGCTGCGCAAAGTGGCTATTCGCAAAATTGACATTCCGCAAGGCAACACCAGCCTGATCCACTTTAATCAAAAGGGGCAACGACAAGCGCTGGAGGTGGATAATTTTCACATTAGCCTGGAGCATTTGTCAATGGACACAAGCACTACCCTTACTCCTGACAACCTGCTGTTCAGTCAAAACTTGCAAGTTAAGCTGGAGGGCGTTCACCACTTGTTACCGGACCAAGCTCATCAAATCAAGGTAGATCATATTTCTTTTTCTACCCGCCAGCAAGACATTGTCCTGGAAGGCTTTCATATGGGCCCGGTAAAACCCTTTACGGCAAACCCACAACTCCTGGCCACCGATCACAAAAAGCAAGTGATGGATGTAAAAATCCCCCGTATCCTGATTCAAGATTTGGATGTATACCAGGGGATTTTGCACAAAGCTTTGGTGATCGATACTTTGCATCTGGAAAAGCCGGAAATGACCGTATATACCAATGCTTTATTGCCCAAGCCGGACAAGAAACCGTTTAACCCGGACAGCTTATACGCCAAGGTGGCCAATGGTTTTCATTCTTACCAAATCAATCATATTCAGTTTGACCAGGCAAATCTGGCCTTACAAACCCGGCATCCGGATAAAATTGAATCCCTAACAATTCCTTTATTACAAGGATCGGTTACCCGCTTTCAACTCGACAGTACGACCTATCAAGACCAAAGCCGGTTTTTATTCACTGATGACATCACTTTACAGTTTAAGGAATATAGCCTGGACTTGCCCGACAGTTTGTATGCCGTATATGTAAAAAACGGCCGTATTTCTACTGGTAAGCAACAAGTGGTATTGGATTCTATTCAACTGATCCCTCTGGTGGATAAATACGAGCTGGGTTTCAAAGTGGGGCATGAACAAGATTGGATGTCCATAAAAAACAAACAATTACAAATTGACCGGCTGAATTTTCACGACCTGTTATTTCGAAGGCGAATCAATGTCGGGAAATTGGCCATAGACGGCATGGACATGACCATATTCAGGGACAAACGTCCTCCATTTCCCGAAAACCATTCCCCCAAGTTGCCTCAACAAGCCTTGCGGGAAGCGCCTGTTTACATAAAAATTGATACGATCAACTACACCAACAATTCCATCACGTACGAAGAATTGGCTGAAGACGGCAAACAGCCCGGAGCGGTGAAATTCAAAGCCATGAATGTCTATGCCTACAACATCACCAATGATTCAAGCCTCTTAGCCAAAGGGCTTTCCGCAGAAATTTATGCCTATTCGTATATGATGGGAACCGGGTTGATGACAGTGACTTTTACCGTTCCTTTAGCAGATGAAAAAAATACCTTCTACTACGAGGGTAAAATGGATCAGATGAATTTGAAAGAGATCAACCCGATGTTGACCAATGTGGCTTTTCTGAAGATCAAAAGTGGCACTGCGGACAAGATGGCCTTTAAAGTGGAAGCCAATGATGACTATGCAAAGGGGAAAATGAATTTTCACTACAAAAACCTGGAAGTATCGCTCCTCAACAAAAACACCCAGAAATCGGGTTTACAAGAACGCTTGTTGAATTTCTTTATCAACCGTTTTCTGGTAAAAGGAGACAATCCGAAGTTCCTGTTCACCCGGAAAGCCAATATTTACAAAGAACGGGACAAGAGCAAATCGATCTTTAATTATATGTCGGCCACCGTTATGCGGGGTATTATCTCCAGTATCGGGATCAAAAAAGGGTCAAAAGAGAAAAACGAAACCAAAGAGCCTTAATCTCATTTGCCCGCTTCATCTTTATTGCCAAACAAAGATGATCAAAATCAACCTTCCTTATTTAAAAAGTATATAATTTCAAACCAAGAAAGTAAGGGCTTGTTTTTTCCCTTTTACTATCTGAAATTTATACTGAACTACCATTCGTTCGATTAGGTGCATGCACTTAACATTTGCATTTACTTGGCAAAATTTAAACTATACGAAGATTATGATCGGCATCATAGGAGGAGGCATTTCGGGATTAGCTACGGCCTACTATTTACAAAAGAAAGGAGTCCCTTATACTTTATTGGAGCTTTCATCTCGCGCAGGCGGGGTAATTGCCAGTAAAAAAGACCAAGGCCACCTGCTGGAATTGGGGCCCAACTCCCTCTTATGCAATCAAAATACACTGACTTTGCTCCGGGAATTAGACCTGGACCGGGAAACCATTACTCCTGAAGAAGTCAGCAAGCACCGGTATATTTTTAAAAACGGAGCCTACCAGGCATTGCCCTCCTCTCCTCCGGCCTTGTTGTCCAATAACTTTTTCAGCTTTTCTACCAAAATGAAAATTCTCTTTGAGTTTTTTCACCGTTCTAAAGGGCAAGCGGGTGAAACCGTAGCGGATTTTTTCCAACGGCATTTTGGAAAAGAGGTCGTTGAGAATGCCGTAAACCCTTTTATTTCGGGGATTTATGCAGGTGATCCGGCTCAACTTTTAATGGAAAAAACGTTTCCATCCCTGCTAGCATTTGAGGCAAAATACGGCTCGGTACTGAAAGGCTTTATCAAAAATGCCAAAACCACCGAACGCAAAGTGGCTGTGAGTTTTACAGAGGGTATGCAAACTTTGCCTTACAAACTGGCCAGCGTGCTGGAACATATTGAATACAACTGCAAAGTATCACGGATCGAAGCAAATGAAGGAGGCTTCCGGGTAAGCACGGAGAAAGGGAGTTTTGCTTTTGATCAAATTGTCTTGTCTCTTCCGGCAAGAGCTACCGCCAATATTCTCAACGAACTCCACCCCGATTTCGCTGAAAGCTTAATGCAATTGCATTACCCCCCCATGGCCGTAGTACATTCGGTATTTGAAAGAGATGCCGTAGGGCACCCCTTAAACGGCTTTGGAGGATTAAACCCGAAGACCTCCGGTTTGTTTCTGGCCGGAAGCATCTGGAGCAGTAGCTTGTTCCGCAATCGCACCGCAGATGACAAAGTATTAATCACTAGTTTTGTAGGAGGAGTACAATACGAGAAAAATGCGCAATTGGGTGAGGATGAAATCCGGGCAAACGTCACCCGTGAATTACAAAATTGCTATCAGATCAGTGCGGCACCCATATATCAACATTTTACATTCTGGCCGAAGGCCATCCCCCAGTACGACCAACGGATCTTGCCTGTTGAAACGAAACTACCTCAATTGGCAAAGCAAGGCATTCATGTATGTGCCAATTGGTATGGAGGGGTGTCTATTGCGGATTGCATTGACAAAGGAGCCACTTTAGCAAATACGCTAAGCCCCCAAATCCATCCGCACGAGGTTTAGAAAAAACGATAAAAAGAAAATAACAAGGATGAGGAGAGCATAAGTTGTTTCATTGTGTTTAGAAACGTTCTTCCCATCCCTGTTGGTAGACATTTACGCAGGCTTATCGGTGCAATGTAAACTGCTCAACGAAAGATTAAAGTACATTCAGTACTTGTTCTTTCATTTTCTCCAATTCATCCTTCATATTCACTACCAGGCGTTGAATCTCAGCATCGTTTGCTTTTGATCCGATGGTATTGATTTCCCGGCCGATTTCCTGGCAAATAAAGCCCAGCTTTTTCCCTTCCGAACGCGAATTGTTCAGTGTTTCTTCCAAATAATTCAAGTGGTTTTTCAAACGCACTTTCTCCTCACTGATGTCCAGCTTTTCAATATAGTAAATCAATTCCTGTTCAAAGCGGTTGGCATCAAAGTTTTCGTTATTGGAAAACTCTTGTACTTGGCTTTCCAGCTTTGTCCGGATTTTTTTCACCCTTTCAGGGTCTCTTTCTTCCACCTTTACCTGCAACTCCCTGATATGTTGTACCCCTTCTTCAAAAGCCACTTTCAGAGCTTGCCCTTCCTTGACACGGAACTCATCACAGGCTTTGATAGCCTCCAAAATAGTGGCTTTTACTACTTTCCAATCCTCTTCCAAATGCGCATCGTCCCAATCGTTGATACAAATATCCGGCATTTGCATCATCAGGCGCAGGATATCCTGTTTGGATAAACTGAAGGCATCTGCGGTTTGGCTCAACTCATTATAATATTGCTCGGCAATGGCTTGGTTTACTTTGAATTTATGCAATTCGGGCCTTTTGGAAGCATAATTCAACAATAGGGACACCTTGCCCCTCACCAACTCTTTGCTCACTAAATTTTTGATCTCAATTTCTTTATCGGAAAAATGACCATTCAGCTTAACATTAGAGTCCAGAAATTTAGAATTCAGCGTGCGTATCTCCACTTTCACCTCCAGATTCTCAGTTTCTTTCAGCGCGCTTCCATATCCGGTCATCGATTTTATCATAAAGGATAAAAAGTTAAAAGTAAATAAATCTTTTCGCAAACCTAAGGAATAAGATTGACAAGAAGAATGAACCGGTACAGATAAAATCACCTGTCTTTCCCGGTTGCCACTTTTTCCGGGTAAATAATTGACCTTGAGCGTCTATTTCCTCACTCTTCCCCTGCTTTTTCAAGAATAGTTCCACAGCATGGTTTGCAAAAGCCCAACAAAGACTAATAGGAGAATATTAATATTTATTCAAATCAGTTAACATACCGTAACACAAGCAATTTACTGTATATAGTATCTTAGGTTAATCTTAAAATAATTACAATTTCTCAATTATTAACTTTAACCTAAATTACTATGACTACACAAGTCTTTTGCAAACTTGTCCTTACAACTTTACTATTCTCTTTATTCAGCTGTGATAAAGAGGTGGTGGATGTAGCGCCTACTCCAACTTCCAGTAAGCATATGGCGTTAGGAGGCACTTCATTGTGCTTATTCAATTTCGACCCGGAAGATGAAGTCATTACGTTTGACAATCACCATCATCAACCCGGTGAAATCGTGTTCAAAACTCATTCTAAAAATGGCGTAGGTCCGGTAAAAATCTGGGGATATAATCCTGATTTGGGCAAATACAAAAATGCGGCAATGATTTTCGATTCCGAGCATCCGACCGGAGGCGATGATGATTTGGGCACGCCGAACGAAACATTCAATACCGGAACCGGACCGGGACCGGGAATAGGCAAAGGCGGAGAAGCCGGACAACCTTATCAAAATTGTAATCAACTCCATCAGGTGTTGATTATTTCCGAAGAAGACCTGAACAGCCATGATCCCGGAGACGAACACACTGCCGGAGTAGAATTTACTATCGACTTTTCCGAACTGTTTCTATTAGGCTATTCCGATATCCGGATCAAATCCTTAGACCTCGTTGATGTCAACCGGGCAGGAGCGTATGTAAAATTTGTAGGAACCTTCGGGGTAATACAACAACCCCTCCCGGTACTGGGCAACAACGGATATGCCCGGATCAGTAATTTTGGTCCGCTCAGTGGCCTCAAGAAAATGATCGTACACCTGGACGAAGCAGGTGGAGCCATTGATAACATTGCCTTTCAGGTATCCAAAGGCATTTTTGGCTGCACCAATTCGCATTACTATTGGAAAGCCAACGCTTCCGGTTTCTCTTTTGACACTACATGGGATAAATTAGGAGAACAAGGTCAAAACGAGCTATTTTTCCTTAGCGGAAAAAGCTGGGAAACAACCCTTAATACCGACCCTGACCACAATGCATACTACGTATTAAGCCGGCAATATATCGCGGCCGTATTGAATGTAATCCGGGGAAGTAGTGTGCCTTTGGAGGTGGCCGTTGCCTTAAAAGACGCCCGGCATCTATTCAAAAAGTACACACCTAAAGAGGTGAAAAGCTGGAACTATAATCTCCTGAAACTTGTCAAAAAAACCGAATTCCTCACCTTGGCCTTAGTCCTTGAAAAGTACAATCATGGCCTTATAGGCCCGGGGCATTGCAACCATAATGAAGACGGTTCAATCTTAACCTTAGAAGTACAATCTTATTTATAAACTAAACTAATCGTAAACTTCCCAGGCTGCCGGTAGTATACCGGCAGCTTTTTTTGCTTTAACCATCCATAGTTAACATGATTCTTTCCATTGGTTTTGACTCGGTCCGGTGAAAGACTTCTCAGAAGAGTTGTGAGTCTTCTCCCCCGTTTTTGTATGTAAATAAATTGTGAAGCCTTTCCGGATTTAATTAGTTACTTTGAATGCCTAAGTAGATTAAAACCTAAGTTAAAATGATTATGAACCTATTCAAACCGTATTATGCGTCCCTATTTCTTTTCCTTTTCTTTGCCTGTCAGGCGAAAAAACACGAGCAGGCAAAACCGAATATCATCTTAATCTATGTAGATGACTATGGCTGGCGGGATGTCGGTTTTAACGGAAGCCAGTTTTATGAAACACCCCATATCGACCAACTGGCAGCAGACGGAATGACCTTCACCAATGCATATGCCAATGCGCCCAACTGTGCTCCTTCACGGGCTTGTTTACTTTCCGGACAATATTCCCCCCGGCATGGAATCTATACGGTAAACTCCAGTGAACGGGGAGACAAGGCCCAACGTAAAATCATTCCCATCCCCAATAAAACTACCTTGGATACCGGAGTCCTGACCATGGCTGAAGCCTTAAAGCCAGCCGGTTACACATCCGTTTCGATCGGGAAATGGCATTTGGGAGAAGCTCCGTATACGGGTCCAAAAGGCCAAGGCTTCGATATTAATATCGGAGGTACGCATAAAGGACACCCCAAATCCTATTTTTCTCCCTATCAAAACCCCAAACTTCAGGATGGGCCCGAAGGAGAATACCTTACCGACCGCCTCAATGAGGAAGCCATCCGGTTTATCGAGCAACACCAAGAGGCTCCCTTTTTCATGTACCTAACACATTTTGCCGTCCATACGCCTATTCAAGGAAAAAAGGAATTGACAGAAAAATACAACCATAAACCCGTAGTAGACGAGCAAAAGAATGCCGAATATGCTGCGATGATCGAAAGTGTAGACCAGGGAGTCGGGAAAATTGTTGAAAAACTGAAAGCGCTCAACTTGTACCAAAACACCATGATCGTTTTTTATTCGGATAACGGTGGGCATGGAGTGGTTACTTCCAACAAGCCTTTGCGCGGCTCCAAAGGGATGCTTTATGAAGGAGGGATCCGGGTGCCCATGAGTGTCACCTGGCCGGAAAAAATTCAAGCCCGGACCCGTTCCGAAGTTCCTGTGATCGGTACAGACCTCTTTCCTAGCTTTTTGGAAGCAGCCGGATTGAAAAAGCCTGAAGAAAAAATCCTGGACGGTGAAAGTCTGTTTCCCCTTTTGACACAAAGCGGCCCCTTACAGCGGGAAGCCATTTACTGGCATTTCCCCGCTTATCTGGAAGCTTACCACCCTTCGCAAGGAGCCTTTCGCATCACTCCGGCCGGAGCCATCCGGAAAGGGGATTATAAACTGATCGAGTATTTTGAAGAGGGGCGTTTTGAATTATTCAACCTGAAAGAAGACCTGGAAGAAAGCCAAAACCTGATTGCAAAGGAACCCGCGAAGTTACAGGAATTAAAACTATTAATGAGCCAATGGCGCCAGGCGATCCAAGCCCCCGTCCCTATGGAACCCAACCCGGATTACATTGTACGGGAAGACGTAAGATAAAGGGGATAATCTTAAAATAACCTTCCGGTTGTGTTTTAACCTGGAAGGTTCACTCCTTCATTTCCTGCTGCTATCACCGACTTTTTTCTTGAAAAACAAGGCACCTCGTTTGAGTCATTAAATTGTTTTGTTTCAACACCTTTCACAGAAAACCACTGTACAAAAATTGAAAAGCATGAAAAATGGGGCGTTTAATGGTATTTTTAATAGTTTAGCTACTTCAGTACAAATAATACAGGTAAAGAACATAGTACTAAATTAAACGAAAAGTTAAATGAAACGAGAAATTAAAAAATGCTGGGTATTTATTTACCTGGTTTTGAGTTACAATTTATCATTAGCCCAAGACTACCATTTTTCAAAAGAAGAGGTACATATTATAGGCCGAGGCTCGACAGAATGGAAAGAAAATCACCTTTCAATCAAAGACTGTTTTATTGCGTTGAAAGAACAAAGTCCGGAAAATTTTGAAATGTCTTTTTTTGCAAAAGCTCCAAACAATGCAGAGCAAGTGCAGATTTGGTCAGGGTTTGGCTTTCAGGATAGAAACAACCGTTATGCCCTTGGACTACGAGGAGGGAACAACAATGATCTTTATTTATGTCGATACCAATCGAATGCAAAAAATGAAATGTTAGCCCTTGAATCTTTGGATTTCCAACCTAAACCAGGTGAAACCTATAAGATCAGGATTATCTTTTGGGAAGGAAACATCAGGGTGTACCTCAATGAAGAAGAGCGAGCCCGGATCATTGTCAAAGATAAAGAATATTTGAAAGGCGGCACGGCCGTACTAGGTGGCGGATGGATTCGAACCGATTATCAAGACTTAAATATCAAACAACTGACCACAAAGGAAGTAGCTAATTATTCGGCTGATACCTTAAAATATTCGAAGAAACTCACCCAAAGCCAAAAAGAAAAGCTTAGAGCAAAACAACGTACAAATTACCGGGGGCATAAAATCAAAAAGCTTAGCGCTGCAAGAAATGAAGTCGCCCTCAATGGGGATTGGTTGTTTATGCCAGGATACCAGATAAAGCCGGATGGGGATGCGCCTTATGCCGTTCAATTAAATGATGAAAACTGGCATGTAATGCAGGTGCCGAGCTTCTGGAACCCTGTTCGCAACTGGCTGCACCTACAAGACTCTGGACTACCACACCGGGGCAGCGGCCTCTCTGACAACTACAGAGAAAACGAAGAAAGCAGGTGTGAGGCCTATACTTTTGATTATACAAAAACCAACTCGGCCTGGTATCGACACTGGATCGAATTGCCTAAAAAGCTAGAAGGGAAACGCTACAGCTTACATTTCGATGCTGTTTCAAAAATAGCCGATGTGTATGTAAATGGTCAATACGTTGGAGGACACATCGGGATGTTTGGCGATTTTGCATTTGACATCACCGATGTGGTAAAACCGGGTAAAAATATCATTGCAGTAGGAGTAAAAGTACGGAAAAACAAAAAGGCAGCCAATGCCGATCAAAATGTGACCAAAGCTGTTTCAGTGGATGTCACTAATGACATGCTCAATTCTCTACCTTTTGGCATGTTTAACGGGGATGAAGGAGGTATCTGGCAGGAAGTAAAACTTGTCGTTACCCAAGCTACATATATCAAAGATGTATATGCCAATATAACAGCTAAGGGAGGGACTTTTGAAATCAGTATAAACAATACCGGTCAAGACGAAGGAAAGATAGATGTAAAATTAGACATCATAGACCCACAAACCCATCAGCCTCTTTCCATTTCGGAATCGCGCAAAAGGATTACAATACAACCAGGAACGACTGCTGAAGTCCACTGCAAAACAGGAACTATCCGTCCTAAACTGTGGAGTCCTGAACAACCCAACCTTTATACATTGGTCACCTCTTTGTACCAACAGGGTAAGTTGATTGACACCCAACACACAACCATAGGGTTTAGGACTTTTGAAGCGAGAGGGAATCAGTTTTATTTGAATGGAAGACCTTATTGGGTTCGGGGTGCCAACCATCCACCTTGTGGTATTGCCCCGAATGACCGCAAATTAGCAAATACATTTTTTAAGTTGATGCACGAGGGCAATCAAATGATGACTCGTTCTCATGGCAGTCCGTTTACCAAAGCTTGGATGGATGCCGCCGACACACAAGGTGTTGGTGTGAGTTATGAAGGTTCATGGCCTTGGTTAATGATCGGCAATATCCCCTCACAAGAGTTACTCGATGTGTGGAAAGAGGAAATGCTCTCTCTGGTCAAAAAGTACAGAAACCACCCCTCTTTATTGATCTGGACAGTCAATAATGAGATGTACTTTACCATGTTCTACCATAATGATCCGCCAGAAATCCGGATAAAAAAATGGGAAATCCTTTCTGAAGTAATCAAAGAAATCCGGAAACTATCTCCCAATACCGTTATTTCTGCCGATTCAGGTTATGGCCGTGTCCTGACAGATTATCAGCAAAACTTAAAACCCCTGGGGATAGATGATGGAGATATTGACGACCGCCATGTATATTTTAATTGGTACAATCGGGATTTCTTCCAAATCATTGACGGAGAATGGTCCAAGCGCATTTATTGGTCGCCTGGAGCGAATACTAACCGGCCGTTTTTTAGTCAGGAAACATCAACCGGGTACACCAATAATGATAGCGGTCACTTTAACAGGAAATACCTTTTTAAAAACTATGTACCACAAGCTTGGGTAGGAGATTGGGCCTATGAAGACAAAGATCCGACCTTCACCTTGCAAAGGCATGCTTTTATGACAAAAGAATTGATGGAAGTCATCCGCAGAACCAGTCCGGCCTCGGCAGGCGTACTATTATTTGCCAATGTATGTTGGTTCAGGAATGTATATGATGCCGACCGGATCACACCTTACCCTGTATACGATGCCGTTAAAAAAGCGTCCAACCCGGTATTAGTCAGTGCAGAGCTGTTTGGAAGAAACTTTTATGCAGGTTCTACTATCAAGCCTCGTGTTTGTATAGTCAATGATGCAAACGATGGCAATGCCATTCCAACCTCTCAGTTGAAATGGGCAATTGAGTATCAAGGCACTGTACTCCATGAAGGGGTTCAAGATGTACCATCTGTACCACATTACCAACGGAAATGGATGGAGCTTGAAGTCAATTTACCCGAAAGTTTGCCTGTTTCCAAGGCCACTTATCAATTGGTATTGACCCTACACACCCAGGGGCAAACCCTCTCGGCAAACACTTATGATTTGACCATTGCCGAAAAGCAATGGGTAAGTACTCAACACCTTTCGGAGAATAAAAAGATTGCAGTTTTTGACTTGACAGGAGAGACCTGTAAAGTATTGGATTTTCTGGGGCTGAAATATCAAAAAATAAGCGACCTCACAGCAATCCGTTTTATTAAAGCCGATTTATTGATAATTGCCAATTTGGATACCGATGAAGAAGTGCCGTACAATTGGGAAGATGTCAAAAAAGTTTGTGGCAATGGAAGTAATGTATTACTGGTACACCCCGGAAAGCACCTACAATGGTTATATTACAATAAAATCGAATCCTTGTATGAAAGAAAGGGAAGAGTAGTAAACATGCATATTCCCGAACATGAAGCCTTTGAAGGGATCGGTCCTTTGGAACTGGCCTGGTGGCAACAAGTGGGTAGAGAAAAACCTAGAGCTTGCAGGCGCTCATTCCGTTTGAAAAACCCGGAAGATGCCAACGCTTTGTGTACTTATTTAAGACCACACACGGGTCTTGGTAGCGCCCCGGAAGATTATTTATCAGAAATGAGTGGAATTCCATTGATGGAAATCACAGAAAAGAAAGGAAGACTAATAGCCTCCGAAATGGAAACCAATATGGCAGATCAAGACCCAGTTGCCGCAAAGTTATTTATCAACCTGATTAAAAACTTAACCAATTAACAAAGAGAAGTTACTGGAAAAGTCAACAAACTTTAAAATACTTCGAAGCCTCCAAATCACCAATCTTTGATTTAGAGGCTTCTTTAATTCCCATAACCAGCTTTTCAAACAACTTAGTGTCTCTACTGGTTAATTCAGGGGCAATGCCTTTCCTTTTTCACTTCCACTATTTGTTCTTGGCATTACCTAATTTTAGCTACTCAATTTCAAAAACAGCTTGAATTTCCACTGATGAATTCACAGGAATAGAGGAAGCGCCATAGGTTGCTCTGGCATGCCGCCCCTTCTCTCCAAAAATGTCTACCAGTAAATTTGAGGCGACATTCATCAATGCTGCATGTTGGGTATAATCGTCTTTTGTATTAAAGATTCCAGTGAGTTGAACACATTTTTTTACCCTATTTAAATCACCATCAACCGCATCTTTCAAAACCGATAAAACATTTAGAATGGCTACTCTTGTGGCTTCTTGCACCTGCTCTTCAGTTAGTCCTTTTCCTAATTTTCCGGGATGTACAATTTTTCCATTCTTTAATGCTACTTGATTAATAAAAACCAAATTTCCGGTACGGACAAAGGGCTGATAGTTTCCTGCCGGTTCGGGTACTTTAGGCAGTTCAATTTGTTTCGCTTTGAGAACGGCATGTACATCTGTTTGTGAGGAATCCTTTTTGCTTGGCCTTTTTTGGGAAAATGTCCCTTTCAGAGCCAATGCAACCTTGGCGATCTTTTGCCCTTGAAGCCTGGCCAACAAGCGTTCGCTTTGAGAGGGTCTTTCCACGTTGTTTAAAGACGCCAAACTGGTTGTACCTAATACTGTGTTTCCTTGCGGTATAGTCTTATCTACACTTTCGTAACCTCTCATGCCATTGCTCACTAGTATCATCCCATGTACAGACAAGCTATTCCAAAAAGACTGGATGGCCAATTCTTTTCCGGCCCCACTTCCGGCAGACATAAATACCGTTGCCGGCATGCCTTCTAAAGCGTGGTTACTCCATAAGTTTACGGTTTTTGCCAGAAACTCGCTCATTGCTGTACTCATATTTCCAAAATAGATTGGCGAGCCAAAAGCAATACCATCATAGGAGGTTAATTCTTCAACCTCTGCTACAGGAATACTTTTTAGGATGGGATGCTCAGAAGCTTTCACCTGTTTGATATAAGCATTTGCCTCCCCTTTTGCCTCAATACCGGTTGCTATCTCTTTCGCTAACTTATAAGTCCCGCCATTATCTGAATGAATTAAGACAAGTATTTTGGCTTTTTGCGCCTGAATATTACTTACAAAAAAGATGGTCAAAACCAAGCATATTGTGCTATATAATTTCATAAAAAAACAATTTTGATTTTCTGTCTCTGTTCAGGAAAAGGCTCTTGGGTTCATAGAACGAGGCGCTCCTTTATTGCCCCGGCAAAAATAGTGAAGCTATCCGTGATTCCCTTATTTGTTTGAAACTTTGCCAAAGCAACTCTCTCAATCCCGATAGCCACCCTGCAACTGAAAAACCATCTGCAAGGAAGCTGCTGTGCCTATGCCATAGAAGCAATTTGTATTTCATTTGCCAGTCACTTTCAGAATTTCCTCAGTTTATTTTTCCTCAACAACACACCGGGTTTGCCTGATGTGTTACTTCAATAGAATAATGAGGAATACCAGAAGGAAAAAATACTTATAAAAAAATCCAACAGCTCTCAGCCCTTCAGCAGCTGTTAAAGTGTATATTCCCCTTTTTAATCTCAGTGTTACAGTGATAGGCTCTTAGGAATCGTTTCAAATGTACCAACCATGAGTCCCTTCAAATGGCGCTAATAGAGTGCCGGTCACATTATTTAGAATAAGCTATGGTATAGCAGTTTGTTTGGGTTTCACTCTTTGTTTTACTTCCCTATGAAAATCAAAATAAAGCAGCCTCTGATCAGTCATCCATTCGTACTTTACCTTTCCATATTTAAGCACACCCGTCTTATACTCAATCCCCTTGCCAGTGGGCACTAGTATGTCAATGAAGTGAATTAACTATTTTTTTTTGAGATGAATCTCCTTTTGGTTGGGGATGCTCATGCTCTTCATGTGAGAGATGCTTTCCTGATACATGGAAACGTGTATCAGGAGAAGGATGTGTATAGGGGACAGTATTAAAAAGTGTTATTAAGCTGTAAACACTTAGTAGAGATAGTACTTTTATGTTAGAATATTTCCTCATCGAAGCGCAGTCAACAATTATTTATTTGCCGAATTAAGAACAGGAATCCCCCCTTACCAAACATCCTATACCCTTGATTTTATGGCATTTCACTCCTGCCCATACCCTGAATTTTTTTCACAACCCAAGGCTATACCCAGAGACAATCCGGCTTTGAAATTCAATCCATGAAGGTGTGTATGGTCAGATGGGTACCCGCTTTGACTGCGGGGTAAAAAAATATTCGATTCGGATCTGTGTTTGTGCCTGAGCTGGCAAAGCACTTGCTATTTTGATTATTACAGTTGTATAGAAATAGAGGCTGCCTGAATAAACTGGCAACCTCCGGTATGACACGGCTTATTTATTTCTCTTCTATAGAAAAAAAACAGTTTAGGACATAGTTAAATTTCAACTTAGGGACAAAGAGAGTTCTCCTCAAAATTGGAATCAATATTAAACTTGCTCTAAGAGCAAAGTACGAATAAGCCGAATTGATTTAAAAAAAGGTATTTATTCTGATTTTTTTGCCAAAATTTGATGACTGCCTTCTTGGATTTCCACTACCCAACTATCTGCTTGACCCACCCCCTGAATCTTTACACCGTCAATGTTAATCTTAGGAAATGCATTTGGGATATGTACGATTGCTTTTGTACCCACAGGTACAGTTAAATCCATTTTGAATGCAGAATCTTTATCAATTTGCAATACGATTTTTCCTTTTACCGTCGGTACCGTTGCTTTTATATGGGTCAGAAAACCAAGCTGGGGCTTTATTTGAAAAACACGATACCCCGCTTCAAGCGGACTAACCCCCGCTACATATTGCGATAAAAGCGTTAAGCCTCCCCCACTCCAGGCATGATTGGTCGTTCCCCCTCCAAAGCCTTCAGCCCCTATTCCCCAACCTTCCCATAAGGTCGTATATTGTGTATTATGCACCATTTCGGCAAACCTTTCTTTCATCCGGTTTAAAGCTTGCTCCGGATATCCCATTTGAAACAGGGCTTCCAATACATATTTTTCCATATATGGGCTTGCATGTTTTTCTTTTTGTAAGATTCGTAAAATATGCTGAAACGTCTCTTCCCCGGCTAAACCTGCCACTACAGCTAATCCTTGAGACCGGTCATCGGTTGCCCCTTTATATTGAGGAGACCTGTAAGCAGCACCTGTCCAAAAAACCTTATTAAAATTCTTCTTAAACAACTCCATTTTAAGCTGAAGGGCATCGAAGGTTTCCTTTTCTCCTAACAATTGGCTCATAAGTGCATAAGCTTCAAGGGCCATATAGTATTGGGTATTATACAATAGCTCCATGTCCTTATTACTTCCCCAATCTCCCCAAGTCCACCCACCTTGTCTTAAGACCAAGGTGCCTTGATCATTTAACTTCCATAAACTGAGATATCGTTGTACTGCTGGATATGCCTCTTTTATAGTTTGACGATCCCCTGTATGGAGATAGTAATTCCAAAAACCATATTTACCTATACTGGATAACATTTGAGTTGGGAGCTCTCTATCCCAATTTCCTGCGGGGACTGGCGAATATAAGGTAGAATCATGCCGCTGCCAATTCACCAATTCCAAGATACCCTTTTTAGTTAACAGGTGACTACTGGGGGACAAAGCATAAAAAGACTCCCCGCTTTCCAACACCAAGTCTCCCCACCATTGCGCTCTTTCTCTATCCGGACAATCCATATATGTATCCCGCATGGTGACATATAATGTGCGAAGGGATTTTTCCCATAATCTGTTATAGAAAGGAATATCGCAATAAAAAACCCCGTTAAAATCCGTATCATAACCTGTCTCCCGATACTTTAGGTCGAGTACCTCTATCCCTTCGGGAATATGATAATGTACTTCATGCCCATTCATCCAGCCCAGACTCTCATATTCTTGTTCTCCGTCTTTGGTTACATATTCAGCCCTCACATTAGGATTACTCCCCCCCATATAATTATCGGTTTGGATAGATATCAATTGGCCTGCCTTCGCTTTCACTTTCAAAAAGGGAGTGATGTGAGCATTGTAAGGCAAGTGCATGGTGAGGGTATCCCCTTTTGAAGTAAAAGGAAAATCTTTGGTGTTAATGTAGTTTTTTACGCCAAAGTCTTTCCATTGGGGTATCGGCCTGGCCGTTAACTCACCCCAAGGCGAATCGCCTGCTCGCCCAATTTCCAGGGCATTGTTGGCCCCTAGGGCAACAGAGTTTGTCAAATCCAAACTCCCTTTTCTGGCATCAAAATAAATATTGGATTCAGCTAATCTATAATTTGGGTGAGGTTCTTGAGTATGACCAAAACCGCCCTGCTTCCAAGCTTTCCAAGAGTCGTTTGAAGAAAGAGCGGGGAGCTTTTGGACTTCAAATAGCAACCCGCTCTTCCCACTATTTTTGTGAGAAAACCCCTCTTTACCAAAAAACCAAACCAGCACATTTATTTGATTTTCTCCTTTTTTCAGGTAGGGAGAGAGATCCACTTCATCATAGTATGTGCCATTGGGTTTTGGGCCACGTTTTAACCCTCCTTCAAACACCACAAGTTGCTTATTTATCCATAACCAATATTTAGAATCTACAGCAATTTTGGAAAATAGGGGCTTAGGGGGTACCTCTTCCAAACGAATACTTTTCTGAAACATGGTCCAGGCATTTACTGAATCTAACTTGTCTACCGTAGAAATCCACTTTGCTTTCCAAGGTTCGAGGTTATTTTCTTTTTCAGTATTTGAAAGGGTTAATTTCTGCTCACCAACTTGTACGGTGTCAGCCTGGCATGAAATAAGCATGAATAGAATGATGATAGGTAGTTTTAACAGATAAAGATATTTCATAGATACATTCATTTCAATAGTGTTCTGTTATTCGAAAATCTGTCCGAAGTTGTCCCAAGCCAATTTTCTCCCGGTTGTAAAACCTGAAACACTCCTTCCCAAAAAGTACAACTTCCGCTAATATAAGGGAAGATATTCATCTTTCACTACATACAAATGGAAAGAGATGATCCGTACCCCCGTCCATGTAGAAGCAGCCCACCATGTTTCAAGTGGTATTTGTCACCTAGAGTTACTCCGACAGAGGCTTATCAGTTGCACCTCTTACTGAATACTGTCAAATTCATAGAGGGAAGTGGCTTCAGGCTAAGGATCCGCCTGACATCACTTCCCTCTATGGTAGAGTTCTTCCAGCATTGAAGACAGGTTGATAGCTCGGTGCTATGGTTTTATACATAATCCGGCCATCACATTTTTACCCTACTGTACATTTTGAAAAACAGGCTCAATGAAGCGTACACAACTGTCAACTTAAGGAGCTAGGCCCATCCTTACCTTTAATTTTAAGAGCCAGTTTAAAACTCCACCCCCATCTCTTTAAACTGGGCTGCGGCATGCAAAAAATGTGCAGTGATCCAATACACCGTCCAAGACTCGGAATACCCCCCCCGTAGTTTGTAGATATCAGACATATCGCCATGTTGGGCAAAATTGGTTTGTTGAAGTTGTTCTCCTTGAGAGCCATAAGGGTCGATCATTTGCCCACAAGTCCTAAACATGACTTGGGCCAGTTTTTTCAAGGCTTGATTACCGGTAAGTTCACCCATTCTGTAAATTGCAGGAGTATATAAGACCCCATACACATCCAAGTGTTGATTCTGGGGGGAAACACCAGTCCAGCCCCGGGTTTTAAAGTGATGATCAGCCATTCTTCCAGCTGGTAAAGGAATATCCCACACTACCGTATAACTCAATACTACATCACAAGCATGTTGGGCCCATTGCAAATATTGAGGTTGCCGGGTAGCTTCATAAGCGGCTAAAAATCCTTGAAACGCCCCCCAGGCGCCTTCTTTGTCTTCGCAGGTGGCATCTAAGGTCCCTCCCCAATAGGGTTCTTCCATATTCAGATGACGCTTTGCATAATAGTCTGCTGCTTTCAGGGCTGCCTTCTGGTAGCTTGCATTCTTAAAAAGATCCGCAGCCAGAAGCAAAGGAGAAATATAAAAGGCTTCGGCTGTATTGCGAGGATGCCAGTCCTCTGACAACAACCGTTGGGCATGTACTTCACAGGCCTTTTGTAAAAACGTCTCCCAGTTTTTCGTATTCAATTGCTGATTTTTTCTAGCGGTGCGGATTGCTAATGCAATGTTATTCATCGCTTGTCCTTCTGAGACCGGGTCCGGGCTATGCCATTGATTTTCCTGTAACTCATACCTAACGGGAAAACCTTTCTCACTAATAGGGCTGGTGCAAATATGATCCATAGCACTCTGTACTTTCTTCCAGATCGCCTCATCTTGTAATTCTTCTTGTAATACTTGTAAAGCGTAAAGAGGGGCTTCCGACTGACCGGCCCACCCTAAAACAATGCGTGGTTTGGCAAAACCGGGATACATATTATACCCGGCATAGTTTTCACCCTCCACCCATCTAGCTTTAGTAAAGCGGTATTTGGTTTTGATGATTTCATCAACGGTAGGAAAGGTCTCTGCATAAAAAGGTTTAAAGAGGTTGATAGAAGTATACAAAGGGCGTTGAAAAGCTGTTCCTTGAGCTTTTGAGGGAAAAGCTTCCAAGTAAAAAGTTTTTTCAATCACTGTTCCGGGTTTCATTCTTATATACGTTTCTCCATAGGGCATAGCTCTCTGTTGTAGCGCTTTAGCTACGCTTTTTTGTCCATTGTAGGTAACGGGCCCGGAGAGCAAACGCAGTTCGGTATCGGTTTCATACGCCTTCACCCCCATCGACCACCACTGGTCAAAATGATTTCCTCCATACACCGGGCTAGGCAAACTATGCAAAGCCGCTCCATAGTATTGCTCCTTTTCCTCCCATTCCAAATTGGCAAAAGGCATAGGAAAACGGTGTTCTTCAAATAATGCTTCCTCCCCTTTCCTTCCATGAAAAACAGGTACTTTATGGCGGCCGTTTTTTTCACCGGAGGGGTTGCCATAGTAAAGAATTCCGGGTAAAAAGGCTTCTACCTCTCGGGATGGGACTTTCCAACGAACGGATAAGGTAATATTTTCCAAGGTTTCTTTCCCTTTCCATTCAAAACGCCTGATGCATTTCACCCGGCCCTCTTCCTGGCGGTAAGCATCCCGTAAGTTCCATTCCCCTTGCGGGAGTAGTAATTTCCCTTTTACTATTAGCCATTCATCATTTTGTTCTATTTCAGTGGCTTGGGCATGTTGCCAAGCTGTCGGCCAATTTTGCCGCCATTGTGTAGCAATTGACCAAAGCCCTTCTTCCGGAGCGTACATTAAGTTTTTTCCATGATTTTTAAGCACAACCTGATACCCCTTATCCTTTGGGATCAATTCTAGCACTTGCGCATATGCCCCTTGAATAAAGAAAGAGAAAAAAATTAAACTGTAAACTATTCTTAACCTATAATACATTGTGTATGTCTTATTATTTTGTTTTATACTTATTTCATCTGCTAACGGCTCTTCATTTTCAACACGTCTTCATGAAGGATGAATACCGGATGACAAATAAGGCAGTGAGAGTGGAAAACAGTAAAAACGGATCCTTTGCCTGGCTTTTCCACCGACCGGTTTGGCTGTCTTGTGCTATTAAAAGGCCTGATGTCCGAAGTATCGCCCCTCCAACCAAGCCGGTAGATTTGATTCTTATTTTTACTTTTTGTTTTCATTTGCAAGAGAAAACTTATAAACCGTTGTGGATTGATATGTTTGACCGGGCTCTAAAATTACAGAGGGAAAACCGGGTTGATTCGGAGTATCCGGAAAATGTTGCGTTTCCAAACAAAAGCCATAGCGGTGTTCGTAAACACGTTGGTCTTTACCGGTCAGGCTTCCGTCCAAAAAGTTTCCCGAATAAAACTGGACACCCGGCTCGGAAGTAAAGACTTGCATTTTACGTCCTGATACAGGCTCCACTACTGTGGCAGCCTCGAACAGCTGTTCCCCTGTCCGGTTCAACACAAAGTTATGGTCATAGCCCCGGCCAAATTTTAATTGGGTGTCTTCCTTCTGAATTCTCGCTCCAACTGCAACGGCCTTCCGGAAGTCAAATGCTGTACCCTCCACCGGTTGCAACTCTCCGGTAGGTATCAATTCCTGATTGACCGGACTGAACTTCGAGGCATAAATCGTCAGTTGGTGTTCCAGAATATCGCCCTTGCCGGCTCCTTTCAGGTTAAAGTACGAATGATTGGTCAGGTTGACGATGGTTTTCTTATCTGTTGTGGCATAGTACTCAATTTTCAAGGCATTTTCATCCGTTAAGGTATAAACTACTTTGACCGACAGATTCCCCGGATAACCTTCTTCACCGTCAATACTATGATAAGAAAGCAATAGCTTTACATTTTTTTCATCCACCAGGTATTCTGCATCCCATAAGACTTTATCAAAGCCTTTTTTTCCTCCGTGCAAATGATTGCTGCCGTCATTGGTAGCCAAAGAATACAGTTCTCCATCCAACTCAAATTGCCCCTTGGCAATCCGGTTGCCATAGCGGCCAACAATAGCACCGAAATATGGCGAGCCTTTTAAGTAATCCTCCAGATGGTCAAACCCTAACACAACATCCTCTAACTGCCCTTCCTTATCCGGTACCCAGAGCTGGGAGATGATTCCACCGTAATTGGTGATTTTCACTTTCATTCCCTGACTATTTTGCAAAGTAAACAAGGTCACTTCTTTACCTTCTATCGTCCCAAAGGATTCCTGTTCGACTTGTGGATAATCGGAAGGAGATTTTTCTTCTTTTTCCTGTTGATTGGCTTGCCTTTGCTGGCAAGCCAATCCTATTCCTACGATTCCACAGAAATACACGAATTGTTTGAATCGAAATTTCATAGGTCATTCTTTAATTTACAGGAAAGATCTTATACAACTGTAAATGGAGCTGTTTTAATTGTTCAGTATCCATTTTGATTTTTTTGCGATCATAAGTAATTAAGCCATTGACTTCGGCTTCCACATCGGTCGTTTGGGTATAAATGGCTGCCGAAAGCCCTTGGGTGATCAACGGTTTTAAGGCTTCCATCAACTTTTGATACCGTCCCAACAGATCATCTGCATTTTTAAAACTTTGATATCCCCAATTGTCCTTTTTCTGCCAAGTATGGTTTTCTATGGGCAAACCCAAACCACCAAATTCCCCCAACACCAGGATTTGTTCTTTGCCAAACAGACGGGGTCTGGGCATAGCAGGATCCGGATAGTTATGCAAATCCAAGATATGCCCTACCGGGTAAAAGTTTCCGCCACTGGCACTGTTCACCAAGCGGCTGGGATCATATTGCATGGTCCATTCGGTTACTTCCACAGTTTTAAACTGTCCCCAGGCTTCGTTAAAGGGCACCCATACCACAATGGAAGGGAAGTTATGAAAAGCATCCATGATAGCTTTCCACTCCGTGCGGAAAATCGCTTCGGATTCAGGTGTTCTGCTTCTTTCGGTCCCGTCTGTCACCCCGGGTCGTTGGCTCCAATGATTTCCCCCCATATCTCCACTGGGCATATCTTGCCATACCAGCATCCCCAGTTTGTCGCAATGGTAATACCAACGGGCCGGTTCTACTTTCACATGTTTCCGGATCATATTAAACCCCATTTCTTTAGTCTTTTGGATATCATATACCAAAGCTTCCTCCGAAGGTGCAGTATACAATCCATCCGGCCACCAACCCTGATCCAAAGGGCCATATTGGAAGACAAACTCATTGTTCAACATCATCCGTTGTATTCCGTTTTCATCGGGCTCCATACTAATTTTACGCATGGCAAAATAGCTCTCCACCGCATCGATCGTTTGCTTTCCCCTTTTCAAACTGATTTTCAAATCGTATAAATAAGGATTGTTTGGAGACCACAGCTCCGGGTTTTCCAAATAAACTGAGAGCGGCATTCCGGCAGGACCACTATGAGTAGAAAGGACTTTTCCCTGGTCTACTACTTGTACTTGAAGTTGATCACCAGGTTGAACATTCATCACGACCGACTGTATGTGCAGGCGTTGTTGGTCGAGATCCGGAGTATTTTTCAGCAAATGGATGTACGTTTCCGGAACGGTTTCCAGCCATACGGTCTGCCAAATACCACTCACCGGCGTATACCAGATAGCATGCGGTTTATTAATTTGTTTTCCCCGGGGTTGCGGTCCATCATCGGTAGGATCCCACACCGACACCACTAATTCTTGTAAGCCCTTGCCCTGCAACGCCTCTGTGATATCAAACGAAAACGGATCATAGCCTCCTTCATGCACACCGATTTGCTGACCATTGACATATACGGTAGCTTGCCAATCTACCGCACCAAAGTGCAAAAGCACACGCTTTCCCTTGGATTTCGCATTGACTTTAAACTGTCTCCGGTACCAAAGCAACTGTTCCTTCCCTACAGTCTTTTTCACTCCGGAAAGGGCTGATTCTACCGGAAAAGGCACCAAAATCTTACCTTCATAACCGTCCGGTTGCGAGGCTCCCTTTTCTTTTATAGCATACTCCCAGAGGCCGTTCAGGTTTTGCCATGTTGCCCGTTGCATTTGAGGCCGGGGGTATTCCCGATGGACTTGTCCGGGATTTACGTTTTCGGCCCAGGAGGTCATTAGACCGCCCTTCACCGGTTGCCAATCTTGCGCAAACAAGTTGAAAAAAAACAAGGTTAAAAAACAAGTTAAATAACTAATTCTAAGCATTGTATATAATATTTAAAAACAAATATGAATTCACATTCTTCATTAAAACCTCTTTCTTCAAAACATTGCAACATTAATTTCCTATTCCGAATGAAAGCTTTAATCATCAGGTGTCTGTTTCGCTATCCTTTAAACTTAATTCCCTCCAATTCCCCCCAGAGGCTAAGGGGCAAAAACAACCTTCATTCATTGTCAACCCAACACATTATGGCAAATGGATTTTACGTACCAGCGAATAGTTGCGAGCCGTTTGGCTCAGGGATTTGACCCCTATTCTTACAAAAACATATTCGCGATTGCTTAACTCTCCTAACTCCCCTTCTATCGTAACCGCTTCCAGGTTCTCTACCTCTTCTGCCAGTAATACAAAGCGGAGTTGATTATTTTCCGCATCGCAAAACCGGGTAGTCGACACATACACTTCTATGCTTTCCAGTTCTTTACCTGTCACCGGTTGCTCCACATGAAAGGAGGCATTCAGGATTCCGGTATTCACTGTATATTGAGGTTCCTCGATAAAAAAGAAAGGCAGCACCTCAATGTCTTGAACCGTATGGCTGTGCACAATCACTTCGGTAGTATCCAAATCATTGACAAAGGCTCCTACATCCTTTCTTCGAACAATTTTGTATTGACTCTCAAACAATTGGGCGGAAAAGGTACCGTCCTGGTTTACATTTACCGGGATAGCTTCCCGGAACGGCCATCCCGGCTCATACACATCCAGGGTAATTTCCGCATTTTTCACCCCCACCGGTTTTCCCTCATACAACAATTGTCCGGTCAAGACAGAAGCAGGTTCGTCATAATTATCGTATGCACAAGCTCCAGACAGCCCAACCAAGCAGAGCAATATATAGAGATGGATTTGTTTCATATTTCAATCGTATTTTCCTATTAAACAATAAGATTTGTCACTCGGTACTTTCTTTGAGGCCAAGCCGTAGCCCATTGTTTTTAATGCCCGGGATTTTTCACCAACTTCGGGTTATTATTCAAAGCACCTTGCGGGATACTTGAATAGTAATTTTCCCGAGTAAATTTCCTGCTTTCATACAAGCGGGGCGGAGTCAGCTTCACATACACATATTTTTTGTGGAAAGGAGCTCCCGGATGAAGGATTTGAAAAGGGTATAAAGCATGAGGGTGTGATGCTCCGTCAAATACCTGATCGGCCATACGCCACCTGCGCAAATCATAGTACCGGTGCCCTTCGAAAGCCAGTTCTATCCTTCTTTCTTTGCGAATCAAGTTTCTGTCGATATAGGAATAACTACCGGGGCCAAATCCTGCCCGTTCCCGCAGCTGGTTGATGTATTCCAGGGCCAGTCCATCCTGATTTAGTTCATAGGCCGCTTCGGCCGCATTGAGCAATACTTCCCCATACCGGAATACAGGCCACCAGTTATCGGCCAAGGTAGAGCGCTGTCCTGCCCCCGGATCATCCGAGACAAACTTTCGCAAGTAAAATCCGGTGTTGGTAATATTTACATTATTATTAGGTCCATCCCAGCCTAACAGTAGATTTCCCTCCTCATCTTTTGCTCCCAATTGATCACTGCGCAACGTATCATATGTTGACGTTGCCGTATTCCACTTGATCAATCCGGCCTGGATACTGGCCGTTTTGCCCCGGAAGTCCAAACCCGGATAGACAATGGTAGCGGCAAAACGTTTATCTTTATGCATAAACAAATCTTCCGGATGATCAAAATATACCGGTTCTCCGTTGCTTTCCCGGATTTTCACCTCCCCGGCTTCTCCATTCAGGTAATCAAAAGCCTCCACGAGCTCCAATACCGGAGTAAGATTGCCCCCTTCATCATTATCTTCTTTGGCACTGGGAGTAGAGTTTTGAAAAGTAAACCAATTGCGTTTGGTAGGCAGCAAAAAGTCTTCGCAAAAAATCATTTCCGTGTTGCCATTCTTCCGCATAAAAAGATCGTAAAAATCCGGATGCAACTGGTATTGACCACTTTCAATGATTTGCTGTGCCGCCTCCAAAGCCCGTTGGTAATATTCCGGACTCTTGGCTGACGGAATTCCTACCTCACCATTCTCCAAGGTAACCGGAATTGCCATTTGCGGATTGTATTTGCTCAAAGAAGCGGCATATAACATGGCCCGGCTTTGCAAAGCCAGAGCAGCCCATTTGGTAGCGCGTTGCTTTTCAGTAGGGCTATCGGGCAAATCCTGGTGAAGGATTGACAATTCCTGTTGGATAAAGTCGTATACCTCTTCCTCCTTGGCCCTGGGAAATTGCAGGTAGTCCATATTTCCCGAATAATCATAACTGTAAGACTGCAGGATCAGTGGAACACCTCCCATGCGCTTTACCAATTCGAAATACACAAACACCCTTAAAAAGCGCCCCTCAGCGGCCAAATGCACTTTATCACTTTCCGGGAAAGTGGATTTTTCTACATTTTCAATAAAAAGATTAATATCTCGCACCAGACCATAGTCCCAATAAGAAAACCAATCCAGGGGAATCTCCTTTATCCGGTTCAGGCCGTCACCACTACCACTCCACATGGCTTCTCCGCTCCGTTGCATCACTTCCTGGTCAAAATCTCCGGTGGGCAAACGGTCATATAAATTAGCCAGCACGCCTAAAGCCAGAGACTTATCTCTCCATACCACTTCTTCTGTAAGGACATCTTGCGCTTCACGGTCAAGCCAATTACAACTTTGAGAAATACTTATCGAAATAAAGCTTACTAGCAATATGATTTTTTTCATGATTTCTTCCGGTTAAAAAGTTAAGTTCACGCCCAGGTTGACTGCTACGGATTGTGGATACATACGCCCGTTTCCGGCACTTACTTCCGGGTCAAGCACTTTGAGGTTATCCAAGGTGAGCAGATTAAAACCGTTGGCATATACCCGGACTTTTTCCAGTTTGACTTTTTCCAAGTACTTTTTAGAGAAGGTATAACCCAACTCCAATGTCCTCAATCGCAGGTAATTGACATTTTTCAACCAAAAATCCGAGTGGCGGTTATTGCTCGGCAAACCGTCTTGTCGGATAGAAGGGTACTTACCGGCAACCCAAGCACTGTTCGGATCAAACAAATCTTTGCGATGCCAGCGATCCATCAATTCTACGGGAACATTCCCCCCTCCCAGAAAAGGCTGTCGCATTTCGCTGTTGAGAGTCACCTGGTACTTGCCCGCACCTTGAAGTAACACGGACACATCAAATCCCTTCCATTCGGCGCCCAGATTGATGCCAAAATTGATCAATGGCAGCCCCGCTCCATAACCGATAGGCCGCTGATCCAGTGTGTTAATGATTCCATCATTATTGTGATCTTTATAAATGATATCCCCCGGCAACAAGGTAGAATTCCCTTTGCCATCCACATCCACCGGATAGTTGTTGATTTCTTCCTGTGATTGGAACTGACCGATCGATTCATACCCCCAATTGATATTGGTCCAACGGTCTTCGGTTCCGTTCCGGTAATGATGCCAGGAACTTCCGAAACGCGGTTTGTACACCTCCAAAAATTTATGCCGGGCTAAGGTAAAGTTGGCACCTATCGAATACTTAAACTCAGCAAAGTGGTGAGTATAATTCAAAGCCGCATCAAAACCCGTATTCATATCGGATTCCAAGTTTTCCTTCGGCAAGGAAATACCGATTTCATTGGGGATGACCACGTCATTGCGCACGGCAGTCAAGCCTTCCCGTTTGCGTTTAAAATAATCAATAGAGCCGGAGAGTTTGCCCTCCCACAAAGAGAAGTCGAGTCCGATATTCATATTGATTGTTTCGATCCAAGACACCCCGGTAACCGGCAAACCCCGGGCTTGAATACCCGTCACGGTTCTCCCATCAAAAATAGCCATTCCCTGTCCATAGTTATATCCGGGGATATAATCAAAGTTGCCAATACCTACATTGTCATCTCCCAGCTTTCCTATAGAAGCCCTGAGTTTCAAGTCAGAAATAACACGTCCTAGTGCCTCTTTAAAAAACACTTCTTCGGACATACGGTACCCGACAGACAGGGATGGAAATAGTCCCCAACGCTTGCCTTTGGGAAACTTCCAGGAGCCATCATAACGGCCTGCAATTTCCAGGATGTATTTATCGGAGAAGTTATAGTTGAACCTGGCAGCAAAACCCATTCGAGCGGATTCGGTATAGCGGTCTTGTATTTCCTGAAATTCATCGGTTTTAATGAGATCGAGGTATTTGGAAGCAGGATTCGCCCTTATCCAAAAGCCCGGTTCTTGCCGCTCGGTCATTTCAAAAGCGACTACGGCACTCACAGCATGTTTCCCAAAAGCTTTGTCATAATTCAACTGACTTTGCAACATATTTTCTTCGATGTACTGCACATCCCGATCGCGATAGGGGTTGTCATTCCCACCGGTCCGGTTATACACATCATTTTCCCGGTCATAGGTATAGGCATCGTAGGCATATTCATGTACGTCTGCATGCTGTTGAGCAAAATAATACGAATACAGTGTTTTGACTTTTAGTCCGTCTAAGGGGAGTATGTATTCGGCATTCAGGTTGCCATGAAATACCCGCCACCTATTTTTTAAATACCCGGACTTTTCATAGCTCATCAAGGCATAATTAAAAGCCGTACGGGGACCATTGTCAGCAGGGTACTCAGGATTATCATTGGCAAAAGGCCGTTCGGTAGGACGATTTCTAAACAGGGCCCACAAGGGAAAGGTAAGATCGTCAAACCATGGCAGTCCTGGATTTTTGCGGGTTTCCACCCGGGCATTGATTTGCGTACCGATGGTCAGCCGATTGACTATTTCCCCACTAATGTTATTTTGAATATTAAAGCGCTTAAAATTAAAACCTTCAAAAGATCCCTCTTGGTTTACATAACTGGCACTGAGGTAGTAATTGATTTTTTCGGAGCCTCCGCTGGTGTTGAGGTTTGCATGTGTCATCGGAGCCAGACGATTCACTCCGAAATCGTACCAGTCAAACCCCCGATAACCCTCCTCGGTCCCTTCACGCCATTTACCCAAGTCTTCGGGTGTCCAATTGGTTTCTCCAAAGCGGTTGAGGTCCGATTCAATTTGCCCCTCCACATATTGAGCGGCATTGGCAAATTTCGGAAAACGAGTCCATGCTTGTACTCCGGTATATATATTGATGTTCACCTGATTTTCTTCTCCTCTCTTGCCCCGTTTTGTCGTCACCAGTACGACACCATTAGACGCTTTAATTCCGTAAATAGCCGCTGAAGCGTCTTTCAAAACCGTTACCGATTCGATATCATTGACATCCAGGTTATTAAACTGTTCTTCGTCTTTTTGAATGCCATCAATCACATACAAAGGGGTGCCCATATTGCGGATTTGGATGGAAGTAGCACTTCCCGGCCGCCCATCCGTATGGCGGGAGGTAATGCCAGCCATCTTGCCAATCAATGCGGTGGAAACATTCGGAGCCGTACTTTTCCGTAACAACTCTTTGTTTACTCTAACCACCGAACCGGTTATCGACTCCTTTTTCAAGGCACCATACCCTACGACTACAACTTCCTCTAACTGAGAGACATCCGGTACCATTTCCAAATCAATAACCGTTTGTGTGCCTATGCTAAGCTCCTGGGTGACATATCCGATAAAGCTAAATTGCAAGACCAGCCCTACTTCCACCTGAATATTGTATTGCCCATTAACATCTGTAGTCGTACCCAGAGAAGTCCCCTTCACCAAAATGCTCACACCGGGCAGGGGTTCACCTCCTTCCTCTGACGTTACCGTACCGCTCACCCTTACTTTCTCTAGTTTGCGTCCGGTCATATCTTCCACGGGATATTGGTTTTGCGGAAGTTTTCTGACAAAAATATTTTCATTAATGCGCTTAAACCCCAAATGGTACTTTCCGGACAAACGGCCCAACAACTGGTCCAAAGAACAGTACCCGATGTCAATACTGACTTTTTGATCGTCCTTCACCAAGTCGCGGTTATAAGTGAAGTACAGATTGGTTTGTAAAGAAATTTTATGAAACACCTTTTTTAAAGGCATATCTTGTACTTCCAGAGAAAGATAAATGTTCTCCAACCTTTTATACTCCTGGGCATTCCCTTCTTTTGCCAGCAAAAAACCGTACAGAAAGAGCTGCAATAACAAACCACACAAGGCGTATCGAGACATAATAACTATTTGTCTTAGTAATTTCCATTTCATATCTTTAAGTCTTTATGATAAGAGATTATCATGAATAGTCAGTTAAATTCCGACCTACTCCACTCACGGCCAAATGATTGCGAGTGGTCAGAATTTTAAAAAAGCAGGAAGGTCGGTTATTGACATAGCCGGCTTTTTTAACTTGTGTTTGGCATCATTGTACTTTTTAAGGATTAATGAATACCGTATCAGCCTGGATACGGAAAGAAAATTTAGCGGTATAGTCCAAGCCCTTCAGTACTTCGGGAAGGCTTAAATTTTTAAAAGTTCCATTGAAAGTTCCTTGTACCGGCTGATGTACGACAAACGTTACCCCATACCAGCGCTCTAACAAGCGGCTCACTTCTTCAAAACCAGCTTGTTCAAAATAGATGATTTTATCTTTCCAGCCTTGATGTCTTAAGGGATCAAATTCCTCCAGTTTATGCATACGGTCTTGATAGATGCTCACGGCTTGCCGGGCAGTCAGTGTGATTTCTTGTGACAAGGAACTTTTGTTTTTCACATTGTTATTAACCTTTACTTTACCACTAAAAACAGCCACTTCTATCGCCTCCTCCGGATAGGCTTTTACGTTAAAAGAGGTACCCAATACCATAGTAACGACTTCTCCGGAACAGATACGAAAAGGATGAACCTGGTCTTTAGCAACTTGAAAAAAGGCCTCTCCTTGTAATAGCACTTTACGGGTGCTTTTGGAAAACTGCCGGGGTATTTTGAGCTGACTATCGGCATTCAACCGCACAATGGAACCATCCGGTAGCGAAACGGCTAATTGCTGCCCCTTTCGGGTAGTTTTTACAATATAGTCTTCCTTCTCCGAAGGATTTGCTTCGGGCATATCCTGAGTTTCCCACCAGAAAAACCCTGTCAAACACAATAAAAAGAGCACGATGGAGGCTGCCAAAGTTCTCCAATGAATTTGCCCGGAGGGTCGGTGCACAGGCCGAAGAACGGGAGCATTTTCTTGTTGAAGTGTATGCATAATCGCCTGGTAATTTTCTTGACTCATTTGAGGAGTACTGGCATATCGCACAGTCCGGATTATTCGTTGAGCTTTTTCAATAAGAGGTTTTTTTTCAGGAAATCGCCGCATCAGTTCCTGCCAAGGCAAAGCATCTTCCTCCTTGAGCCCTTTTGCCCATTTCACAAAATCTTCATCTGATAAAAAATCCTTTAATTGATATGTAGCGTATTTTTGCATACTCTTGTATTCCTTGTAAAGGTGGCTGTGGCTAACACCATTCGATACTAAATTCTCCACGTTGCTTCTATAGAGCCTTTTACCTTCCCAGTGACCCCATATGCTTCAGTTTATTTTGAGTTTTTTTTTAAATGAAGAAAAAGACTTCCAAGTTCACCCAGTAAAAACCAAGCTATCGTCAAATTTTAACAGAAAATCACATACTATTCAAACTACTGAAAAACAGTATATTTACCCCAAAAGAAAAGCATTTTCTTGCTGTGAACACAACTTTTTCCAGTCGGATCTACTATCTCCACTATTTTTTACAAAGCCATAAACAGCTCGAAAGAAACAAAGAAATCACCGTTTTTACCAATAGTGAAAATTCTTTTTTCAAGGCATCCAAAGCTCTATAGATCAATTTACGGGCAGACTTGACATTTCGTAAACCCATGACAGAAGCAACTTCTTCATAGGACAATTCCTCGTAATAAAAATGTAAGATAGCTTCCCGTTGCCGGGCAGTTAATTTATTGAGTGCGTTTTCCAATTGATTTTTACGGTTTTGGGCAGTTTGCTCTTGTATCATCAATACCTCAGGAGATAGGGTAATTTGAAAACCTTTGTGATGATCCGAAAGAGAAAAAAAAGGAAGGTTGCGTTCTTTTTTATTCTCTTTGAGCAAACGTCTACGTATGGTACTAAACAAGTACGCCTTAATCGACTTTACCTCGCCCAAGGTTTCCCTGTTTTTTTTCAAATGTAAAAATAGCTCTTGAATGACATCTTTCAGATAAGCTTCTTCCGGACGAAACTGATAGGCATAGGCGTACAAAGTTTGGCAGTAACGAGTATAAATAGTCATAAAAGCCTGATTGTCGCCTTGTTTGAAGTCTGCCCACAAGGCTTGCTCATCGGTATCGTCAGGAGTACAATTAGGAGCGTTTGAAAGGAATGTCATGACCAACGTATCTTCTGTGGCAAGTCAATTTTGTTTAAAGGCCAAATTTAAAAAAATTATGTATTTTCCCTTTGAAAGATCTGTATTTTTGAGGGAGCAGGCTTTTCTTGAAATATACAGGCCTTTAAAAAAAGGTTGTTCTCTTTCATGTATTCGGCTCCGGTTTATTCCCCAATCATACTCATGTATTTATTCGTTTATGGCACCTTACAATCTTCGTTTCACAACCCGATGGCACAATTTGTTGGTACAGGGAGTTTTCCCGGACGAATGTATTTGGTGCGTTGGCAATTCGGTTACCCCATTGCCGTATACGACCCGCAATCAGAAAAACAAGTACACGGGGAAATTTTTCAACTATCAGAAGCTACCGCTCCGGAAATGCTTTTCCGGACATTAGACCGCTATGAAGGGTATGACCCCTCAGCCCCTGAAAAGAGTGAATACTTGCGTCAAATAATTCCTGTAAACTGTCCGGCAATTGCTCCGGTTCCCCTTTCTGCCTGGAGCTATGTAGGAAATGCCAACAACTATGCACTGGAAAGGATCCCTTCGGGGGTTTTCGAAGGTTGAAGGATTGAAGGAAGGAAGGATTGAAGGAGAGTAGGGTATCATAAATCCGGGAGGAGATATTCCGGCCTTTTTTACAGCCTCTGTTGGTATTGACGATTTTGCTTTTTTCAGACCCACGTCTTCTTTTTTTTACTGGGAACTGATAATAATCGTTAACACATTTTCAATACATTTCTCCTCTTCTCTGATTTTTTCGTATCTTTAGTTATTAAGATACTCCCCATAAATTACCAACTTTACTAATTACTAATACCGGATAAACCAACCCTATAATCCTCCAACTAGCTTTGTCATTCTAATGAACCGTGAGGCTATGAGTTATTCCAAAACCCACGCAAAAATTCTGGTCCACTTGATGTTTGTGGTCGCCATCATTATCTTAAGCATAATATTAACTTCCCATACCGCCCAAAATACGCTTTCTACTTCTCCGGCCGACTTGAGTCCCATGGATGTAGTTCAACAGCAACTAAAAGCACTTCAAACCAACCCGTTGGACGACAAAGGAATCCAACACGCTTATCAGTTTACCTCTCCTCAACAAAAGTGGCAAAATGGCGGTTGGGAACAATATAGCTTTCAGCTCAAAAACTCATTTTGTAAAGAGCTGTTAAACTGTCAACATTTCGAATTAATGGCTTTGGACGTCCATGGTGAACGCGCTCAACAATTGGTAAAAGTGATTAACCATGAGGGCAAAGCATTTACCTTTATGTTTGAACTGACCAAGTATCATTCAGGTTGGCTCACCGACAATATTGCATATTTAAAAGCCCTTCCGGCACCGCAAGTATAAAAACACCCGCCCATAAAAGACGGATGCTTTTGCAATTGGAACCAAACCAATAATGTTAAAGATTAATTACTTATGTCACCTATTCAGTTTCCCAGATTTGAAAGATCTACCATTACCGGTGTATTATCTTTCACTTCTTTCACTTTAGTGTCGCCATCCGCAGTTACTGCGACTTTTACCTTTTCTCCGTCACGGAAGACATTGATATCAAATGACCTTCCAAAAGCCTGCACCTGTTTTAATTGCATTTGTGGCCAAGCTTCCGGTAAGCGCGGAAGACAGCTGAATTGCTGAAAGCCTGTAGGTTCGATTCCGAAAAGGCCTTCGGTCACTACTCTGCAATACAAACCGCTTTCTGCCGAAAGGTGACGTTGGTTCCCTTCCGGCCAGGCTTCTACGGCATAGGGAACATGCTCTCCCAGCAGTCGCTTTTGCGAATAATATTTAAAATATTTCAGAGCGGTTTCCACTTCTCCGGCGGCAAAAATCCCCCGGAATGCATACAAGGTCGAGCGGTCCCAAAAGGTATCGCTTCCGGCTTCGGTATACACCCCATCCTTGCTCCAGAGGTGAGGGGATAACAAGGCCCTGATGGTTTCGTCTTTCCGTTCAAACATTCCCATAGTCAAAGGAATACAGATCCAGGATCGCAGCTTATCATTTCCTTCAAAATAGCGGTAGGTAGCATAGCCTTGTACCTCCGCACCAAAATACGCTTCTATATCAGTCCTAAGTTGGTCTGCCCGTTGGGCAAAAATGCCGGCTTCCTCTTTTTTACCTAACTCTTCACACAAATAGGTGGTACTCCGCAAAGCACCGTAGGTCAACATCGCAGTACTCAAATTGGCTTTACCTGCGGGGAAACGGTTTTCCAGTTCATCGGTATCCGAAGCATAAACTCCTTCCGGAGTCTTCTTTCTTTCCAAATATTCCAGACACCAATTAATCAGTGGCCAAAGTTCTTCGGCTATTTCCGGATGGCCCATTTCCAAAGCAAACCGGGAAGCCCCATAAGCGATCATGGCCATGTCTCCCCGGTCGCCGGCACCGTTCCAGATATCCGTTCCTTCGGCAACAATCGAAGAAGGAATCGGCTTGAATTCGTCATTCATAAACCGGGCAAAATGCCGGAATGAATTCATGGCAGAAGCATTGCCGGTGCTGTCTCCCAAAAAGGGAAAAAAAGGATTGATATACTCTGCCTGGTCATTGGCCCAAATGGCGGCATAATAACGCGTGCCCCCCGGACCGTGCATCAATCCGCCTTGCGTTTCAAAAATACTTTCTGCTGCTCGAATTTTAGCAAAGGCAAACATTTGGTTCAACACCGGGTCCGGACATTCCAACACCAATTTGTTTTGCAACGAACGCAAATAGCCTTCCCGAAGCCTTAATTCTTGTTCGACACCGACTTTCAAAGGCGCGGTAGAGACCTTCCGCCCGGCAATTTGTATTCCTACCCTGCAACTTTCACCAGGTTGCAGGGAAAACACACCACTGGTATCCGACCGGACTTCAAATACATACGCTCCTGATACTCCTTTCTCTTCCGCGGTTTCGACCTGTTGATACACCGGAGCAATTTCCAAATCCATAGATGAGGCGCCTGTATTTTTATACGTAATCTTTTCAACAATCACTGGTAAGTGGGTACTGGGTGAAAGTTGGCGTTGAATTTCCAAATGTTTCCCCGTTTCGGAGCGAAGGGTTAAGATGCCGTTAAAACTCACTTCAAAAGGCTGCTCTCGATGTAGCTCCTCTCCATTGATACGCAATATGGGATTGATTTCCGAATCAAAATCATGAATGGAGCTGGCATGTGTATCATTCGGAATAGTGCGCAGCATTGGCCACACTACCCTGCGGTGTAACACCAACTGTCCGGTGCTGTCGGCCCCGTAGTACACCACAGCAGATACCTTTCGCCCACTAAACTCCAAATGATCCGTATGGGAATCTTTTACCTCCCAAACAATCGCATCTCCTTGCTCCTTCCAACGATTTTTCATGCCCGATAAAGCGGCATCAATTTCTTGTGTGTCAAACACTTCTCGAGAACTCTTCTGTTGTTCACTTGGCTGACAAGCTTGGAAAAACAAAAAAAGCCCGATCAGGATGCTTATAGTTTTTTTCATTGAAATGGAATTAATAAAAATTATATCTTCTGAAATCATTGATTGAAAACCTATTACGGACATTGTATTGGTACCATCATAGGGTTGAGGGAAACGGTTAGAACATATACACTGCCCTTCCTACATCCTTGTATTATTTCGCCTCGGCAACAGCCTCCTCTCCGGGCTGTACGGTGACTATCGCATAAACATAAGGATTGCCCAAAGGGTCAGTTTCTGTCATAGTACCTACGGCCTTTCCGTTTATTTCAAGTGTTTCAGAGGTTCCCGGAAATACCGCTTTCCACTGTAAGCTTTTTTCTCCCAGGTTTTTGAAGCTTGTTCTTTGTTGATTATGATGTTTTACGGAAATGTATGTATTCAAAACGGGGAGGTTTTCAATTCGCATCCACTCCGACTCCGTTTCGGAACTAAGGCCGGGACGGGTAACCACCCGGTTTTCGGGGGCATACGGTTCGATTCCCATCAACCCTGCCACCACTCCTTCCATTACCCCAAAAGACACTTCAGGGTACTCTCTCCGGGGTGTTGAAGGATCGGTCAAATAATAGATGTATTCCAATGCTTTTGGAAAATACCCATACCGCGACAAGAGTGCAGGAAAGTGGGAAATGTTTTCTACATTCCAATCTCTGGCAAACAGGTTGTTCAAAGTGGCCCGAATCCGGGATGGATCTTGAGCAATTCCAAACCATAAGATCATGGTTTCTCCTTCTCCTTGAGCAAAGTCTCCATTTTCTGTCCAAAAGGTATGATAGCGTTGTCGTGTTTCGTCCCACCAGCGTTCTTCCAGCAAGGCACGGTAACTTTCAGCCTTCGTCAGGTACTCCTGACTCCTTTGATTTTCTCCACGATGGGTTAATAATTGGGCATAACTCCGGTAGCCTTGGTAAAGGCTCGCCAGCAAATCCGCACTACATGTCATCTCCCTGAAATTTTCAACATAAGAGGGCAAGCCCCGGCATGTATGAAAATTATCATGGGTATCGAAGGGTTCGGGAGTATGCATGTACCGGGGCCTTTCCATAATTTCCTCCGGCAACAGCTTCCAATGTGCAGCATATTCATCCAAGGATTTTTCATAAAAATATAAAAATCCGGCATTCTCCAGATAGGTTTGATTGCCTGTCCATAGGTAAGTTCGCCAACAGGCCTGGACCACATCAAAATTAGCATTCAGGTTATACCAAAACTCCCTGTCGTTGCGATAGTCTGCCGGTGCCGGTTGGTCCTGGCGGTTTATTTCCCAAAAAGAACACCAGTCCTTAGACTGTGAAATATTTTTAGCAAACTTGTGCAACATATTCTGGTTCTGTACTCCCAATCCTAATATTTCCGCCCCGATGGTCTGATGCGCCACATCCCGCATACAAAAGGCCTCCCGTTGGGGCAAAGCCGCTTCATACCAGGGTCCCACCGGGTCAGTGCTTGCTCCTACATAACTTAAAGCCGTTTTCCGGGCCCAATCAAAACTCTTTTCGAGCCGGGCATTGGAAGAAGTGAACCTCAACGTTTTCGACTCCTTATCAGGTTCTTTTTCCTTGAGTTTTTCTTCTTCCGGTGAAGTGCATGCGAAACATAGCAGAAGTATCCACAAGGGATTCTTAAAAAGTGATTTCATTGATAAAAATTATATTTAGATAGTTCATTGAAAATACAGCTCCCTGCCGAAACCTTCCAGGTTTTAAAAACCTGGAAGGTTTCTTGGAGGATGCAAATTCCTTTATTGCCATACATGTACCCTGGCTTACGCCCAGTGGTCTGTTCAAGAATTATAAGAGGGTGACAATTTATTAAACAGAAATACTATGGGGATAAGACCTTCCAGGTTTCAGAAACCTGGAAGGTCTCGAACTGCTATTTAATATTTTAAAATTTTCTTTCTCACAAATCCCTTCCGGGTGACAATTTCCAAAACATACGCAGCTCCGGTAAAGCCCCTCAAATCAATTTCCGGAAGTATCGAAAAATCCCAAGCTTGACTAATGAGCCGTTTTCCCCGCATATCATACACCTGATACGCCAAAACTCTTTCCCCAACAGGCACTTCCAACTGATACAGGCCGCTTCCGGGATTCGGGTAAACCGAAAACAAGGCTTCCCGTTTGTTTTTGTCTCCGTTGCTCAGCACCTGACCGGCTTCTTTCTGACCGGCAAAAAGCCCCTCTCCCGGTTTTTCATGATAAGCATAATCCAGCAATGCCATCCGTTGGCCGGTTCTGGAAATTTCTACTTGTAACCAACCGTAATGCACTTCGTTCCCGATGTTAAACCGGATCCCTACATACGCCTTCTTTCCCTTCCAGTCCGGGTACGCTTCCGAGTAGACTTCATGCAAATCAGGATAAGGCTTGGGAGTGGTAAAGGAACGCATTCCGTCAATCATTTCCCCGTATGCCAACGGCTCTACCTTGAGTGAACCGGGGAAACAGGCTAATTCTTTTTTATGCGTTTCGATTTGAAACTGTTTGACGAAATCATTGTACCGGATGGCATATTCGGCATTACCGACCCCTAAATAAAACCCTGCATATTCTTCCGCTTCCGAAGCATTCACTTTTACATCCAGAATGTTTTGATAGACAATTTGAAAAGGATCGTAAAAGTTGATCATCAATTGATCCGTCACAGGATTCAACACCTCTGTTGGTTCTTGAAAAGCCTGTTCATAGAATTCGATTTTCAAGTTAAAAACATCATCTGTATTGATATGATGAATGGCTTTTCCCTGTAAGGTAAGTAAAACAGCCGTATCGTTTACTACTTCTGCCCTGGCATTCAAACCTTCGGAAAGGTGATACAGGTCAAAGTGAATTCCTTCGGCTAAAAAGCCTTGGTTTTCCACAAAAGCACCGACTCCTTCCAAACTGATGATGACAGAATCGGCAATGCTCCCATCATTGTCCAATGATTCACGGAAGAAAGTGGAGGAAAAAGCCAACCAAGCCCCCTGCAAACCGATTCCCAAAGTATTTTCCAGGTTTTCCGGTGACCACAAAGAATTTCGTTGAGCAACCACACTGTTCAGTGCCTCCATCATCCGGTATTTCTGTCCATTGGTAAACATTTTCGAACAAGAAGAATAATCCATATAATTCTCCACATTAGCCTTTACCCCACAAGGACTATGTTCTTTATCACACGCCTCCTGAACCTTGGTAGGAGGCGTATCCGGAATCCCGTCTCTGTCATCGCATTCCCCTTTAAAAGTATGTTCCAATCCTAGATAATGCCCTACCTCATGAGTCAGCACTCTCGACATATGTGCCTGCCCTTGCGTTTCGGAACAGCCCACACCGGGACGTCCCAAATAGCGCCAATTGTATACAATCCCGTCAAGTCCCGCTTCGAAAACGGCATCTTCCGGCAAGAAGGCCCAACCGGAATTGTTCGGTACCCCTTTCTGTTCCACCTCTCCGCAAATCCAAATGTTCAAATAGTGTTCTCCGGGCCAATAGGCTACCTTTTTGATGGCAGAACCCAGGCCATCCGGTTCCCTTCCCGTATAATTGTTCGTATGATAAGTCACTCCGGTGCTTGGGTTGCCTTCCGGATCGAAACGTGCCAAACGAAACTCTATCCCTACATTGGCTGCCAAAGGGGCAAAGTCCGGGTCAATCCAGGAAAAGTCCGGGTTTGCCGCATTAAAATCTTCGTTCAGAATCTCCATAGCCGACTGAATTTGCTCCATAGTCACCTTATGCGGATCTTCCGGATCATTGATATGAAAGACCACTGGGATGATATAGTTGTTATTCCACCCATCCAGCTGTTTTTTCTGAACTTTGTACCGGGTTTTCCGGTGCTGCTGTACATCAGGATGTAATCTGTAAAACGTCTCCATTGCCTGGTCGGTCACACAACCGATGGCATTCTGGGCCATTGTTTTAGTTCCCCAAAAACAGCAATGACTGAAAATAAAGGAAAAGAATAATAAAAGACGTAAGTGGCTCATAGTCGGTGAGATTTAAACCATAGACTTCTTATATGTCCAGGTGTATACAGTAAAAACACTCTTACTGTATACACCCTGAAGACACAAAAATTCATATTACCATCCCGGGTTCTGTTCAATACCACTCACATCGATTTCCTCTTGCGGAATCGGCCATAAATAATCCCTCTCCTTATTGAAACTTCTTTCTTCTACAAATAAAGAATCCCGTTCTCCACTCTCCGTATTGACATAATAAATCCCGAACACCTTGGTATTCAACACTTCTTCGGCAACCTTCCACCTGCGGATATCAAACAATCTCAAACCTTCAAAAGCCAACTCCACTCTCCGTTCCCTTCTTACAATCTCCCGCAAAGCGGCCTGATCCGTGGTGGTGACAGCTGGCATTCCGGCCCGGTCACGGACGGTATTGATCGCCTCCAGTACGGAAGCATCAATACTACCCGCTTCAATTTTGGCTTCTGCATACGTCAATAAGACTTCCGCATAACGGATCAGGTACACATTGCCTGCTCCGTCCCAGACATTGTCCGTACCCAAATCTTCCAACCGCAAGTTTTTCAACCAGTTGTACCCGGTTTTGGTTTTGTTCCACTCTTGGCCATAGCCATCTCCCAGAGCATCACCGTTCACCACATCCTTGCCCGGATAAGTAGCACCGGGCACGGTGTTATACACCCCTCCTAACCACTCGCGACCCGGATACAAAATAGACATGGCCAGCCGGGGATCGCGGTTTTCGTAAGGATTCTCCCAATCGTACAAAGGCGATTTATCTATCGGCAAGCCATCCGTACATTCATAGGCATCCACCAGAGAACGGGTAGGTGTCGTTACACTCCATCCCCCACCGGACTGGGCCGCCCAGTTTTGGGTGATCCAATTGTCTACATTGTCTTCCCCATTGTATTGAGCATCAAATACGTTTTCATTGGAATACTCCGCCTCATAGCTGGTGAACAATTTGAAATAGTCCGGATACAATTCGTAGGTATTCAAGTTGATCACCGCTTCGGCAGCCTCGGCAGCTTCCGCATAGTTGTGATTGAACAACAGAATCCGCGCTTTCAAAGCTAAAGCCGCCCCTTTGGTAGCTCTACCCTTCTCCGTATCCGAATAGCTGACCGGCAACATCGCTTCCGCTTCACTCAGTTCCCGGGCCAGAAAACTCAAAATTTCCGTTTGAGAAGTTTTGCTAACCTCTTTTGCTTCTTCCGGAGTAATGCTTTCCAACAACAAAGGCACATTGCCAAACAGCATGGTTACTTCATGGTAAAAATAAGCCCTGAGAAATTTGGCTTGTCCCAATACTTCCGCTTTGACATCCGGATCAAAATGTTCCGGCTTGTCGATATTATTGATAATCCGGTTGGCTCCTTGGATGGCCGAAAAATACCGGCCCCATTGACTGGCCACAAAACCGTCACTGGCATCGCCACTACCACGGGCCATATAAAACCCGGGATTCCAGGAATGATTCGTTTTGGCATTATCCGTCCAGGATTCGTACCAAAGCAGGGCTTCCCCATCCAAAGCATCGTACACCGCGTTCAGCGCAAACAGGAAGTCCTTTTCCTGGGTAAAAAAGATTTCGGAACTGATTTGGTCTCCCGGAGTCCTGTCCAGGAAATCATCCTGACAAGCACTCAACAAAAACAGAGAGAGGAGTATATAGATAAATTTACATTTCATAATCGTAATGTTTGTTTGGATAAGCTTAAAAATGTTGTTTCTCACAAACACTCAACAACACAAACCCCTAACATTCAAAAATTTACAATTAACATTATCCCAAAAAGAAAATAAATACGATGGGTTAGAAGGTTAAATTCACACCCATACTATAAATAGTTACCGGAGGGTAATACGTAGGCCGGCCACTGTAATTTTCGGGATCCAGACCGGACTCTACATCGGTGATTGTAAACAGGTTCGTCCCTCCTACATACACTCTGGCCCGTTCGATTTTTATCTTTTCCGTCCAAACAGAGGGGAAGGTATATCCCAACTGAATGTTTTTCAGACGAAAATAAGAGGCATCCCTCACCCAGAAATCACTTCGCAAGGAATTGTTTTTATTAGAAGCCACTTCCAATCGCGGGAAGGTTCCTCCGGGGTTGCTTTCGGTCCAGCGGTCCAGTACCCGGGTTGAGGTAAAGTTTTCAAAGTTGGCTCCTTCATTAGCCGCACCATAGTAGTAATTATCGACCTTCATTACCCCTTGGAAAAAGGCAGCAAAGTCAAACCCCTTGTATTGTGCAGACAGGTTGAGCCCGAACGTATACCTTGGAATATTATTCCCGATAATGGTCCGGTCCTCTTCGTCCACGACACCATCTCCGTTAAGATCTACCAATTTGATATCACCCGGTTTCAAATCATCGTGGTTGGATTGGGTAGGATGTTTATCAATTTCGTCCTGACTTTGGAACAAACCATCGGATTTATACCCGTAAATCGATCCGACCGACTTGCCTTCCTGAAGGATCCATTGCGTATCGCGGTCCCAGAAGGTGATCACCTCACCGCCCCGTTTTAAATCCACCAACTCATTTTTGACATCCGAAAGATTCACGCCTACGGAATACTTGAAATCGTTAAGACTGTTCCTATGAGTCAAGGCAAGTTCCCATCCGGTATTTTTCATATCCCCGGCATTTACTTCGGAAGCCGCCAAACCTACCATCTTCGAAATGGGCAAAGTCTGCAACAAACCTTCCGTGCGTTTTTCAAACCAATCGGCTACGACATTCAGTTTACCGTTGAAAAGCGATAAATCGATTCCCACATCCACCATTTTACTCGTTTCCCAACTGATATTGGTATTGGCATAATATTCTTGCGTATACCCTTGGACCGTATTCTTATTGAAGGTATAACTATGGCTGATGTCAGCAGAGATATAACTGGCATATTTGAACAAGCCGATGTCCTGATTCCCCAAGGTACCGTAAGAAGCCCGTAGTTTCAGGTTATCGATAAAAGTCAACGACTGCATAAACGCCTCTTCGGAGATTCTCCAGGCAGCCGATACGGAAGGAAAGGTTCCCCAACGGTTGCCTTTTGCAAAACGGGATGAGCCGTCTCTACGAATGTTCACTTCCAACAAATAGCGGTCGGCAAAGCTGTAGTTCACTCTTCCGAAAAAAGATTCCAGCCCCCAGGTGCTGGGATAGCCGATGGCTTTGGCTCCTTCCAAACTTCCCAGGTTCAACTCGGGATAATCGTTGTTGTATAAGTCCTCTCTATATCCTTGCAGGTAATGGTTTTTATAATCGATCCGGGAATACCCTCCCAATACTTTGATACCGTGCTTTCCAAAGTCCTTTTCATAATTCAGCAAACCGCGGAGGTTGAGTTCGTTACTATTCCAGCGTTGTTCCCTTACAAAACTCTTCACCCAATCATTGGCATAATTCACAAAATCGTACGAAGCCTGTACATCCTTAGAACGGTATGCTCCGCTGTTCAAAGCCACACGGGCTGTCGCCGTAAGGCCTTCTATAATTTTATAATCACCCTTTAAAGACAAGTAATATTCCTCATCCACACGGGTATCCATACCACTCACTTCCAAAGCCGCCAGTGGGTTACTGTTGTTTTTGTTTAAGCCATACGTTCCGTCTTTCGGATTTTTTAATAAAATGTTCGGTGGACTACCGACAATCTGATTGATGGCTTCTCCCATCCGGTGAGGGTACTCGCGCTCTTTCCGGATGTAATTCACATCCACTCCCAAGTTCAGCTTTGGCGAAACGGTAAAATCCGTATTCAAGCGTAAACCATATCGTTTGTTATTCACATTTTTCAATAGTCCGTCCTGATCTTGGAAATTAAACGACATGGCGGCCCGGGCAAAATCATTCCCTCCGGCCAGACTTACATGATGCTTCTGAATGGGCGCATCCTTATACAACTCTTCAAACAGATTGTAAAAAGGATAATTGACAGGATCTTCCCCGGAAAGTGTTTTTTGAATGTATTCATCGGAGTATTTTGCCGGCTGGCCACCGTTGACATAGGCCTCGTTCACCAACATAAAATAATCTTTGGCACTGACACTTTCCGGTAAGGTGGCAGGCGTTTGCACTCCATAGTACCCGTTATAATTCATCTTTAGTCCTCCTTTGCTCCCTCGCTTGGTCGTAATCAGGATGACTCCGTTGGCAGCCCGGGCCCCGTAAATGGCTGCCGAGGCGGCATCTTTAAGCACCGAGATACTTTCAATATCATTGGGATCAATGTCTTTCCAATCTTGTGGCACTCCATCCACAATGATCAAAGGGTAGGTACCGGCACTTAATGAACCTACACCCCGTAAAAGGATTTGCGAATTGTCTTGTCCGGGAGCCCCTCCACGGTCGATGACGGTCAAGCCCGGCACCATTCCTTGCAAGGCCTGAGTCGTATTGGCTACCGGTCTTTTGAGAATTTCCTCTCCTTTTACAGCCGACACGGCTCCGGTCAGGTTCACTTTTTTCTGTGTACCGTAACCTACCACCACGACTTCACTTAGTTGGGCCACATCCGGCTTCAAATCCACATTGATTTGCGAACTATTCCCCACGGGAATTTCCGAAGTGATATAACCGATAAAACTAAATAACAATACATCTCCTTCATCCACCACCAAATTGTATTCCCCATTCAGGTCTGTGGTGGTACCCTTGCTGGTGCCTTTCACCAACACGTTCACCCCTACCATGGCCTGTCCGGTTTCATCCGTCACCACGCCTTTCACCCGCGATTCCTGCACCGGGGCAGCGGGCGATACTTCCTCCCGAGTAGATTGTATACTTTGTTGGCGGGAAGTAGATTTGATGATGATCTGTTTGTTTACAATCCGGAATGAGAGCCCGGAACCTTTCAGGCTTTGTTTTAAAAATTTCTCTACATCTTTATTCAACTTCTCCAAGTCCACTTTCACCTTTACCTGATTATCAATTTCCTCATTGCTATACAAAACGCTATATTCCGTCTTGTCCATGATTACATTGAACAATTCCCGTAAGGTTAACGGTTGATCCAGATCAATGCCGGTTTGCACACGCACCGGGCTACTTGCAGCCAGCAAAGGCCCGCATGCCAGACTGGTTAAGAGGAGGATACACGAAATCCGTCTACCCATCGCTAAAGTTACCCTTAGCCAAGGGGCAAAAAGTAATCGTTTTTTCATAAGTTTGCGTTACCTATTTAAGTGAAACCATTTATTCGCAGACACCTGTCCTCTTACTGGGTCCAATTAGTAAGAAGTGGGTGTCTGTTTTTTTTTACACTTACCTGAGTCCGATTCAAGCCAAGTAAGCGGTTACGTTCAATACTGGGCCATCCTTAGACGCATGGCCGCATGTAGTAGACGGTTTTGCCTTTGAAAAGCTTCACTTATAGGCCTAAGGGCGGATAAGAATTTGCTTTTTTCCATCTTCATTTTTATTTACCGTATAGTTAAATTCTTCTATTACTTTCAGATAGTCAAGCACTTGTTCGATACTCTCTTCGGAAAACTGCCCGGTAAAGCGCTGCCTAAGCAAGGCCGTATCTCCGCAGACAATCTCCAAGCCGTACCATCGCTCCAGTTGCAATAGCAGCGCTTCCATCGTTTTATTCTCAAAACGCAACTTCCCATCGATCCAGGCGGTAAAGATTTCCGTATCCACATTGTGCACTTCCATCGCAATGTTTTCACGGGCTACAACCTGTTGCCCCGGTTGTAATTCTTGTTCTCTTGCATTTTGCAATGCTTTGACTTTTCCCTCTACCAAGGTAGCAACGGCTTCAGCATCTTCTTCGTAGGCTTGTACATTAAAGCTGGTGCCCAATACTTTTATCTCCATCTTCCGGGTATGTACAATAAAAGGCTTTTCGGGTTTTTTACGGACTTTAAAGAAAGCCTCCCCTTTCAATTGTACCCCCCGGTCCCGCTCCGGAAAACCTACCTGGTAGCGGATGGCAGAACCTCCGTTGATCCACACTTCACTTCCATCCGTCAGCGTTACCTTGTACTGTTGCCCCTCCGGTACCCGCAAGCGATGCTCTCCACTGCCTCCTGTATACACCAATCCCTTTTTGTTTATCGCTACGGCAAGCTTTGCCTCTTTCACTTTAGCTGCGGCCTCCACATCCGACAAGTTGATTTGTTCTCCATCCGGCAATGTCAACACAATGGCGTCTGCCGGATAAGTAACCGTTGTGAGTTCTTCGGGTTGTAAAGCCTTGTACACCAGGAAATACGCCAGGATGCCCCCCAATACTAACATGACTCCGGCAATACTTGCCGCCACCGTAAACCGTGCCGCCCGGGGACCTTTTTGACTGAAATACCCTTGGCGATTGCCATAAAATACCCGGTGTTGGATATTTTCCCAAGCGACTTTCTGATCAATTTCTTGCCGGTCTTTACCGATGATGCTATCCAATAGCTTATCCAGAGAGTCTTTATGTTCCGGTTGTTCCTTCATTCCTGTTCAGTTACGGTTTCCCTTCTGTTCCACTTGCTCAAGCAATCTTTTCTACATTCTTCACTTCCTTTTGAAGGGCCTTCTATTGTTATTACAAGAACCCCCCGCTTTCACCCTGAATCTCCGGAGAAATTTTTTTTTTAAATTTTCTTTCGATGAACTTTGTGAAAGAACAAAGGCTATTGCTTAGCTTTGAAATTTGGATGTTCAGACTGGCCCTTTGAGATCTCCATCAAGAATATAATCTAGCAAGCCGGAGCGCTGTGAGCGAAAGGAAACTATGAAAATGGAAAAAGAGCGACTTTTCAAACAGTTATTTGATGAGTATTATACCCCTTTATGTGTCTATGCCCATAGATACATTCCGGATATGAAAGAGGCCGAAGAAGTGGTACAAAATGCCTTTGTCAAAATTTGGAACCAACCGAAAATCTACACATCCTTATCCTTTCTGAAAAACTACACGTACCGTACGGTTCACAATGATTGTGTCAACTATTTGAATAAATCCAAGGTGCATCGCAACTACCTGAAAGCGATCAAAAACCAATACCCTCAGGAGCCGTTTGTTCAAACGTCCGAATTATTTGAATTGGAAAAATTGCTCGACCAGGCCCTGGAGCAACTCAGTCCCCAAGTGAAAAAAGTCTTTTTGCTCAACCGCTTCGGAGGTTTAAAATACAAAGAAGTAGCCGAGGCCCTGGACTTGTCTCCCAAAACCGTGGAATCCCATATGTCCAAAGCGCTGGCGTTCTTGAGAGAGGAATTAAAAGACTACCTCTAGCACTCCGCAACTCTATTTCCGGGCTATACAAAACGAGCAGTCCGCCAACGGTAAAACCTACCGGAACGGAACGATGGAAACAATGCGCTGCCGTCCCTTCATCTTCCATTTATATCTCAGAGGGTAAAAGCAAAAAAGCCGCTTCAGAAAGCTGAGGCGGCCTACAACGGACATATAGTTTTTGCAGTTAAAAAAATATCATCACCAAGCTAAAAAATCTACCGAAAGGCAGGTGGGCGACAATGGAATAACTCCTTACTGCTATACAGCCCTGAAGTATTCTTTGACAAAGGTAGCAAAGTTTTAAAAACTTGCATTATTTTCCCTTTATAATTCATAAAAAATTCAAAAAAAGCACTTTATATTGTACTATTTTAATATTTAATTTGAAAATACCCCGATTGATTCTACAGGATGTTATAAAATAATAAACAACTTAAACTTGGCTTAATATACAATGACCGAATCTACTTTTTTCACCTCGCGTACTGCCCGGTTCTGTTCAAGTATTTCGTATACATTTTTGCGAATCGTAGTGGAAAGTTGGTTCAGAGGCAGGTCGTCAGGGTCCTTGCCAAAAGGCTCTTCCAGCTCTTCGGAAATGATCTCCAAAGCGGACATGGCATACGAGACCATCGAGGCCAACAGGATCGTAGAATACCCAAAACTATCTAATAAGCCAAAAGGCAAAGCGGCACAAAAGAAGATCAGGAATTTTTTGATAAAACTGCTATGAGCATACGGCAAAGGAGTATTTCTGATCCGTTCGCACCCTCCCATAATATCGTTGAGCTGTTGTACTTGCCGGGCCAGGTGGTATTTGTCCATATCCGAAAAGACGCCCGCCTTGTGCAAACTTTCGACTTTAGCGTTGAGGTCAGCGGAAATCCGAAAAGGCACATGCGACACCTTCTGTAAGGTTTGTTTGTAATTGGCCACAGGTTCTTCAAAATCCTCCCAGTCGAAGTTTTGCCGTAAGTGTCCCTTCAAAGCAAAAGGAAAGTTGGTAACCTGTAAGGCAAAATATTCGCGTTGGTCCCGGTCTTTTTCGGGGAGTACCGTATGCGCATACGCTGCTATGGTCCGGCAGGTATTCACCAGGCTGCCCCAAAGTTGGCGTCCTTCCCACCACTTGCCGTAGGCGGTATTCAAACGGAACACCAACACAAAGCCCAAGACCGTACCGATGAAGTTGAAATAGATATTGTCAATCTCCAAATGTTCCTTGACCAGGTCTTTTTGTATCAGAGTAACCAGGGTATTATAAATCAGGATAATCAGAGTTGCCCGGTTCAAGGTACGGGAGCTGTACTCTTTGGTAAAAGGTAAGATGCGGTAAAAGGCCTTCGCCCAGTTTTTGGTATTGTAAATAATCATATTTTCAAAAAATTCAAGTTTCGCTAAGCAAAAAAAGGAAGAAGGGAGGGAAAAGAAAGGCAATCGGGTATTTTTTTAAGTAAGTCGAAGCGAAAGGCTTAGTCAATTCCACTCTGGTGCGATTAAAGGTGTGGTAAGGTAACTATCCGCAAGTCTCCGAATGCGATTTCAATTCCACTCTGGTGCGATTAAAGGCTGTGACCGCAAATGCTTGGTACTTATCTGTTACAAATTTCAATTCCACTCTGGTGCGATTAAAGGGAAGTGTGGCCTGTAGAAGGCACGGAGGGCATTGAGATTTCAATTCCACTCTGGTGCGATTAAAGGTCACCGAAACCACCGGGGGAACCATTACCCGATCCAATTTCAATTCCACTCTGGTGCGATTAAGGGATAAAATGAGTAAGTGCTTCCGCATAGATTTCTTTCATTTCAATTCCACTCTGGTGCGATTAAGGGGGATAAAATGGACAGCCATGAGAAGAATTGGACTCAATTTCAATTCCACTCTGGTGCGATTAAGGGAAAGTCGATTGAAAACACAATCAGAGCCTCCAAGGAATTTCAATTCCACTCTGGTGCGATTAAGGGAATCGATCTTATGAACGATATTGCGGAAGGCATGACATTTCAATTCCACTCTGGTGCGATTAAGGGAATAGGTTTCCTTAATATACTTTTGAAGCCTGTTTTATTTCAATTCCACTCTGGTGCGATTAAGGGAATAACCAAGCAAAAAGATACCTTCATTACCAGCGAATTTCAATTCCACTCTGGTGCGATTAAGGGAACCCTTATTTTAAGCTGAACTTCAAAGTCATTGAAATTTCAATTCCACTCTGGTGCGATTAAGGGACCTAGTGGAGGTACAGGGGGGTCGCATCGCAGTTATAAATTTCAATTCCACTCTGGTGCGATTAAGGGTATATTCATTACTTAACACTGATTTTGATGAATTATATTTCAATTCCACTCTGGTGCGATTAAGGGAATCGATCTTATGAACGATATTGCGGAAGGCATGACATTTCAATTCCACTCTGGTGCGATTAAGGGAATAGGTTTCCTTAATATACTTTTGAAGCCTGTTTTATTTCAATTCCACTCTGGTGCGATTAAGGGAATAACCAAGCAAAAAGATACCTTCATTACCAGCGAATTTCAATTCCACTCTGGTGCGATTAAGGGAACCCTTATTTTAAGCTGAACTTCAAAGTCATTGAAATTTCAATTCCACTCTGGTGCGATTAAGGGACCTAGTGGAGGTACAGGGGGGTCGCATCGCAGTTATAAATTTCAATTCCACTCTGGTGCGATTAAGGGTATATTCATTACTTAACACTGATTTTGATGAATTATATTTCAATTCCACTCTGGTGCGATTAAGGGTGACCCTAATGCCTGTGGGTCATTTTCTTTTGCAATATTTCAATTCCACTCTGGTGCGATTAAGGGGCGGTTGGACTTCTCACACATAGTCCCGGACGGATTATTTCAATTCCACTCTGGTGCGATTAAGGGGCAAGAATTCATACCAGAACGGGAGTACAAGTTATTATTTCAATTCCACTCTGGTGCGATTAAGGGAGAATTTGTCAACCGATCAGATGAATTTGAAATCCCATTTCAATTCCACTCTGGTGCGATTAAGGGCCGGAGAGAAAACACATACCATCCTCACTACCATTATTTCAATTCCACTCTGGTGCGATTAAGGGAAAAAATCCTCTTATGATAAAATGAATAATATAAGATTTCAATTCCACTCTGGTGCGATTAAGGGTTTGTGAAAAGCACTTTTTTTATAAATCAAAAAATCATTTCAATTCCACTCTGGTGCGATTAAGGGTGTAAACGTGTCCTCAGCGGGATCATTTTCTTGGAATTTCAATTCCACTCTGGTGCGATTAAGGGCCCCTTGCTCGATGGCTTGACAGGCGTTTTGGACACATTTCAATTCCACTCTGGTGCGATTAAGGGTAAACAGGTGGAAAATCCAAGAATGGCCCGAAGACATTTCAATTCCACTCTGGTGCGATTAAGGGGAAGCGTTCCGCGAGCTGTTCCGGGAAAAGGATTTTATTTCAATTCCACTCTGGTGCGATTAAGGGATAGTCAATGTTTTTTGTAAGGAGGGCAAATGCTCCATTTCAATTCCACTCTGGTGCGATTAAGGGCAATGACCGGGTTGGAATTTGGCCACCAGATGCGTGATTTCAATTCCACTCTGGTGCGATTAAGGGTAAAGAATCAGTTAGGTGATCCCGTTCAGGGAGCTAATTTCAATTCCACTCTGGTGCGATTAAGGGTATTTCAAGCATCCATACGGAGGGTTCCGGTTTGATAATTTCAATTCCACTCTGGTGCGATTAAGGGTTGAACAAACCGGGGGCAAATTCCAAAGTATGTTATTTCAATTCCACTCTGGTGCGATTAAGGGTTATGAAAGAGCTAAGCTTAACCTCAATTTTAAACCATTTCAATTCCACTCTGGTGCGATTAAGGGAAAAAAGGGACTAATGATTTTCGGACCGGTAGGATGATTTCAATTCCACTCTGGTGCGATTAAGGGTTTATTTTGTACATTGATTGTGTTTGGAGTCGTTAAATTTCAATTCCACTCTGGTGCGATTAAGGGCTGACCAATAGAAAGTCACGAACGCCACTATGGCAGATTTCAATTCCACTCTGGTGCGATTAAGGGTGCAGCGAAGAAGTCAACAAAAGTGGGGTGTCGGCAATTTCAATTCCACTCTGGTGCGATTAAGGGAATCGAAGGTCTTTCCGGAGCGCTGGTTGTCTTGATATTTCAATTCCACTCTGGTGCGATTAAGGGAATAGACCTTTTCTGTTTCCTGTCATCCTCGTATTTATTTCAATTCCACTCTGGTGCGATTAAGGGCCACGTTCATATTGTCTCAACCAGAGTAACAAAGGAATTTCAATTCCACTCTGGTGCGATTAAGGGCTCTCATCCGTAAGCCCTTCTACGTCATCCCCCCAAATTTCAATTCCACTCTGGTGCGATTAAGGGGTCGCTAGCCAAAATTGGTCAGCGGGTGGAAAATTTATTTCAATTCCACTCTGGTGCGATTAAGGGTATTCTTTGAATGGCAGGTACGGTTTTGTGAGGACTATTTCAATTCCACTCTGGTGCGATTAAGGGTAGGCCAGTGGGCGGAGTACGTGACACAGAACATTAATTTCAATTCCACTCTGGTGCGATTAAGGGATTGAAGAATACCTTAACACCCCAATACCGAAAGGTATTTCAATTCCACTCTGGTGCGATTAAGGGCCCGGGGAGTCTCAATTAAAAATATACTTAGACTCATTTCAATTCCACTCTGGTGCGATTAAGGGTTTTGAATCTGCAAAGCAGCGCCGGGAGATAATCCATTTCAATTCCACTCTGGTGCGATTAAGGGTACCCCCGGCCCTCCACTTTCCACTCTTCATTAGGAATTTCAATTCCACTCTGGTGCGATTAAGGGACTTTCGCTGATCCTCGTTTTCTATATTGCCCAAATATTTCAATTCCACTCTGGTGCGATTAAGGGTTGATATGTTCGCCTGTACCGCCCCCTGATCAAAAGATTTCAATTCCACTCTGGTGCGATTAAGGGTCAATTCTTAATCGATCTCATCCCCGACAATTTAGATATTTCAATTCCACTCTGGTGCGATTAAGGGTTTGAGGTTTGCTAATGCCAATCAACATGAAATTTTATTTCAATTCCACTCTGGTGCGATTAAGGGTAGCCTCCGTGTCGGATTTGAATATATTCCCTGTAAATTTCAATTCCACTCTGGTGCGATTAAGGGGGCCTCTGTTCATAGACAATCCGGGGGATTTTGCGATTTCAATTCCACTCTGGTGCGATTAAGGGAAGTTCGTGACTAAGTACTCTCAAGAGTCTAAGCGATTTCAATTCCACTCTGGTGCGATTAAGGGTTCCCTGTAATGGACAAAAAATCTAGCTTATTAGAATTTCAATTCCACTCTGGTGCGATTAAGGGACACCTAATCGAAAAGCGTGAGATCTTAATTTCGTCATTTCAATTCCACTCTGGTGCGATTAAGGGCCAGATGCAGGCCGTAGGCATTCCAAAAGAGAAAACCGATTTCAATTCCACTCTGGTGCGATTAAGGGGGATTAGAATTGGATGCATGGAGAACACGGTAGAAATTTCAATTCCACTCTGGTGCGATTAAGGGCAGGCGGCAGCCCAACCCATGCGATTGCAATGCATATTTCAATTCCACTCTGGTGCGATTAAGGGCCGTAGACCGACTCCCAAAAATCATGGTTTCCAGGCAATTTTCCAAGGTTTTTTCCTCCGATTTTTGTTTTAAAGTCGTCGATGGCCAATCCTATGATTTTCCCCGGGTTTCGACAACCTCATTTCCAAAGCCTCCGGGCCGTTTTTCCGAACCTTTCTCCGTTTTCCACTCCCCGGCCTTTACCTGTTTTACGGGCATCGACAACTCAACGCTCTTTACACCTCTATTTTCTTTCGCCATACATACGCCCTCCGGTGTTACTAACCATTCAATCTTTTTTAAACACATAAATCTCCTCCATTTCCACCCAGGTTTGTCCGGCAAGGGTGCCGGGTACCCCTTCCTGGTATCCGTCCATCAATGCATTCCAGGCCTTTACTTTTTTGTGGTAGGCGGCACTGATCTTGCCCGCTTCCGCCAAATCGACCCCTTCGCGTACCGCGATGATCATGCATAAACTACGGGCAAAATGATAAATACGAATCTGCTCATACCCGGCTTTGCGAAAACTCTCCTCTACTTCCGGCCATACTTGCCGATGGTAGTCAAGGTATTCGCGAACCTTTGTTTCATCGTCTACCAAATTCACAGTAAACACATATTCTTTAAGCCGGGGCTCCCGGGTTGAATTTCCGGAAGTACAAGAGGCAAAGAAGAAAGCAAAGACAATGCAACGGTACACCCAAAGCATTGAAACGGAAAGTAGTTTTTTTTTCATTTTCAGTATGGAAATTATAATTATGTCAATGCATGAATGCGTAAAAAACCCTCACGGCAATAGATGAACTTCTGCATCTGATGATCCATCAGCTATTCGGGTATAGATTTTTGATTCCCTACTCACCATTTCACCCCTCACTCATTCATCAAATATATTTACAAACGACTACTTGATTTTAATTAAATAGGATATACAAGCCTAGCATCACACCTACCAGAATACCCCAAAGCCACCAGATAGTGGTGGTGGAATACTGCTGAGCTCGATAGATGGCTTTGAGACCGGGTAACGAATGTCTCTGAGGGGGACGGGTGAGCAGGGATAGCACAACCATGAAGCTGCACAAGCCGGCAAACAAGTAAAAAGACATCAGTAAAAAAGGCGGGAAAAAGCCCTTTTCGGGAAAGCCACTCAAATCGGCAATGCCAATGCCCAGGCAGAGTATACTGCCGAAAATCAAGGTGGTATTCGCGGCCAGGGTGTTGGCCCTTTTCCACAAAACACCCAACAAAAACACTGTAGCCATCGGAGGGGCCAAATAGCTGATGATGGATTGAAACAAGGCAAATAAATTCTTCTCCACCAACGACAAGGACAAGGCCAATACCACGGAAACGATCCCTCCGATCACCGTGACCCAACGTCCCATTCGCGTTTTTTCCCGGTCTGTCGCTTGAGGTTTGATCTTCTTGGCATAGATATCCAGGGTAAATACCGTACTCAAGGAGTTCAGGCCGGAGTCCACTGTGCTGATCAGAGCAGCAATAATTACTGCTATCACCAAACCTACCAAACCGGATGGCAACAAACGCGTGACCATGGTCAGGTAAGCCGTATCGGGGTCTTCCAACTGGGGGAAGAGTACAAAACAGGCAATTCCGGGAATCATAAAAATAAAGGTATCTAAAATTTTCAACCAACCCGTAAACAACACGCCTTGTTGCCCATGACGCAGGTCTCTGGCCCCTAACACGCGCTGCACAATGGTTTGGTCCGTGCACCAAAACCAAATACCCAACACCGGATAGCCCAACACCAAGGCATGCCAGGGGTATTCCGGATCGGAAGCGGGCCGGAACAAATGCCAGTAATCCTCCGGCACTGAACAGATCAGCTTTTCAACTCCCCCGACTTCGTAAATACCAAAAACCGTCAGTATGACTGAGGCGATAATCAACAACACCATTTGAAAGGTATCGGTATACACTACGGCTACCAATCCACCCGCTACGGTAAAGCTGATGGCCACTCCCATTAGTGCCGTCACCGATAGAATCAAGGGCCAGTTAAGCAACTGACTGATCATAATTCCCCCGGCATACAAAGTACCTCCCAGCCAAAGGATCATAATGGCCACCAGGTTGTACCAGGAGAGCAAATCCCGGGTACTTTCGCTGAAGCGCTTACTTAAAAATTCGGGGGTGGTGCTGATTTGTGTATGCAGATACTTAGGAACAAATACCATTGACAATAATATCAGTAAGGGAAAAGCCAACCAGGAGAAATTCCCACCTACGACCCCTGTAGAATAGGCCAAAGAAGCACTGGCCACCAGCATAGAGGGTCCTACATTGGTCCCCCATATCGAAAAGCCGATATTTCCCCAGCGCAAATGCCTCCCACCTAAAAACAGGTCACCGCTTTTTTGCACCTTCCGGCTGGCATATAAGCCTATAAAAATCAAGGTAATAAGGTATCCCAGAATGACGATTACATCCAGGGTATGTAAATATGCTGTAATGTCCATTTGCAAACGTGTTTCACAGGATTATTTGCTTCAAAAAGCATTTCCCAGGTCAATTGACTTTAAGTGTTTTGGAACGGTATTCCGCCAGGTCCCAGCGTTTTTCAAAGGCCATCAGGTCTTTTTTCTTTATCCAGTTCCAATCTACCCGGGCCGATAAGCCCGGCTCTTCCGGCAAATGATACATTCCGTTTCTTAATTCCGGCTTGACAGCCAAATATTCATCCAGACAGCCATTCAAACCTTTCAGTTGTTCAACGTAAGTATCCTGCTCGGCACAGGCCAGGATTTGACTGGTAAATTGGTAATACCCTCCTCCGGAAAAGAACAATTTCTTTTCCCGCGCAAGTTGTTCGATTTCCATCCACTCCGACAAGTTACATTGGTACCCGGGTACGGGTTGCAGGTGCTGCACACCAGCTTCTGCCAGTGCCGGAAATACTTTGGCCGACTTTTCCGATTCGCCAAAAGAAACCGGTACCGGGCTTGCCTGGCAGATTTCCCTGATTTGGTGTAAATCAGCCGAATGTACGGGCTCTTCAAACCAGGCAATATTTTGGTCCGCTACCTGCCGGATAAAACGCAAGGCTTCCTCAGCCGTCCATATCTGATTGGCATCCACCGCAATGGGAATATAATCGCCTAATGTTTTTCGCACTAATTTTACCCTGCGGACATCCTCTTCCATACAGCGCCCAAAGCCTTTCCCCACTTTCATTTTAATTATCTCATAACCTTGCTCTGCAAAGTTTAGGGCTTCGGTCCGTAATTCTTTTTCCGTATAATTTGTGCCCAAGCCGCTACCATAAGCAGGTACAGCGTTACGCTTCGCTCCCAGATACCGGTGTAAGGGAAGTCGGTGCCGTTTGGCGGCCAGATCGTAGAGTGCCATGTCCACTTGCCCGAGGGTTGTGGCAATGCGTCCGCGAAATCCTTCGTTGCGAATATTCCAGTATAAAAGCGGAAATAATTCTTTATAAGATGTATTCGGAAGGTTGGCCAACAGCGGAAAAAACAATCTTTCCGCATCCGGAATCCCGCTTATAAAAAAGGGAGCTTCGCCTTCTTGCCCATCCTCGTCCACTAAGGTAATCGTAGCGATATTATAGTGCTGGAAAGGGCCCATCGTAGCGTCCTGAAAAGCAAGCGGTACCCGAAACTCTTTCAGTACTCTCACACTAATGGTTTTGATGGTAAACTTCTCTTCAAAAATAGGTGTCTTCTGCATTTTGTTAGGTTAATAAGTGACACAACTGTTGAAAGACCTCTTCCGGCAATTTTCCTTCTTGCCAATAAGTCAGCGAGTTTTGCAATTGCACATGGGTACGAGGGCCCAGCACAATACAGTCCACTTCGGCACAAGAAAATAAAAAACGGTGGGCCAATCCGGGCAAAGAAATTCCGGTTTCTGCCGCCAATACTTGCAACTTTTGCGCAATAGCAAGTTCCTCCCGGCTGACCCATTCCGGCCTGTCTTTGGAGTATGTATCCAACCGATTGCCTAACAGGCCCATATGCAAGGGACTACCGGCATAAAACGCCACTCCCTGGCGGAGTAAATCCGGCAAATAACTGTGTAACGCTTTGAGCGAACAAGCATCGAACTGGTTATACCCCATCACTACCTCAATCAAACCTTGACGGATATAGGAATCAAAAGCGGGCACCGGATTGCCTCCCAGGCCTGCTTTTCCGATCAAGCCTTCCTCTTTCAACTCCTGCATCAGCTCCATGGCCTGGTCGATTTCAGCAGCATTTGGGATATGTGGTTCATGCAAAAACAAAAGGTCGATGCAGTCGATGCCCAGAGTTTCCAGGCTGTTGTATACGCTTTTCCGCATGCCTTCTTTAGAATAGTCAAACCGGGCTATGTCCGCTGCTTCGGTTTGCAAGCGGCCCATTTTCGTACTGATAAAAGGCTTTGGGCCTTTCCATTGGCGCAAAGCCTGCCCTACATACGTTTCTGCCTGATGATAAGAAGGGGCCGTATCCAGACTGTTTACACCTTGCTCCAAAGCAAAAAGAATCGCCTCCACGGACGCTCTTCCGTCCACTGCTTTCCAGGCACCTCCCAAACCGGCCGTTCCCAACACAATCCGGCTACGTTCCGGCAAGCGGGGAGGCTGAAGGTGGTTCTTAATATAAATAGGTAAATCGGGCATATTTTTCGGGATTATCAAGGAAGAGGCTGTCCAAAAAGTCAAAAGAGCATAAAATACCACAAAGACCTCAACACACAAGTAAACACCTGATTTACAGTTATTTACTTTCGTGTAAATCTTAGTATCCTTGTGCATTTGTGTTATATTCCGATTTTTCGGACAACCTCTTAAAAAGAACCGGTTGAAAGATTTACTGTTAAACTCTTCGATACTTAAAGAGTCGTTTTGTTTGCTTAACAAAATAAAGCCAGAATCTTTCAAAAAGCTGACTCAAATTCCTCAAGGTATAGCATTTTTTTGACCTTTTCCTTTGTATTTTACTTGAATAATGTTAGAATTATGTCATTATACATTTTCAAAATCATCCTGAGCAACTTCTTCGAGGTTTCCGTCAGGGTGCTATTCAGAAGCCAGGCAAGCTTCTAAGCTAAACGATACAAAAGAGTTGAGGCTACCAAGTTGTCCGGTAGCATGGTCAGAAACATTTTACCCTGAGGAGCAAAACGATGAAGACGGTTGTTGAAAAATTTGTCCCGCCAAGTGATATTTCCTTTTCCGTAGAACAAATCCACCTGGACTATGCCGATGATTTTCGCACACATTCCGAATTTGAGCTGACAGCCCTGTTCGACTTTGATGGTAAGGCCATTATTGGCAATAAAGTCGCAAATATTTCTATCGGGGATATTTTTTTCATCGGGCCTAATATTCCACATCTTCTACAGGTACAAAACCCGGCAGACCTATTGATCAATCAAGCCGTAGTCGTTCGGTTTGAGTTTGATTTTTTAGGGAAAGATTTTTTTGAAAAACCACAGAACAGTCAGCTCAAAAAACTTCTGGAGCGGGCCCGGCTGGGCCTGAGCTTTAGCGGAGAAGAAATCGAAGTCGTGAAACAAGAAATGAAAATCCTGCCGCAACTTCCGCCTTTTGAACGAACCCTCAATTTTCTAAAGATTTTGCACCGGCTCTCTGACATCCAACAGGTTTCGGTGCTCACCAGTCACGGGTATATGCAAGGAGCCAGCCCGAAGGATTACGAACGCATCAACCGGATTTACGAATTTATCCTTAAAAATTTTCAGGAAGATATCCGCCTGGACGATATAGCCGCTGAGGTGAGTTTCTCCACAGCCACCTTTTGTCGCTACTTTAAAAAACATGTGCGGAAAACTTTCAAGCAGTTTGTCAACGAGGTGCGTATCGGCCATGCCTGTAAACTTCTGATGGCATCGGAAATGAACATTGCCGAAATCGGGTTCGAATCGGGCTTCAACCACCTGACCAATTTCAACCGGCTTTTCAAGCGGGAACTGGGCATGACGCCCAAGGAGTACCGGGAGGCTTTCCGGAAAGAGGAAAATTAAACGCTTCCCTTTCTGTGTATTTAGTGAAATGGTGAATGGGTGAAATGGTGAGGGAGGGAGTAAAGGCAGAAGCTTACATTCAGTATAACTGGTTGGAGGTTGAATTATGTTAATCGATTGTTTGTGTTTTAACTAAGAACTCAGCCATTTACTCACCCTTTCAGGTCGTCACTCACATCACCAAATAAGTAATTCCCTATACTGCCAACCCGATTCGTACATTACTTGGCTTCCATAAAAATTTCTTTAGTTTCGCCCGGTGCCAGTATGATGGCTTGCATAGTTGTAAATACCAAAGGCCCAAGGGGTTGTTTTTTTTGCAGATCAGATTCGCTCATCACCTGTACTGTTGCCAGATATGCCGTAGGATTGGTCATTTGCAACATTACGCCTTTGTTGCTTTTCTTCACCACTTTGGCTTCTATATGATCTGCAACCCAGAGAAAACCCGTTTGAGGATTCAGGTAAACTCCCGGGATTTCCAGGGCCGTCAGCATCACGGAAACTTCACACCAGGACACCGAACTGTGATGCAAATTGCCTACGGCTCCTTGCCCTTCCCAATCGCTTAAATTCACCCGTTCGTTTACATAGCCATCTATCGTATTTCCTACCGGGAATTTTTGTGTGGAAACAAAACCCATGAGGTTATGGGCAATGTCCCGCAGCAAATCCAGGTACAACGTTTCTCCCGTGTAGCGGTATAGTCGCAGCAAAGCGCTGCCTGAGTTGGTACAAATACCGGGAGCAGCATGTTTGTTTTGAATGCTGGCCCATACGGCCCCGGTGGCCGGAGCCCGGCACTGTCCCAAGCGGCTGTTTTCCGGAAACTCAAAATCATACGAAACGGTCCAGGAGGCACAAATCGAAGCCATAGCCCGGGCTCGTTCCAGCCACTTCTTTTCTTTTGTATGCTCGTACAAAGTCACCAGACTTTCGAGCATTGCAAAAGCCGATTCGCTGTCGGGGCATTGCAAGATTTCGCCCGGTCCACCCGTAGTATAGCCTTGGAGCACATCGCGGTGGTAGTACTTTTCCGCTGCCTTTTTGGCAATTTCCAGATATAGAGGTTCTCGAAAGTAATCGGCAGCCAGCGCCAGGGCCCCCGGGGCAATACTTCCGGCTGTAGAACCTTTGATGATCAATGCTCCGGTTTCCACATTTACCAGTTGTCCAAAGTCTCCCTCTTTCTGCCAAAGGTGTACAAAGGCATCCGCCAGCTTTCTGACAGCAGCCTCCCAGGCAGGTTGGATCAATGGGTTTTTATTTTCCCGTTTTAGCCAAAGGAATTGCTTCAATAAATAATACAGGGCATCGGCATTTTTGCGTACCATAGCCACTTGAGGTTTCTCATTATTCAAATGAAAATTGTCCCCGTATACTTTGCCGTTTTTATAAATTCCATAGAAGAAACCACTTTGGCCACGCACTTTTTCTATCGCTGTTTGGAAAGTTTGCAGGCATCTTTGTACCGAAGTTTCATCGCCTTTCACCAATAAGGGATAAGTCTGCATCAACCCTCCTACCCAGCCAATCTGGATATGCCCGAACGGGCTGTCGCCATTGCCGTTTTTGTAATATCCTCCCGCTTCGTTCCAACGCTCCCGGTTTTGCAAATCCATTTCCATTTGCAAGGCTTCACTAAAAGGCAATCGATGTTTCCAGCTTGCATCTCCCGGCATCGCTTTACGCTCTTGAAAATATTTTGTGTAAAATTCTTGTAGGGAATTTGCCGGAAAGAGATACATACGGGCTTTCAAGGTCACAACATCTCCGGCTTTCCAGTCCACTCCCCTGTCCGGACTCTTGCGCAAATGCATGCCTGTGTACCATTTTTCGCGGACTGCCGGAGCACTCAACACCAAAGCCGCTTGTTTCCGGTCTTGGCTTTCCTCAACGGTAAGGCCGGAATTGCCCAAAGAGGTACTCTGCCCGGTAAAAAGCAAAAAGCCCTTCTTGGCCACTTTATCATAAAAACCCATACAGGGGGTCGTTGCATCGGCTGTGGTCAATTCCATTTTGGAAACCTCCCCTTGCCCGCTCAACCGGGGCACATCCGTGATGGTTACCGGAAAGTCTACGCCTTGAAACTTTTCATCGTAAAACATAGGCGGATAATCTTCGGCCAGTACTTCAAAGCGGTTGCCATTATAAGCGGCCCCGGGAATAAAGACGAAATTGTCCTCCCGCCAATCTTTCAGTTGCCAGCTCAAGGCCACTCCTGCTGAGGCCTGTTTCCCTTTCAACAGTTTAAAAGTTACTTCTGCTTCCTGGCAATATGCAGTTACTTTTTGGAAGCGGATCACACATTCCCAGAGGTTCCCCTTCTCTTCCAAGCGGCCTATCCATTTTCCATTTTCTTCTTTCCAGGAAAAGGGCTGACTTTCCACCAAGCGGTTTTCATCGTACTTACAAACTACCGGTGAAAGAAAGCCTTTTTCCTCCTGTAATTTTTTCAGTAAGGAGTTTTTCTTAACGGGCACTCCTTTTTGCCCCTCAGGTGACAACCAGGACTGTGCTAACCCGGGAAAAGCCAGCAAGGAAAGTACTACTAGGATGAAAGAAAAATTCATTTTCACTTAATTGGTTTTAATGGAGATATGGGGTATTTTTTTCAAATTGCTACTTGTAGGAGCTTTTCTATCGGATGAAGGGTTTAGCTTGAAAAACACAGGACTTATTGCCTTAGAGCAGAGGAAGATGCTCTCTGCCCTAAGGCTGTCCGTTTTGAAATTTATATCTACCCACTCATTTGTCATTTCAATTCACTACACAACAGAAGCAATCCTTTCTCACAGCTTAATTTAATTAGCCGCTTGCCCCTCTTTTATTTGTCCTGACAAGGCCTTCTTTAACTCCGGTAAAAGTACTGCCCGGTAACCATCCGGGTTGGGATGAATTCCATCCGGAACATATTTCAAAAACTGCTTCCGGTCTTCCTTGAATAATTTTAACCAATTGTAATAATGGTCAATCAACAGAAGGTTTTCATCTTGTGCTACCTTCCGGTAAACCTGGTAGTATTTTTCCAATTCCGGGCGCTTGGCTGCCTCCTCCATTTTCTTCTTGGGGACATCTGTCACCAGGTTCATCGTTTGCAAAATGATTTGTGTAGAAGGACTCGCCTCTTTGATTTGCCGGACCATCTCACGCAAGTTTTGTTCGGATTCTTTCAAACTAATCTGATACGGAGTGTAGGCATCATTCACCGCAAACTCGATAAACACCACATCCGGTTGTTGACTGATGACCTCCCTAACTTTTGCCAAGCCGCCACTTTCCGCAGGATAAGAAGAAGCCGAGGCCCCTACCCCTTCGTTATGGAAAGTCACCTGACCGGGATATTCCTCTTTTAGCCATTCCTTCATTACATCCATCCAAGGCCAAGTGCCGCCTGTCAAAGAAGTTCCCAAAGCTGCAATTTTCACAGGCCCTTTATTTTCCAGTTTTTCGATAAAGCCGGTAGCCGCATTCTCCTCACTGTCTTTGATGACTACCCAGGTAAATCCGTTGGCCGGAATATCCAAGGGGATATGAAGGTTGTTCTCCGCATCAATGGAATAAATAGCCTGTTTTCCTTCTGCGTTTTGCACCAAGGCTTGTTTTGTCAGACCGGTATAATACACCGGTAATTGAAAGTCCTTCTGGATCCGTTGATTCGTAGGGTTAAAGATCACGGCCAGGCCTTTGTGTTCGATAAAGGGGTTGACATGAAACATACAATCCAAATCCCGGCCGGACGGACGGCTTACGTGAATGATGTCCGAAGTGAGAATTTCTCTGTATTGTTTAAACCAATCCACCCATTTTTTCACCATGGTTTTGGTTTCGGGCGTGTCGTACAGGCGGTTGCCCCGGAGGGTAAACTGACACCCGCTGCCCAGGTGCTGTACCAAGCCTCTTTCGTAGCGGTCCAGGTTTTCCGATAGCGGCTCCAATCCCACCCGGGGATCATTGGTATAAAAGCCCACCAATTGCAAACCCATCCAACCCATGGTGGGGATTTTATGCCAGGTGCCATCGTAAATGTATTGACGTCCTAAAAGCAATTGCTGCTGAGGCGAGAGGTTGGCACTGGCTTCCCGGTACCCCATGCCGGTGGCGCTTTGGCCGTTCAGAAAGTACCAATCCGGAATAGGGACATACATATCCCGCTTTTGCAATTCATGCAAAACTTCCACCTGTGCTTTCCATTGTTCCCACTGCGAATCGTTCAGGCCACGGTGATGAGGATGCTCCTCCGATGCACAAGGATCACCGTGATAAGGGCCATCCATATTGTACGTCATCAAGCCGGTTTGGTCAAAAAACTGCCACATACCGGAATAGTATTTATCTTTCCATTCACTGGCAGTACATACACTTTGGCCAAACAAACTACCGGGTTTGCCCGTAGCAGGGTCAACCACATCGTAGCGGGCCCCTCGCCCCCGGGAAGCGATTTGCAGTTCGTACCCACCCATCACAATTCCACGCGCCTTGGCATAGCCGGCTACTTCCTTCCAAAGTGCTACATAATCCGCCTCCAGGTTGTTATGACTGATCCCCGGCCAGGCCATCACATCCAGGCGTTCGAAGCCCAGTTCGGCCATTTGATCAATAAAGCCCTTTAATTTTTCTTTATTCTGAGAAGTAATACCGCCACAAAGCAAGCTTTCGGTGACTTGCGGAGCCAGCTTTCTATACATTCTGCGGTGTCCCAAGGACTGCCGTTCCCGGTCATCGCTATCGTGCAGCAGTTCAAAAGTGACAAAGGACCGAAAATCCTCCCCGGCTTTCAAGGCTACCGAAGGGCCCATCGGCAGCTTACTTTTCAGCAAATTATGATGCAGAAAACCTAAGAACATGTCTTCGGCCTGGTTATGTGTGGCCCAAGTGCTATACTCCTCATCCACTTCCCATTGCGTGGTGGACTGTCCGGCATGGTAGGGCTTAGGCTCTCCCTGGTAATGCATTAAAGCACTCCCCTCCGGATGAGCATTGACCAAGGCAAAAGAAAAATCACTTTCTACATGCAAGCGTTTTACCTGGTCCTGGTTTACGGCCAGTACTTCACATTCGGTCTCTTCAATCAAAACTTCTTTGCCCGAGTTATTTTTCAGGGTCAACCATTTGGACATGACCGGCAGGCCATCGTACAATTCATAATGCACCTCGATATTTATCCCGGCATAAGCAGGCCGGGTAGAAGGAGTTTCAAAATGCAAAATTATGTGCACTCCTTTGGGAGGCCAGTCCGTTTCAACGGCATTGTACTTTACTTTCCAAGGATAACGCGCTTCCGGAGCCGCTGTAGTAACCCCCTTAAAAACAAAGGCTTCAGGAGAACTTTGCATATCTTTCAGCCACTCTTCCAGCAAATACGACTTTTCAGGTTGCCCTTTCAGGCCGCCAATTTCCAGCCAGTCCTCTCCTAAGCGAACCCTGGCCTCCGGCTTAACCGCTCGCAGGTATTCGGCCCCGTTGGATAAATTGCGATAGCTGATACAGGCCAGGTTTTCCCCCACGTAAAAAGTCCTGGACACCAAACCATTGCCCAAAATCATTTTTGCGGAAAGCCCGTCCTCAGCCGGCACTACGGTCAATTCCGCTTTTTGGCTTACGGGGCTGATCAACCAGTCGTTCCGAAAGCTTTGCGGATGATCGCTGTTTTGCACCTTCTTCTGAAAACCACTGGTTTGCAGTGACTGAATCAGGGATTTCTGTTGGGCTACTTCCTGCTGGCTCAAGCGTTTCATCACTTGTTGGTCGATCAGGAAGGCTTTTTCAGGATCGGCCTCTGCTTGGGACAAAGCCGTATAACGGGCTTCATAGATTTCACCAAAGAAAAAAGCCTTTTCATGCGGCAAGCCACCCAGTGAAAAATTAGGGTTCAACTTATGCGTGCGTGAAAAAGAAGCCGTTTTTTTCCCATTGACATAAATATAATTTCCTTTGGTATCTGCGACCAAAGCAATATGGGTCCATAACCCTTCCGTAACTTTGGCTATATTCATTGTTTTTTCTCCTGTTACCTGTAATACCCAGTTGTTTGTTTGCTGGGCAATCAAATACCCGCCTTTCCGGTCGCCATGGGCCAAGACTACATGCAAAGGCAAACCGTACGGGTCCTTTTCGTCCTCCTGCCGGGCCTTCACCCATACTTCCAGGACGAAATTCTCCGAAGCTTTTCCCAAGGCCTGTGCCGTGTGATAAAAATCCGATTTCCCATTAAACAACACGGCCCCTCCGGGTTTGTTTGCGGGAGTACTGGCAAAAAACACCGGTTTTCCTTGCCTTTTTAATACCACCGCTGCTTTTTCCCGGGTTTCCGCCTGGGCATCCAGCCGGGCCTTCACGCTGGCAGGTGCCACTGCGTAAGTAACGTTGCCCTCTTCTCCAAGGAGAAAATGCTGACTCTGTGCGTTAAGTGAAAGCGCTAAAATCCCCCAAAATACCGTGCATAAAATTCGTGTAATGCTTTTCATTCTGTTTTTGTAATTAGCAGTAAGCCTCTGGCCCCCTCTTAATGGCCGTTGGTTCTTTGTTTTTTAACAAAAAAAGAAAAGACAAGAGATTTTGTCTTTTCATTATTTCTCAAATACCAACACTATTTTGACCTGATAGATAACCTTAGCAAGAAAGATAAGTCAAATTTGTGGAAGTAAGAAAAAGGGCCGGGGCCCTTTTTCTGTTTGCATAGCGACCCCTTATTGCAACGGGTCAAAAGTTCCTCCGTCCCAACCTTGAGTTTGCTCCAGGTTGCTGTTTACATCCAGATGCTTTTTGGGAATCCCGTAAAAGTAATACTCCTCTTGCAGGTTAAACGCTTCTCCTGCCGCTTGTTCTACATCTGTGTAAATGAAGTCGAACAAAGAACCTACCGCATTGAGGTCGTCCCAGCCACTGGGTTTCACCGCATTGGATTTTAACTGAAAGAACAGCGCATGTCTTCTCCCCAGGTTATTCAACACATCAAACCTTCTCCATCTGCGCAAATCCCACCAACGCTTTCCTTCAAAGGCAAATTCCACCTGCCGCTCCTTCATATAGCGCTCCCGAAGGGCCTCTTTGGACGACTCCGCAATGCCGTAATTCCCGCTACCGGCTTCGATACCAGCCCGTTCACGTATTTTGTAAAGCACTGTCAGCGCTTCGTCCGTTTTGCCAATTTCGTTGGCCGCTTCGCCATAGTTCATCAATACTTCCGCATACCGGATTTCAATCCAGTCGATGCCACATTGGTCAATAGTTTGGGGCGTAATCGTTTTGTCCAGGGCTTTATTCCGGTAAAAACCAGTGTAATTGTTTCCTCCTTCTTCATACAACTCATACTCGATAAAATTGCCATTGGCATCTTTATAATTCCACAAATACCCTTCGTTCACCCCTCCCGGTTGCAATTTAGGAATACCATAATCGCTTCCGGTATAAGCAACCGTGGCATAAAAGCGTTGGTCGCGATTTTTCCAAAAATCCTGATACCCTCCGTTGGGGTCGAAATCACTCCCGTCTTTCATGGGGAAGGCATTCACCAGGTCGATAGTGGGGCGGTCCCCACCTACGTTGTCCCGGGTGGCCCAAATAGGACGCAATAAGTTCTGGTTACTGGTATGGCCGGGGTGAAAATAGCGATGAAACATGACGGCCTCCTTATTTTGCTCCTCGTACCAAACTTCAGCAAAATCGGCAAATAATCCTTTTCCCTGGCCATCCAGAAAGTCCACCGCGGCTTTATTGGCTTCATAGGCCTTTTGCCATCTGGCCTGGTCTCCGTTGGGGGTAAACTGCGGACTGGCATAGTACAACAACACCCGGCCTTTGAAAGCCATCGCTACTCCTTTATCAATCCGTCCGTAATCCACCCCGTTCCAACTGTCAGGAAGCAAGTCAATTGCATGATTTAAGTCCTCTTCCATTTGTAGGATACATTCGGAAGTTTTATTTCTACTTACAAGAATAGCATCCTCGTCTTCGCGATCTTGAGGCTGCAGGATCAAAGGTACACCTCCATAACGTTTCACCATATCGAAGTAGGCCCAAGCCCTCCAAAACAAAGCTTGTCCCTTGAGTTTGTCAATTTCATCAGGTTTCAGGCTTCCTTTTTCCACCTCCTGTAATAAGATATTAATCTTACGGATGGTGGAATAGTGCCAAATGTCTTCAGTATCGATGGTTGCATTTCCCTTCAAAAAATCATTCAAAGTAAAGCCGTCACCGGGAGCTTCATCCGAGGCTCCTCCCGAACTGTAGCTCCACTCTGGCATTAGTTTGCTGTAAATATTGTCAACATAAGCCTGGGCCAAGAAATAATCATTCCACACATCTTGTGGGTTGATCGCTCCTAAATTTTCCTTATCCAACACATCTTCACAACTTACCGATAGGAATGCCACTACCGATAAGCATAGGGTATAAAATTTCATTTTCATCATTCTAACAGTTTGATTCAAGAATTAAAGTGTCACGCTTATTCCACCACTAAAGTTTTTCATATTGGGATAGACTCCGGCATGTTTGACTTCAGGGTCATAAGTTTTGAACTTGCTCAAGTGGAACAGGTTGGTGGCATTGAAAAACAACTGTATATCCTGCAAGCCGGCTTTTCCTGTCAGCTTTTTAGGCAAGCTATAGCTTACATTGATGTTTTTCAGACGTACAAAACTGGCATTGCGCAACCACAAACCGGAAGTACGATTGTAGGTTCCGGTCCAAGCAATATTGGGGCTAGGCATACTGGCATTGGGATTGTCCGCGGACCAATAATCTTCCCATATACTGTAAATTCTTGTATGAGGATAGGGATCTTGTGCCACTATTTGCTTCTGATGCCCGGCCATTCCTTGAAAGAATAATTCTATGCTAAAACCTTTCCAGAAACTGCCCAAGGTAAGCCCATAACTAACCGGAGCAGATGAATAATTATGCAGGATCGTTTGATCATAACCGTCAATTTTTCCATCCGGTTTTCCATCCGGGCCGCTCAGGTCTTTGTAATTGGCCATTCCCAACTGCGGAGTATGGCCAAAGATTCTCCAGTCGTCCGGCAAGGCATCCAGATCCGCCTGGGTACGAATAATTCCATCGTATTCCCATCCGGTAATACGGCCTAAGGGCTTCCCAACCGGATTTTCCCAATCCTGGGCGTTTTCCTTCACATCGATTTCCACCACTTTGTTTTTACCAAAGGCAAAGTTACCCGAAACATAATAGTTCAACCCTGAGGCGGTCGTACGCTCATAGGCCAACTCAAATTCAAAACCGTTGGAATTTACAATACCGTAATTCTCCGGAGGTAAATTGGCCCCAAAAGTAGTGGGTACAGTCACTTGCCGCCCTCTGAGAATATCAAAAGTACGCTTGAACCAATACTCTGTTGTGAAGGAGATGCCGTTGGAGAACTCCACATCTAACCCGGCATTCCAGGTTCTGGATTTCTCCCAGGTCACCGACCTGTTTTTATTTCCTCCGTACCAAACGCCTTTGGTTTCTTTCGGGTTTTCCCCAAAGTAGAAACCATCGTCCGGTCTATAGGTTTCCTGCCATAAGAATGCTGCTATCTGATCTCCGTTGATCCGGTCGTTCCCTAAGGTTCCCATGGAAGCACGTACTTTGAGTTCTTCCAAAAACCCGAGATTAAAGAAAGGCTCTTCGGAAATTCGCCAACCGGCCGAAACGGCCGGGAAAAAGCCATATTGATGCCCGGGAGCAAACAAATAATTTCCGTCATAACGGAAAGACGCGCTTAATAAATACTTTTTGGCATAATCGTAATTCACCCGGCCAACATAAGCGAGCTGCCCTCCTTCGCTTTCACTACCGCCTACATAGGAATCCGTACGGTCGCCACTGGTGGCAAAGTACTGATCTCTCACCAGGATCGGGAAACGGTCGCGATTGCCATAAGTATCCCCATTTTCCCATTCGCGTTGTTCATACACGAAGGTGGCGGCCAGGTTGTGCTTCCCGAAAGAACGCTCGTAGTCCGCCTGTAAATTTAACTGGTAAGAGCTGTTAGAGATATTTTGGGTATAAAGAAACTCCGTACTTGGATGCCCGCTCATCGTAGTCCCTCCTGTCAGCTTTCTGGAGTAAATCTTTCCTTGATTAGGTTCTGAGATGTACAATAGGTGCTTTTTGGCAAATAATTTCTGCTGCCTATTGTATTTTTCAAAAGCATAGGAACCTTTCAGCCGTAAGCCTTTCACAAAGGGCACTTTATATTCCAGAGTAATGATATTACTTTGAATCTGTTCCTTGTACCTGCGGTATCCCGAATTGTTGATCAACTCGGCCACATTTCCCAGCCAACCCAGATCTAAGGGTTTGCCCTCTTCGGAAAAGAAAGGAATATACGGCTGCCAGGTCTGCAGTTTTTTCCATAAATCGGACAAATCGTCTCCATCCCAATCATAGGTCCAATAATACTTGTTGCGCTTGGTATTTATGTTAGACATATTGAGTGATACACTCAAGTCCTCTGTCAACTGGGCCCTTATATTTCCCCGAAGGGTATTTTTGTTATAAGTCAGCGGATCGAGGAATCCCGTCTGTCCGTAAAGTGAACCACCCAGGTAATATTGGATTTTATCGCTTCCTCCTTTGATACTCAAGGCATGCCGCTTAGAAGTGGGGGTTTTGTAGACTTCATTCAAATTGTCGTAACCATATCCGTTATTCACTGTTTTGATATGGGCAATTTCCTCCTCCGTCCAATAGTTATTGTCCGTTTCGGGCAGATAACTATTCGCCAGTCTGGCAATATCCACTGCGGACATCATGTCCGGCAACTGCGTGGGTTTTTCCGAGCTGAAGGTAGCGGTATAGTTGATTTGAGCTTTACCACTCTGGCCCCTTTCCGTAGTCACCAGGATAACTCCTCCCGAAGCTTTCACCCCATAGACGGCTGCCGAAGCCGCATCTTTCAAGACACTGATCTCCTTGATTTCGCTGGGGTCTAATGCATCAAAAGCCCGCTTTTCCCGGACAATCCCATCGATCACAAAAAGAGGAGGATTATCATTGAAACTATCTTTGGCCCGCACTCTTATATTGGAAGAGGTTCCAGGTGTACCCGTCCAATTGTCTACATACACCCCGGCAATCCGCCCGGCCATCAGAGAGGAAAGGTTCGAAGCCGGAATTTTTTTGATGTCTTTGGAATCCATCCTACTCACTGCCCCGGTGATAGTCGCCCGGCTTTGCTCTCCGTACCCCACCACTACCACTTCATCCAATTGGGTCAAGTCAGGCTCCAAGGTAATGTTTAAGACTGATTGATTTCCAACTTCAATGGTTTGCGAGATATACCCTACATAACTAAAAACCAAAGTACTCCCCCCGGCAACGGTCAATTTATATTCTCCGTTGATATCCGAAGTAGTCCCTGTAGCGGTGCCTTGCACCAGAATGGACACCCCTGGCAAAGGTTCACCATCAGGATCCACTACTTTTCCGGAAATCAGGATATTATCTTCAGCATAAGGAGAAGCGGCCACCGCTGTGAAAACAATGCTTATCCATAGGCATTGGGTGAACAATCCGTTCAGAAATAAATTCCTCAGCGGAAAGGACTTAAAGTTCTTCCATTTCATATTTTTGTATAGATTTTTATAATGAATAGTTTGTTGTAAAAACTTCTTAGAGGAGGAGTAGGGATTGCGTCAACAGTTTTCTACTTATTCCTCTAAAAAATTCTCTCCTCTTGCTCTTAGCAAAAGGATTTTCCTGTGCTTGTATCAAATTGTTCTCATAGGCAGTAATTTTCGTTAAAGTGAAAAAGGAAATTTATAAGCTCCAAGGTAGGTAAGAGTTCTAAGCCAATCTCCCTGAAACTTTTCAAGTTCTGGCACTTTTTTGACCTTAATGCTATTCCCTGATTGTTTTTCAGCTAAAAATTAACTTACACTGGTGAAAAGTAAGGGTTGAAGGATTGAAGGGTTGAAGGATCAAAGGTGGAAAAACAAACATGACTGGTTGAAAGTAACGCTTGTTGTGGCAGGCGATCAATGCGGGGGGTTGCTGTGATTTGGTGAATGGGTGAATGAGTGATTTGGTGAGTGGATTTTTTCTGATGTAAGCATTCACGGCTCCGTTTTTCAGCTTATTAAGCCCGCTTCGTAAAAGAGAGGATCAAAGGTGGAAAAAACGAACATGGCTGGTTGAAAGTAACGCTTATTGTGGCAGGCTATCAATGCGGGGGTTGCTGTGATTTGGTGAGTGAGTGATTTGGTGAGTGTTTTTTTTATGATGTAAGCATTCACGGCTCCGTTTTTCAGCTTGTTAAGCCCGCTCCGTAAAAGAGAGGATCAAAGGTGGAAAAACAAACATGGCTGGTTGAAAGTAACACTTGTTGTGGCAGGCTATCAATGCGGGGGTTGCTGTGATTTGGTGAATGGGTGAATGAGTGATTTGGTGAGTGGGTTTTTTCTGACCTAACCATTCACAGCTCCGTTTTTCAGCTTGTTATGAAGTGGCTTTGAGCAATGTATTTTATACAAAAATCTTCTTCTTCCGGCTTTCGGAAAAAAAATTCCTTCCCTAAGTGAGTAGATTTAAATTCTTCCGGTCTCTTAACCAACAATCCACAACGATTATTAACTGATGAAAATGAAAATACGATACTACGCCTACCCTAAAAGGGTATGGATACTACTGACACTACTGTCTACACTTTTATATCATGCCTGTACATCCCCGGGCCACAATACTTCCGATCAAACACAACACGACTGGGAAAACGAACAAATATTCGAACGCAATAAAGAAAAGGCCCATGCGGAATTTTTCCCGTTTACTTCCGTAGAACAGGCTATGGCCAATATGCCTGAACAAGCCGGCAACTATCAAAATTTAAATGGCAACTGGAAATTTCACTGGTCCAGAAAGCCGGCCGACCGACCGGTAGACTTTTATCAAGAAGATTTTGATTTCAGTCAATGGGGTGAAATGCCCGTACCCGGCAACTGGGAACTCAACGGCCATGGGGTTCCTCATTACCTGGATGTTAGCTATCCTTTTCCTGCCAACTGGCCTCATATTCCTCATGACTACAACCCGGTGGGTTCTTATCGCCACACTTTTCAAATCCCTGAGGCCTGGGACGGTCAAGAAATATTCATCCACTTTGGCTCGGTCCGTTCGGCTTTTTATGTATGGGTGAATGGCGAAAAAGTCGGGTATAGCCAAGGTTCCAAATTACCGGCCGAATTCAACATTACCTCCTATGTTCGAAAGGGTGAAAACAGCTTGGCTGTGGAAGTCTACCGCTGGTCGGATGGCAGCTACCTGGAAGATCAGGATTTTTGGCGTTTGAGTGGCTTCGAACGAGGTGTTTGGGTATACGCCACACCCAAAGTGCATTTGCGGGATTTCTTTATCAAAGCCGGTTTGGCAGAGGATTATACCGAAGGAGTCTTCTCGGTAGATGCTGAAATCATCAATTATCGACAGAAACCAAGCACTGCCCATTCGTTGCAAGTGTATTTATTGGAAAGCGCTGACACTTCCAAAGCCTTACTCAATTTAAGTCAAAAAATCGAACCTGTTTCACCTGGAGAAAACAAAAATATACGCCTCTCGGCCCGGGTTCCCAAGCCTAAAAAATGGACGGCAGAAACTCCCAACCTTTATACCGTCTTACTTATTTTAAAAGATGTACAAGGACAAGTAATAGAAGCCACAACATGTAAAACCGGTTTCCGGAAGGTAGAGATCAAAGACGGTTTGTTATTGGTCAATGGAACAAAAGTTACTCTCAGAGGTGTGAACCGCCACGAACACGACCCCACCACCGGGCATGTAGTGGATGAGGCCTCCATGTTGAAAGACATCCGTTTGATGAAGCAATACAATCTCAATGCGGTGCGGGCCAGCCACTATCCCAACCACAAGCGTTGGTATGAGCTCTGTGACGAATACGGTTTGTATGTGGTAGACGAGGCCAATATCGAATCACACGGGTATGAAATATACGATACCGCCATCACATTAGCCAACAAGCCGGAATGGATTCCCGCCCACCTCGACCGCACGGTTCGCATGGTGGAACGCGACAAAAACTACCCGTCCATCATCACTTGGTCTTTAGGAAATGAAGCCGGATTCGGAGTGTGTTTTAAAGAAACTTACCAATGGGTAAAACAACGGGACGACTCCCGACCGGTACAGTATGAAATGGCCCAATACTCAGAGTATACAGACATTCAAGCCCCTATGTACCACTCGATCGAAAAGATTGAAAAGTTTGCTCAAAACAGTCCTACCCGTCCGTTGATTCTATGCGAATATGCTCATGCAATGGGCAACAGTGTAGGTAACTTACAAGACTATTGGGATGTCATCGAAAAGTACGAACACTTGCAAGGAGGATTTATCTGGGACTGGGTAGACCAAGGCCTTTTACGAGAGACAAAAGAAGGAGAAAAGTACTTTGTATATGGAGGAGACTTCGATCATCTTCCGGTAAAAAATGACTCTAATTTCTGTATCAACGGCCTGGTAGATGCCAACCGCGAGCCACATCCGCATATTTATGAAGTAAAAAAAGTTTATCAACCCATTAAAGCACTTCCGGTAGATTTAAGCAAAGGCAAGATCGCTCTATGGAACAAATTTGATTTTACCAACCTGAACCAATATATCCTTTCATGGGAATTGGAAGCCAACGGGGAAGTCATTGCACAAGCCACTTTGCCAGTGACTAACCTGCCGCCCCATGCCAAAAAAGAAATCACCCTGGTACTTCCCAATATCCAAACCCAGGCCGGTACCGAGTATTTTCTTAAAGTAAAAGCTGTCACCCGGCACGAAGCACCTTTGGTACCACAAGGCCATGAAATAGCCTGGGACCAAATGCAACTGCCCTGGGATACACCTGCTACCCATACGGACCTGACCAAGATGCCTCCTGTTACTTTGGAAGAAAATAAAGAAAAGCTTTTGGTGAAAGGGGAAAACTTCCGTTTAGTAATCGACCGTCAAAAAGGAAAAATTACCCGTTGGCAATACATGGGAAAAGAATTGGTTAAAGAAGGCTTGCGGCCGAACTTCTGGCGCCCTCCCAATGACAATGATTTAGGAAATGAAATGCCCCGGAGGTGTGAAATATGGAGAGAGGCGGGACAAAACCTCAAAATCACCCGTAGTTCCGCCAAAGTCCTTTCTTCCCAAGAAATCCAGATTGAAGTCCAGGCTCAAGTACCTGCGGGGAATTCCACCTATCGCACACAATATACGGTATTTGGTAGTGGCGATGTGTTGGTGGAAAACCACTTTACTCCCGGAAGTGACAGCCTGCCCGAATTGCCCCGCTTTGGTATGACCATGACATTACCTGCGGAATTCAATCAACTGGAATGGTTGGGTCGCGGGCCACATGAAAGCTATTGGGACCGTAAAACCGGAGCCGCTATCGGAAAGTACCAAGGCCCCGTAAACGAGCAGTACCACAACTATGTTCGCCCACAGGAAACGGGAAATAAAACGGATGTCCGTTGGGCGGCACTCACCTCTAAAGAGGGCATTGGTTTGTTGGCTGTAGGTGAACCACTCTTGGAAGTCAGTGCTTATCCCTTTCCTATGCTAGACCTCGACCGGGTATTGGGACCACAACGCCATAGCATTGATATTAAACCCAAAGATTTGACTACCTTTAACCTTGACTATAAACAAATGGGCGTAGGTGGGGACAACAGTTGGGGGGCTAAAACGCACCCCGAATACACATTGTATCCACAGGAGTACTCCTATTCATTCCGGCTCCGGCCTTATCAGGTAGGACTCGAAGACCCGGTACAATTGAGTAAACAAGCCTTAAAAGCACATAAAGAAATTTGAAAAAAGTGGATAAAAAGCCTCCGGTTATTGAAAACAACCGGAGGAAAATTCCGAATAATCAAACCGACGACAATAGAGAAGAATGCTTACATTAACTACGATAGAAACACTCCTGCAATCCTATTCACTGGGGCAACTCCAATCTCTTGACAAACTCAATAGCGGGTTTGCCAATGTGAATTACCGGTTGCAAACGGATCAAGGCAGCTACTTGTTCCGTCTCTGTGCCCAGCAGCCGTTGGAAATGATTGCTTATGAATTGGATTTGATGCAATTATTAAAGGAAATCCGCTTTCCTACTGCCTTTCCTATAGCCCGGAAGGACGGAAAGTATATTAGTCATCTGGAAGAAGGCCCGGTGATGGTGTATGACTTTGTAGAAGGCAAGGAACCGGAGGTAAACCCGGAAACGGCTGCGGAAATAGCCCGGGCCATGAGTATACTACATCAACACAAAGCGCCTCCACATCTCCGAAAAGTCAACTCTTTGGCTTTTTCCAATTGCCATATATTGATTGAAAAATTCGACTCGGCTCCCTATCAGTACCCGGATATTTTTGAGTATTTTGTACAGGAAACAAAAGCCCTTGCCGAGCCCTTAAGCCACCCATTACCCAACGGGTTGGTTCACGGAGATATCTTCCCGGACAATACCTTGTTCCAAGGCAACCGGTTGCGAGCAATTGTTGATTTTGAAGAAGCCTGTACCGATCATTTTCTTTTTGATATAGGAGTGGCTATCAACGGTTTTTGCTTTGTAAACAATGTATTGTCTTCCGAATGTCTGAATCGTTTTTTAAACGCCTATCAAAGGCCTTTGACTCCGGAGGAACAAGAGCTTCTTCCCTATTACATCCGATGGGGTGCTCATGCTACCATTTACTGGCATTTGACCAACGACTTATTGCATACGCCTCATCCCAAACAGTTGGACAGGGTTAGAGAATTGATAGAACGGGTCACTTTACAAAAAGAGGTCAGTTCCACATCATGAGTTTTGTTTTCCAAGTCATCATAAAACAACAGAAAGACAGAAACAAGACAAATGTTTCGTATCTTAACCATCTCCGGGATTTCCCATCAAAAGCCTTGGAGGATTGAATTCCGACAAGTAAATATCATGAACACCTAATTCCTAGAAACAAAATCCTCATACATATGAATTTACAAGACCAATCCTATACGATACAGGGCCTCCAACCAGAAGAGATTGTCTCTGAATTCGGCACACCACTTTATGTGTATGACAGTTCGGTGATCCGGCAACAGGTGGCAAAATTTCAAAAAGCCTTTGCCGCCATCGACCATAAAGTAAAATATGCCGCCAAAGCCCTGACCAACATCAATATTTTAAAATTGATGCAAAGGGAGGGACTGGGTCTTGATACCGTGTCACTACAAGAAATCAAAATGGGACTACAGGCGGGGTTTGCCCCTCAGGATATCGTGTTCACTCCCAACTGTGTAGATTTTTCTGAAATTGAAGAAGCGGTGGAAATTGGTACGGTCATTAATATTGACAACCTATCCAACCTGGAAAAATTCGCTAAAAAGTACGGTTCTTCGGTGCCTTGTTTTATCCGGCTCAACCCCTTTATCGTGGCCGATTCGCAATCCGAAAAGGTAGCCCATTGGCATAGTCAATCCAAATTTGGGGTTGCCGTCAGCCAACTGGACCAAGCCCATCAATTAGTGGAAGATTACGGACTGCATATCTACGGTATTCATATCCATTCCAGTTCGGTCATTATGAATCCTGAAATCTTTCAAAAAGGAGCGGAAGCCGTTTTTGAAATGGCCAAACAATTTAAAGACTTGCAGTACATAGATTTTGGCGGAGGCATTAAAGTACCTTATGCTCCGGACGATCAGACCATTGACATCTTTCAAATGGGAGAGCGCCTTCACAATGTCCATCAGCAATTTTGCCGGGAGTTCGGCAAGCCCGTTCAGTTGTGGTTTGAGCCGGGCCGCTTTTTGGTCAGTGACTGTGGAGCATTGCTGGTAAAGGCAGTGGTGAGAAAAGACAATGGCGACCGGGATTTTGTTGGGGTGGATTCGGGATTTAACCATTTGATCCGGCCGATGATGTATGGCGCCCATCATGAAATTGTAAACCTCTCCAACCCTTTTGGCCCCCGGAAGGAATATACCATTGTGGGCAATATTTGTGAGATCGACAACTTTGCCGTCAACCGCTCCATGCCCGAAGTGAAAGAAGGGGATTTGTTGGCTATTTTAAATGCAGGAGCTTACGGTTACAGTATGGCAAGCACCTATAATTCCCGCTTCCGTCCGGCAGAAGTGCTGGTACACGAAGGGAAAGCACATTTGATCCGGCAAAGGGATACTTATGAAGACTTGATGCGCAATCAAATGGAAATTAATTTATAAATTGGGTCGAATTTTCGTGATCCCTTGTACAGGGAACGATACTCACGATTACTCGTGAAATAAGCATGCACTTGTTTCACTCCTTAAACCCAATTTTCAATCACATAAAAACATCAACACAATGTCATCTATTCAAACACTGGAGCAGCTACTAGGTAAAATGTGGCGGGATTATGTAGAAACCAACCCTCCTGCTCAACAAATTCACGACTTAATTCAGGCCGAGGGCAATGAAGTTTTGAACGATCATATTGCATTCCGCACCTTCAACCATCCTAAAATCAATATCGATCAATTGGCCAAAGTATTCAAAGCTTGTGGCTATGAAGAAAAAAGCGATTATTACTTTACGGAGAAAAAACTATATGCCAAGCATTTCGAACACAGTGATGAAACGCTTCCCCGGATTTTTATCAGCGAATTGCAATTGGAGGAGTTTGATGAAGAGCTGAATACCATTATCAACTCACTGGTAGAACAGATTGCGGAAGTGGATTATGAGCGTTTTGACTTCAGTTCTATGGGCCGCCCTTGGGAATTGTCTTACCAAACGTATCAGCAGTTAAAAGAAAAGAGTGAATATGCTGCGTGGACCGCTGCTTTTGGTTTTCGCCCGAATCACTTTACAGTAAATGTAAATGCCCTCAAGACACTTCCGGACTTAGAGTCGCTTAATGCCTTCCTGAAAGAGAAAGGCTTTAAATTAAACGATAGTGGCGGGGAAATCAAAGGGTCAAAAGAGGTATATCTGGAACAATCCTCTACCTTGGCGTACAATACCGAAGTCGTTTTTTCTGATGGAAAACACGTGATCCCGGCTTGTTATTATGAATTTGCCAAGCGCTATCCTACCGAATCCGGAAAGTTGTACAGTGGCTTTGTAGCCAAGTCAGCGGACAAGATTTTTGAAAGCACCGACCGGGGACAATAAGCCTTTGGGCTCGTTCCAAACCTTCCAGGTTTTGAAAACCCGGAAGGTTTTTATCTTCTACGCGTACTTGAAAGTTAGCCATTTTTTCACCAATTTATCCACAAGCTATGCCCAAAAGCAAAGCTGAAGACTTTGATCATCAAAAAGTTCAGAGGAACTTTACCGTTTTTCGCAACCCACGAAACGAAATGTATGCGGGCTTAAGCGATAGCGAAATATGGAGTGAATTTAAGCAGGGAAGTGAAAAAGCGTACCGCTATCTCTACGACAAACATGTGGATGCGCTTTATAATTATGCCACCCACTTGACTGCTAACCATGAGGCTGCGGAAGAATGCATCCAGGATTTGTTTGTAGAACTTTGGTGCAAACGCCATAACCTGGGGGACATCCAACATATCCGGGCTTATTTACTCAAATCCTTGCGCAGGAAGCTTTTCCGGCAACTTTCCCAAGACCGCAAAAAGCTTAGCCAAGACCCGGCAATTGACGGATATGCTTTTGAAGCGGTTCTTTCTCATGAACAGCAGTTGATCCGACACCAAACCGCTCTGGAACACAAAGAGAAATTGCAAGAGGCCTTTAACAAACTTCCTGACCGCCAACGGGAAGCCCTGTACCTGCGCTTTTACAATAACCTCTCTTGTAGCGAAATCGCCCAAACGATGGACATGAATTCCCAATCAGTCTACAATCTGATTCACAGAGCTTTAAAGCATTTGCGTAAAATATTGCTCGTTGTACTGGTTTTGATAAGCTTTTTGAGACAATAGATTTGAGAGCAACCCCATCCCCTTCTTTGTTTTATTTATACAAAGATGCTACGGATAGGTACACAATGTACTTGCGCAATTCAGAAGTCCTAAAAAAAAATTCTATCCATCGCTCTAGCGATTTTTGTAGACCGTCAGCGAAAAAAAATATTTTTTTTGCTTCAAGTGAGTAGATTTTAAAACACAGCTCCTCTTATAGAGCAAATACATCTTCTATGAATGATCAAGATTATACAGTTGAAGAATTAATCACTAACGATTCCTTTCTGAAATGGGTCCGGCAACCCGATGAGGAAACCTCCCGTTATTGGGAAGCATGGCAAAACCAGGCCCCCGTACGGATGGAAGCGGTCAGGCAAGCCCGGCAATTGCTTACCAATCTGCATTTTTTCAACGGTACTTTATCTACGGCAAAGAAAGAAGCCCTTTGGCAAAATATACAACAACAAAAACCGAACTTCCGGCCTGTTCATCAAGTCACAACTTCCAAAGGCCGGCATTGGCTACCTATCGTATCCGGTATGGCGGCAGTCCTTGTATTACTTTGGATGGCCCGTATTAACTTTTTTACAAGTGACACACCGGACAAGACTGATTCCAAACCGGAACTAGTTCTGATAGAAAAATATAACCCCAAAGGGCAAAAAACCACACTCCGTCTCAGTGACGGTTCGGTTATCAAACTCAATGCCGATTCCAAGTTGGTATACCCCAAGCATTTTGCCCATGACAAACGGGAAGTCACCTTGGAAGGTGAAGCATTTTTCGAAATCAGCAAAGATGCCCAAAGGCCTTTTATCGTCAAAGCAGGCAAATTGAAAACCCGGGTATTAGGCACTTCTTTCAATATCTACGCCTACCCGGAAGCTGCCGAAGTTAATATTGCTTTGGTCAGTGGAAAAGTTGAAGTACAGAGCGAAGAGGTCAGCCTGATCAAAGAAGACAAAGTCACCATGGCACCGGGTGAAATGTTCACCTACAACCGCTTTCATAACAAAGTGGAAAAGCGTGCTTTTGACCCGAAGGAAGTCCTGGCTTGGCGGGAAGGATTGATCATCTTTAAAAAAGCCAACCTTACGGAAATTACCTGGAAACTGGAGCGCTGGTATGGCCTGGAATTCAAAAAAATAGGCCCGGTAGCCGAGAACCAAAACTATACCGGGCAATTCCATCATGAAGCGCTGGAAAATGTGCTCAAAGGCATTAGTTATTCCACTGATCTTCAGTTTGAAATCCAAAATAACAATGTATATATCCGTCAAAAATAATTACTCAATTATGCAATCGAACAACAGTAGTTAAAAAGTCTGGGAAGGTTATTTCAGACAAACTTCCTGGCAACAAAAAAACCAGCAACATCGGGTCAGGATATTGCTGGCGGTTAACATTCCCAGGCAGCTGTGCGTAGGGATCAGCTACACATACAGCCGCACTGGAAGAGAATCATTTTGCCTTTAAAGAAATTTTTCAACTTCCTTAAACACATTCAAAAATATGAAATATGAAAAAATTTTACATGTATTTTGTATGATTTCGAAATACGGACTATATGGATTTATCGGACAACTACTATGTTATACGGTATTATTCGCAGCCAACAGTAATGCTCAAAACATACGAGAAGTGTACCTGTCCATTGAGGCAGAGGATGTCGCTTTAGAGCGAATTTTCAGTAAAATTGAAGAGAGCACAACCTTCAAGTTTTCGTACAGCAATAACAAACTCAACCTGAAAGAGCGGATCAGCATTACCGCCAAGCAACAAACCGTGGCTCAAGTGTTGGAAAACATTGCTCTGCAAACCGGCTTGCGGTTTAAGCAGATCAACCGGAATATCTTTGTCAATAAAAACCTCAACAGGTCTACGGAGGTACCGTCTAGCCTGGTGGTACAAGAAGTAATCATCAAAGGTATCGTCACCGATGAAACCGGAGGAGGTCTGCCGGGGGTGAGTGTGGTGGTCACAGGTACCACTACCGGAACCGTGACCGATATCGAAGGAAACTACCAATTGAAAATTCCTTCGGATGCCGCTTCCTTATCGTTCTCCTACATTGGTTATAAAACCATAGAACAACCTGTAAATGGCCGTTCGGAAATCAATGTACAAATGGAATTGGATGTACAATCGCTGGAAGAGGTAGTAGTAGTCGGATACGGCACACAGAAAAAAGGGGATGTTACCGGAGCCATGTCAGCCGTAAAAGTAGCCGATGTGCAAAAAGTACCCGGAGGAAATGTAGCCAATATGATGCAAGGCCAGGTAGCCGGGGTAAACATATCACCGGGAACCGGAGCACCGGGAAGTGCACCGGTAGTACGTATCCGGGGCATGGGAACCATCGGAAGCAACGACCCTTTGTACATCATCGATGGTATCCCGGGTGACATTACCTATATCAACCCAGCCGATATTGAATCCATTAACGTGTTGAAAGATGCTTCTGCGGCTACCATTTATGGTTCCAGAGCTTCCAACGGAGTAATTTTGGTCACCACCAAAAGAGGAAAGAAAGGTGCTCCGGTAGTTACTTTGGATGCTTTTGCAGGAGTTCAGACACTTTCCAACGGTGAAATTGAAGTCATGAACAGCAAAGAATTGGCCCAAGTCACTTATGATCGCTATATCAATGCCGGGGTCGACTCAAAAGACATCCCCTCATGGACGCAGAACCCGGAAAACTATGCCGATACCGATTGGCAGGATTTGATGTTCCGGAACGGAGTAGAGCAAAAATACGACTTGGGGATTGCCGGTGGTTCTGATCAATTAACTTATAGCTTTAGCGGAGGGTATTACAACACCAAAGGACTGATTATCAATACGGATTACGAACGGTACAATGCCCGGCTCAACCTGAATTACAAATTTTTGAAAGACCGCTTACAAGTAGGACAAATTCTGGCTTATTCACGGGTCAACAAAAACAATATTGGAGAACCTACCGGAGGTGGAGACGCTGGTTTTTCTCCCTTGCTCGACATTCTGGAAGAAAACCCGTTAAAAGAAGCCTATGATCCGAATTCGCCCAATGGTTTTGCCACTCCGAACCCTGACTTAAACAGTTATGGAAATGTGCTGGGAGAAAGAATGTTGGAAAAGGATCAAAACCAACTTGATTATGTTCAAGTCAATATGTTTGCCGATTTGAAATTGTTCAAAGGCTTGAATTACCGCTATCAAATGGGTTTTAACATTGAAAACGGTCATGACTTTTATCACTTAGCGGCATATGATTTCGGGGCTCAGGCACAAAACGAAAACCCTTTGCTTTCCGAAAATCGCTACCGTCAAGATGAAAGAGTATTTACGCACACCTTGACGTATGAGCACGATTGGGACAATCACTATTTTAAAGTCCTGGGAGGATATTCTACCGAAAAAGTCACCTACCGCTCTACAGGAGGAAGTAACCGTAAACTGGCTTCCGAAAAACTTGAATCATTAAGCAGTGGAATCGGTGACCAAGCAGCTACAGGAATTAACACATCCAACGCATTACAATCCTTTTTTGGTAGAGTGAATTATAGTTTCAAGGACAAGTATTTTGTGCAAGGTTCGGTTCGTAGGGACGGTTCTTCCCGCTTTAACTCCGACAACCAATACGGAGTATTTTACTCTATGTCACTCGGATGGCAAGTAACGGAAGAGTCATTCTTCAACGTACCCTTTATCAGCGACTTGAAGCCGAGGTTCAGTTATGGTACCTTAGGCAACCAAGCCATCGGAGACTTCAAATACCTCAATGTGATCACCATCGGTGAGAATGTGGTGAATTATCCTTTTGGCATGGATGCCAGTCAAAAAGTAGCGATCGGAGCTATTGGCACGGAATTACCCACCCCGGATATCCAATGGGAAGAAACCGCCACGGCCAACTATGGTTTGGACTTAGGCTTATGGGATGACCAATTGACCTTTACTATGGAATATTTCAAGGCCAAAACCACCAAAATGCTGGTGACGGTTCCGGTTCCGGCTACTTCCGGGATTACTGTTTGGCCTTATACCAATGGCGGAAGTATGGAAAACCAAGGCTGGGAATTTGCCGCCACCTTTGCCAAAAGAGAAGGGGAATTCAATTTTGACATTACCGCCAACCTGGCCGCCACCAAAAACAAAATCACTAAGCTAGGTTTTGCCGATGAATCGATCACCGAAGGATTTATAGATTTCCAGAATCACCCCACCACCTTGAGCGAAGTAGGAGGTGAAATCGGGCGTTTTTACTTGTATAAAGTCGATGGCATTTTCCAGTCTGAAGAAGAAATCAATGCCCATACAAACGCAGGGGGGGAATTGCTTCAACCGAATGCCGTACCCGGAGACTTCCGTTTTGTGGACGTTAATGGCGATGGTAATTTAAATGACGAGGACAAAGATTTCTTTGACAGCGGCCTTCCCAGACTGGACTACGGCTTAAATTTCAATGCTACCTATAGAAACTTTGACCTCTCCATCTTTATCCAAGGGACTGCCGGCAATAAAATGTACAACGGAGTGAAATACTGGCTGTACAGACAAGGGGTGTCTAAAGACTTATTGAATGCCTGGACTCCGGACCGTCCGAATACGGATGTTCCCAGAAATACGCTTGCAGATAACAACTCCAACTTCCGGCCTTCCAATTACTTCCTGGAAGATGCCTCGTACCTGAGGTTGAGAAACATCCAGTTAGGATACACTTTGCCTAGTGCCCTTACCGATAAAATTAAAGTGGCACATGCAAGAGTTTATGTAGGAGGCTTAAACTTACTGACCTTCACCAAATACGAAGGTTTTGACCCGGGATTATCCAACTTCGGAAACTTTACCCGTGGGGTTGACCGGGGATTATATCCTCTTAACAAGTCCATTGTAGCAGGTATGAACTTGCGCTTTTAATCAGATTTCTCATTTAAGTCTTATTAAACAATGAAAGTGAAAAACTATTTTAAATATATATGTCTGTCATTCCTCTTCTTTTCTTGCAATGACGACTTTTTAAATGTTCCCAACACAGGTAAACTCACGGATGATTCTTTTTGGCAATCCGAGGAACATGTATTAGAAGCCATCACAGCCACTTATGCTACCTTGCAATCCCATACGGGAAGCAAATGGACCTTCTTTGAAGAATTGTATACCTCGATGAATTACAAGGGGGACGATGTCGATAACCTGGTGGCAGAGCCTTATGGCCGTACCTTGGCCAACTTCACCTATACCACAGAGGCTTCCGGACCTTATAATTTATGGAAAACCTGCTATGCCGGTATTGGCCGGGCCAACCAAGTGATGCAAAATGTAGCCGTGATGGATGAAGTCATCATTGATGCGGAATATAAGCAAGAGATCATCGCCGAAATGAAATTTATGCGGGCTTTGTTCAATTTTTTCTTGGTCACAAGCTTTGAGGATGTGCCACTGGTATTACGCTATGAAATTGACCCTGATTTATTAACTCCTGCCAAAACCCCCGCTTCGGATGTATGGAAACAAATCGAAGCCGATTTAACAGAAGCAGAGCAATACATCCCGGACGCACATCCGGAAAAATGGGCGGGAAGAGCCACCAAATGGACGGCAAAAGCTTACTTGGCCAAAGCCTATTTATATCAAGAAAAATGGGCGGAAGCAGAAAGCAAATTCCAAGACGTAGTGGAAAACGGACCGTATGACTTGTTGCCGAACTACGAGGATAACTTTAATGGAAAAGGTGAAAACGGACCGGAAACCGTATTTGATATCCAGTTTTCCGGAGACCGCTCCAACGGCAACGATGAAAGGCACCCCTTCAGCTACGAAGCTTCTTCAACGGCTACCGGAGGATGGAGTTTGTTTTACCCTACAGCCTGGATGGTGGAGGAATTTAAAAATGACCTGACAGATGGTGGGAAATACAGCGACCGGGTTTACGGATCTATCTTTTTTGACGATCCCGAGTCGGAAATGTATAGCCTGGGCACAAACGAAATGGTTGCTTACAGCGAAGTAAAAGAAGATCTCAATCACCCTTATTTCTTCAAAAAATTTGTCAGCGATTACGATGAAAATTTCTATTCCGGTATCGATATTCCTTTGATGCGTTTTGCCGATGTGTTGTTAATGTATGCAGAAGCCTTGAATGAGAATGGAAAAACCACAGAGGCTTTGACGCAAGTGAACCGGGTAAGAACCCGCTCCAATGCGGCCGAACTTTCTTCAATGAACCAGGATGAACTTCGTACACAAATCCGCCATCATGAACGCCCGGTAGAGTTGGCCATGGAGATGGGAATCCGTTGGTACGACCTTTACCGCTGGGGAAGGGGCAACACGGCCACTGAGTCTATCAAAACGATCTTGACCAATCACGATAAACCTTTTGCCGAAAACTTTGAAGAAAACAAACACTACCTCTACCCTATTCCTTTACAGGAAATCAACATCAACCCTAATTTGGAACAAAATCCAAATTGGTAAAATAAAAGCTCGTTAAAAAAGAGTTTTATGGTCCGGAGTCCCTATGGACTCCGGACTTTTTCCTTCGCTTCCATTCATTATAAATACGAATTTCATGAAAAACTATCGACTCGCTCTCTGGGGAATCGTTGGCCTGTTGTGGCTGGGAAGTACTTCGTGCTCTCAACAAACAGGTAATGAGCAAAGCTCCGAAAGCACTGTTATATCCAACCAATTAACACGAAGTAATTTTCCCAACACTCTGAACCTGCAAGGCATCCCCAAGGATACCAGCGACCTCTCCGTTTCCAGTTTTTCCGACATGGGAGCCTGGCATAGTTTTGCTCTTCCTCCGGAAAAAGATTCAGTCCTCACCGGAAAGTTTATAGGACCATACCTTTTGGGTCGCAAAAACGGCCGGTGGCTTTCTTCCAGCTTGATGGGGCTTTGGGTGAAAGACGCAAAACTTCAACCCATCACTTTTCAAACTGAAAAAAGTGTTTATTTACCAGGAACCCTGATACAAGAATTAAGTCACCCGGATTTTTCAGTCACCCTCCAATTGATTTTCCACTCTTCTCGAACAGCTCTTGTCAGGGCGCATGTTCAGAATACCAGCCAGGAAGAGCAGAAGCTAACAGTGGGTTGGCAAGGCGATGTACTCTACGAAAATACAACCCTAAAAGAATCAAGAGAAGGAATACAAATCCATTTCAAAGATCAGGATTTGATAGCCGCAGTACACACCCCCACTTTAGTGGAAGTTTCGGTGCAAAATCAAAATCCCTCTTATGATTTAACTTCGGAAACCCGGCTGCTGGCACCTCAGGAAAGTGCGGACTTCTTTGTTGCGCAAATTACGGCGTTTAACCAAGAAGAATACAACCGGGAGAAAATAACATTAGAAGAGGTATGGCAACAACCGAATAAGTCTTTTGAAGCCAACGAGCAACGCTGGAACCAATACACACAAAGCTTACTGAACCAGGTCAATACTACCGATTCCTCGCAACAACAATTGGCCGTAAAAGCCCTGAATACCTTGATGAACAATTGGAGAAGCCCCGCCGGAGAACTTCTTCATGACGGACTTTTTCCTTCCTATGCCTACCGGGGCTTTCACGGCTTTTGGGCCTGGGACTCTTGGAAACATGCCGCGGCCTTAAGTTTGTTTGCCCCGGACTTAGCCAAAAATCAAATGCGCAGTATGTTTGACTATCAAAACGCTGCCGGCATGATTCCCGATTGTATCTTCCGGGACACATTGATCGAAAAACACAACTGGCGCGATACCAAGCCTCCTCTGTCGGCTTGGGCCGTTTGGAAAATTTACGAACAAGATCAGGATACTTCTTTTATTAAAGAGATGTTTCCAAAGCTTATCAAATATCATCAGTGGTGGTATCAAGACCGTGATCACAACCAAAATCAAATTGCAGAATACGGCTCTACGGATGGCACACGTATAGCTGCTGCCTGGGAAAGCGGAATGGACAATGCTGTGCGCTTTGATCAAGCGGAAATGCTAAAAAATCATGATACGGCCTGGTCACTCAACCAAGAATCCGTAGATTTGAACGCCTTTTTATCTGCTGAGAAAAATTACCTCATAGCTATGGCCGGATTGCTTCGGGAAAACACAATCCGGGAACAACTTCAAAAGGAAAATCAGGAGCTAATAAAGGTATTACAAAAGGAATTTTATGATTCTGCTTCCGGCTATTTTTACGACCGGACCCTCACTTCCCAGGCGTTAATCAAAGTGCAAGGCCCTGAAGCCTGGATCCCCTTATGGGCCAAAATAGCTACTCAAACACAAGCTAAGAAAACGGCAGAAATCATAGTAAACAAAGATAAATTCAGTACGTACCTCCCCTTCCCTACGCTCGCTGCCGACCATTCTGAATTTGACCCTACGAAAGGATACTGGCGGGGTCCGGTATGGCTGGACCAAGCCTGGTTTGCTTTAAAAGGCATGAAAAACTACGGTTTTGCTTCGGAGGCTGACTCTTTGGCGACTCTGCTTTTTTCCAGAGCGGAAGGCTTGATGAACAGCCCACAACCCATCCGGGAAAACTATCATCCCATAAATGGAAAGGGGTTAAACGCCCATCATTTCAGTTGGTCAGCCGCCCATATCCTTCTATGGCTGACAGAAGAATAGGAATGTAAAATAGCAAGACCTTCCAGGTTTTAGAAACCTGGAAGGTCTTTTACTGCCACCCGTATGTTTATTTCTTACTTTGTGGCAATTGATACATTACCTGTTGCGCCATGGAGCTCAACAACAAGCGGTTAATTTCTTTGCTTAATTCTTCGCTTCCGGGATATTGCTCAAAGTGCCGGACCGGTTGCCCATAATGATCGAATAAAAGATAGTTGTCCGGTGAATGGATATTATATTTCTGGATAATTTGCGATGCCATACCTAAAGCCAAATGCATCTGCATGCCTACAGATGGCAAATATTTCACGCGTGCTTTCTGCCAATCATCTTCATCCCGGTCTATTGACAAATACACAAAATACACATTTCTTCCCTCGTATTTTTGTGTAACGTTTTTGACTTGCCGCAATGCCTTCAAACTGTTTTTATCTTTGCTATCCCAAAAAGAAACTAGCAAAACATCCCCTTTGTGTTCTTCCTTCATTTTCTGAAACTGCGCTGTTTCGATAGAGTCTTTATACACCGATTGGGCATTGAATAAGGCAAACTGTTGATCAAGAGGCAGGCGGTTTGCTAAATCTTCTGCAATCTGCTCTTCCAAAGGAGTGGCTTTTAGAATATTATAATTCTCCCAAAAAGCCTTATCATACGCAATCTCCAACAATGCTTTTTGGGAAGGCTCCTGCCCGGTATATGGCACAAAACCCCTCGTTTGTACATTGTTAGTCATCATTTCAATATGATAGTAATGGTCTTTATGATCAGTCAATTGCCGGTTGGCATCAAATGCTTCAAAAAGAGCTGTTCCCTCACAAAGAACCTGATTCAGGTAGTACTTGTCCTCGTAGTTTTTATAGGTAACCGTATTGGTATATTCATTCACTACTTTGCGTTCCTCGTTAACAAACTCCACGGTATGCCGATCTACCACTTTCAAAAAAGCAAAGTCACTGGCTTTGATATACATCTCCCCTTCATGCAATACCGTATCTTTTTGAATCAACTCATTCTTACCACGGATAAAATCTTTTCCTTTGGAAAAAGCCACTACAAACACCATCTGTTTATCAAAATAAGTAGTATCAATGACTTCGTAAGTATAATTTTTGGGTGCGTTTCGCAATTTACTTTTGTAACTGGTAATATCATTCGCCAGAGAGCTATAAATGGAAATGGGGGCATGATTTAATTCGGAAAAGCTGGTAAAATCAAAACTTCTCCGCAGTTGATCTACTTTGACTTCCACCTTTTTCTCCGGAGATTTATACAAACGTCTATGCCCTTTGGGATCGTAAATATCCACAGCGGCCTCTATCAACCTACCGTACTGGCCTTCTTCCTTACAATAGTGACGGTAAAATGTATTCAGCAAATACGGATTTACCGGATAGTTATCTTTCACTTTTAAAAAAGCTTGTTTCACCAAATCCCGTGCATTGTATTTTTTCGCATAAACAGGGACTGTATGTAATTCCATCACGCTTTCCTGAAGCTGAAAGCTAAGGGTATTTGTCAATTTGAGTTCTTTCAGAGGAAGTAATAATGACTCATATCCCATACAGGAAATTTTTATATTCAAATCACCTTCCAAAGCTTCCGGGTGTATTTTTAATTCAAACTCACCATTGAGATTGGAAATAGTGCCATAAGATTGCCCCAGAATGCCGATGTTTGCAAAGGCAATAGGTTCTTGAGTAGCTTTACTACTTAAGCTCCCACTCAACACAAGTGAATTTGTATTTTGGGCCAAAACCTGAAAAAAAACCAACAAAAGCAAAAAGAATATTACATACTTTTTCATACTCCAAATGTACTGGAATAAATGTAAGCATAAAAGTTAATTAACACTCATTAAAGGCAATTAACAAGCATTAATCCATTTAAAAACAGGAAAAACACAAAATGACCAAACAGGAAAAAGTTAATATTATCAGCAAAACCTTACAAGAAAGCTATCCGGAAACTCCCATCCCTTTAAATCACAAAGACACTTACACTTTGTTAATAGCCGTCTTGCTATCGGCCCAATGTACAGATGAAAGAGTTAATCAAATTACCCCCACGCTATTCAAGCGAGCGGACAATCCGTTCGACATGGTAAAATTGACCGTAGATGAAATCCGTGAAATCATCCGGCCTTGCGGCCTCTCCCCTACCAAGTCCAAGGCCATTCATTCACTTTCCCAAATTCTGATTGACAAATACCAAGGCGAGGTTCCTCAAACCTTTGATGAATTAGAACAGCTTCCCGGAGTGGGGCACAAAACCGCCTCCGTAGTGATGTCACAAGGTTTCGGTTTTCCGGCTTTTCCGGTTGACACGCATATTCACCGGATTATGTACCGTTGGGGTCTTTCCAACGGTAGCAGTGTGGAACGTACGGAGAAAGATGCCAAGCGACTGTTTCCCAAAGAGGAATGGAATAAGCTGCACTTGCAAATCATCTTTTTTGGCCGCCAATTTTGTACCGCCCGCAGCCCCAAACACGATGAGTGCCCTGTTTGCGAAGCATTAGGAAAACCTTGCCCTTCCGAAACGCCTAACAGTTTGAAGAAAAAAGCAGCAAAAAAGAAGAAATGATCCGTCCGGAAGGTCTACGGATATCTGAAAATTGATTACTAACTTTAACTTGAAACGAATTTTTGTTTTAACTAATGAAAATGAAAAAGGTCAATCAATATCTGGAACAAACCGTATTAACGCCTACTGCCACACGGGGGGATATGGAGCAATTGGTGAAAGAAACCATACAGTATCAGTTTTTAGGCGTATGTGTTCCTTCTTTCTGGGTCAAGAAAGTGAAACGGGATTTGCGACAATTCTCTACCAAAGTAGTCGCCCCCATTGGCTTTCCTTTGGGTTACCAACATTCCGAGGCCAAGGTAGCAGAAGCCCGGCAAGCCCTTACCGACGGAGCCGATGAACTGGATATGGTCATGAATTTGTCTGCTTTTAAATCGGGAGATACCCATTGGCCCAAAGTGGAAATCGCCCAGCTTTCCAAGCTGGCTCATGAAAACGATGCTTTCTTGAAAGTCATCATCGAAACCGCTTACCTCTCCAAGGAGGAAATCATTACCACATGTAAACTTTGTGCTGATGCCGGAGCCGATTTTGTAAAAACATCCACCGGTTTTGCCCCTTCAGGCGCTCAAGTGGAGGATATCCGTTTGATGCGCACTTGCTTGCCGGATTCAGTCGGGATTAAAGCTTCAGGAGGGATCAAAACCTATGCACAGGCCGTGGCATTGATTGAAGCCGGGGCTGACCGGATAGGAACTTCTTCGGGGGTAAATATCATGAATGAGGCAACCTAATTAATCACTACATAGAAAGCCGCAGCAACTTATGAAAGGGTAAGCCTCATTTGCTGGCAGTATTATACTACCTACTGATAATCACCAATAAACAATCATCCAACATGAATAAACACGACTCAGAACCATTATTTACCGAGTTTCCACCCATCGCCAAAAGTGAATGGCTGGAAAAAATCAATAAAGACTTAAAAGGAGCGGACTTTGAGGAAAAATTAGTTTGGAAGACAACTGAGGGTTTTACCCTTCAACCGTTCTATACGCAAGAAGACTTACGGGAATTAAGTACCCCCGAACGGTTTCAAAATCAAGACCTTAATACAGCACAAGTCCCATTAGGCGCGAGACAATGGGAAAACCGCCCCGAGATTGTTGTAGAAGACCTGAAGAAGGCCAACCAAATGGCACTGGAAGCCTTGAACAATGGTGCCGATGGCATTGCTTTTAACCTTTCCGCTTACGCATCACCAATCGACTTCTCCACGCTTCTCGCTGAAATACAAACCCGATATTGTGGCATTTCATTTTTATTGAAAGAGGGTTTCAAAAATTTTGTTCAAGAATATTTAGGTTATATCACTCAAACCGGTCAGGAGGTGACCCAATTGAACGGCTGTATCCATACTTCTACGACTCCGTCACCGGATGATATCAAAGCTTTGATGAACAGCCCGGCCCGGGATTCCTCCTTAAGATTTATCCCGATAAACCTTCCAACTCTACCTGACACGGTTTCCGAAAGGGTAGCGACACTACTTTTTAAAGCGACCACTATTCTGAACACCTTGATCGATCAAGGCTGCCAAATTGAGCATATTGTTCCTCATATAAGCTTTTCCTTTCCGGTATCGAATAATTACTTTTTTGAGATGGCAGGCTTGCGGGCCTTGCGCACTTTATTCTATGAAATGATTAAAGAATACGGTGTGAAAGATTATCCGGCTCACCGTGTGTATTTACATGTGCGGTCTTCTATTCGGACCGACTATGCCACGGAAGAAGAGCATTACACCAACCTGCTTGCCAATACCACGCAAGCCATGTCGGCAATCATAGGCGGCTGTAACGCCCTGACCGTAACGCCTCATGATGCGGATCTAAAGGTCAATAATCGTTTTTCCTGCCGGATCGCCAGAAATGTTTCTACGGTCTTGAGAGAGGAAGCATATTTTGACAAAGTTGCAGACCCGGCTGCCGGCTCCTACTACCTGGAAACCTTAAGTTATAAAATTGCCGAAAAAGCCTGGAGCCGGTTTCAGGAAATGCTATGAACAAGAAGTATTCAAAAGTAAGAAACCAACCAACTAACGCGTTTTAGCTTTTTTTAACACCCTTTTGCCCAACCTGAAGGTCTGACGGGCGTTGTTCCAAGTAAAATCTTTTCTACTTTTGAAACCCATTTGTCAGGCATCGACTGACATTTTGAATAAAAACAAACAGCAAGCCCTCATGAAAAACATACTAGCCAGTGTTGCTTTAAGTCTGGTAGCAGGATTTTCCGGAGCATATCTGTACGATACGCTCAAACCGGAAACAACTACCCCCCTGGTGCATACTGCCAAAGACACGCTCCGTACGGACTTACTAAATCAGGCTTACCTACCGCCTACCGAACCCCGTTCCTCGAAGGACGTTCCCGGTGTTGACTTTGTCAAGGCTTCTACCGTGAGCACTAACAGTGTCGTATATATCAAAACGTATGCATCGCAAGAATACCAACGATACAGTTGGTTTGACCTTTTCTTTGACCGGAGACCGGGTATGAGCGAACGAGTCGTTTCAGGCTCGGGTTCGGGCGTGATTTTCAGTCAAGATGGCTATATCGTCACCAATAACCACGTAATAGACAATGCTAATAAAATCGAGGTAGTGTACCAAAAAAAGACCTATGAAGCCGAATTAATCGGGACCGACCCTTCCACCGATTTGGCACTGTTAAAAGTTGAGGCCCATAACTTGCCGGCTATTCAAGTAAACAGCTCACGCAATGTTCAGGTAGGTGACTGGGTGCTGGCTGTAGGAAACCCGTTTAACCTTAACTCTACGGTAACGGCCGGAATCGTCAGCGCCAAAGGAAGGAGAATCAATATCTTGAAAGATATCTTCCCTATCGAATCCTTCATACAAACCGATGCAGCCATTAACCCTGGCAACAGTGGAGGAGCCTTGGTGAATATTGACGGAGAATTGGTGGGAATCAACACCGCAATTCTCTCCCGTACGGGTACCTATGCCGGCTATGGCTTTGCCGTTCCTTCGGACATTGTGGTCAAAGTGGTCGAGGATTTAAAGCAATACGGTATTGTGCAAAAAGCCTTTATGGGTGTGGAAGTTTCGGATATTGACGATCAGCTTTCACAAGAACTCCAATTGCAAACTATGAATGGAGTGGTAGTAACCAATGTTGAAAGCGGAGGAGCCGGGGAACAAATAGGCTTGGAAAAGGGTGACGTGATTTTATTTGTGGACGGAGATCCCATTCATTCTCAAGCCAGCTTTGACGAAAAACTCAGTTATTATACTCCCGGTGATACGGTGAAGGTGATAGTAAACCGCAAGGGTAAACGCCTGAACAAAGAATTGGTCCTTACCAATATTGACGGAACTACCGGCATTACCAAACGCATGACTTTTGATGCTGAAAAATTGGGGGCAGTCTTTGAAACCGTACCTACTTTGGAAAGAGCCCGCCTGAATATTGAAAACGGCATCCGGGTGCAGGAAGTAAAGAGAGGCTTGATCTATCAAATGGGACTGCAAAAAGGAGATATTATCCTGTCAATCAACCGTTATAAAATCCAGTCAGCCGAAGAACTCAGTAATATTTTGGAAAAAATACGGGGCAGGGTCATTGTAGAAATTTTGACTTCATCAGGCAGAAGAAAATTTTATTCCTATTATTTCTAAAAAATCTACAATAACTCTACCTCCTCCAACGTAATAGAATCAGTTAATACATTTGGTTAACATGCGAAAACATTTAATTCCTAAAGGCGCCTTTCTGAGGTGCCTTTTTTCATGATATTTCATCGAAGTCCTAATTTTTTAAAAAAACCTGTTTACAAACTTCTTTTCAATCAAAAAAAGTTTCGCTTTTCTCCAATTGTTTTGGGGCCCATACTTTCACATTGTCTACCATGCCCGTGTCATCAAACGAGCCGAAACCAATCCGCCCCTGGTCAAAATGTGTATCGACCGTTTCCATAACCGGATGATCCATATCGCCAAAATACACTTTGATGGTACCCTCCTTTACGTTTCGTTCAATACGCACCTTATGCCACTCCGTAGTGGTACCCCAATCCACTCCTCCGGATACTTTTTTGCCGATGGCGACCCTGGGTTCATCGTTGACTAGAAAAATATTATGTGCATGCGGATCTGGCTTGGTTGCCAAATGCACATAGTAAAAATCGGAGGGATCTTTTACATTGAAAAACAAACACAAATCCCGGTGTCCGTACTCTTTTCCGGTTTGGCAGAGTTCTACTTCCATCACAAAATCTCCCAACAACAAATCTTTAATCAATGCAATGTTAAAAGGAGAGCGTACTTTCGGTTGGTAATCACTTTGGCCGACTAATGCCAACACGCGGTTCTCCCCTACTTTGGTCAGACGCCAGGCGGTTTCATCGGTAAAATAGAAATCGGATTTTTTCGCTTTCCGGAAATCGTTCGAATACACCAATTGGTAATTTTCAGGAATTCTATTTTGCGGTTGTCCCAGGCTCCAAAAGGCATGTGTCATCAGGACGATGAGAATCGTTAGTTTTTTCATTTTTCGTTTTTAATGTTAAATCAAAAATTAATCAGGTATTCCCCGATGGCAAAAAAGCTTTACTTCGGAATACCTGATGTCTATTAAAATTCCATGCAGGTATTTTTATGCATTCTCGTATGCCTGAATCATTTTTTGCAAAATATCAATAGCCGCTTCGGCAATCACCGTTCCCGGCCCGAAAACACCCAATACACCCGCCTGAAACAGAAAATCATAGTCCGCCGGAGGGATGACCCCACCGACCACCACGGCAATATCTTCCCGGTCAATTTTCCGTAACGCTTCGATCAATTGAGGCACCAAGGTTTTGTGTCCGGCCGCCAAAGAAGAGGCACCGATCAAATGCACATCGTTTTCGGCCGCTTGTTTGGCTACTTCTTCAGGCGTTTGAAACAAAGGGCCGATATCCACATCAAAACCCAAATCGGCAAAACTGGTAGCAATCACCTTGGCTCCCCGGTCGTGGCCGTCTTGTCCCATCTTCGCAACCAGAATCCTGGGCCTTCGTCCCTCTATTGAAGCGAATTTATCCGAGAGTTCCATAGCCTGTTGAAAGCTTTTATCTTCTCCGGCTTCTTTGGAATACACCCCGGAAATCGAATGGATCACCGCTTTATGCCTACCAAATACCGATTCCATTGCGTTGGAGATTTCTCCTAGGGTGGCTCTTTGCCTGGCAGCTTCCACGGCCAGAGCCAGTAAGTTCTGTTCATCGTTTGCCGGGTCGGTTGTTTCTTGCTTTTTCAATTCCGCACATTTCGTTAACGCATCCAAAGCGGCTTGTACGGCCGTTTCCTCTCTATTTGCTTTTATTTCCTTGAGTCTTTCTAATTGTTTACCTCTGACCAAAGTATTGTCTACTTCCAGGAGCTCGATTTCCATATCCTCTTCTGTACGGTATTTATTCACCCCTACTATGGTATCTTTCCCCGAGTCAATCCGGGCTTGCTTTTTGGCCGCAGCCTCTTCGATTCGCATTTTGGGCAAACCGGTTTCGATGGCTTTCGCCATTCCTCCCAAGTCTTCTACTTCTTGGATCAACGCCCAGGCTTTCCGGGCCAGGTGATGGGTGAGATATTCCACATAATAACTCCCTCCCCAAGGGTCCACCGTACGGCAGATTTCCGTTTCTTGTTGAATAAACAGCTGGGTATTCCGGGCAATCCTCGCGGAAAAATCGGTTGGCAAGGCAATGGCCTCGTCCAAGGCATTGGTATGTAAGGATTGGGTATGGCCTAAGGCCGCTCCCATCGCTTCCACACAGGTGCGGGTTACATTGTTGAAAGGGTCTTGTTCAGTCAAAGACCATCCGGATGTTTGGCTATGGGTACGCAAAGCCAACGACTTGGGGTTTTTAGGGTTAAATTGTTTGACAATCTTGGCCCAAAGCAAGCGTCCGGCCCGCATTTTGGCAATTTCCATAAAATGATTCATCCCTATCGCCCAGAAAAAAGACAAACGGGGCGCAAAATCATCGATTTGCATACCCGATTGCAAACCTGCTTTGATATACTCCAAACCATCGGCTAAGGTATAGGCCAATTCCAGATCGTTGGTTGCCCCGGCCTCTTGCATATGATAGCCACTGATACTGATGGAATTAAAACGGGGCATTTTGCGGGCTGTATAAGCAAAAATATCCGTAATAATCTGCATACTGGGCCTCGGAGGATACACATAAGTATTCCGTACCATAAATTCTTTCAACACATCGTTCTGTATGGTACCGCTAAGTTGCTCCGGGGTTACGCCTTGCTCTTCTGCCGCCACAATATAAAAAGCCATGATGGGAATTACGGCACCATTCATGGTCATGGACACCGACATTTTATCCAACGGAATCTGATCAAACAGGATCTTCATATCTTCTACCGAATCCACTGCTACCCCGGCCTTTCCCACATCTCCGGTGACCCGCGGATGGTCGGAATCATACCCCCGGTGGGTGGCAAGGTCAAACGCAACCGATAACCCTTTCTGCCCGGCCGCTAAATTGCGTCTGTAAAAAGCGTTGGACTCTTCCGCCGTACTAAACCCGGCATATTGCCGGATGGTCCAAGGACGCATCACATACATGGTAGAGTAAGGCCCCCGTAAATACGGTGACATCCCTGCCGCATACTGTAAATGCTCGAAATTTTTCAGGTTCTTTTGTGTAAACTGCGCAGGCACCTCAATGGCTTCGGGAGTGCGCCATATCGAAGACCTTCCGACCTGAGGCTTGCTTTTCTTATACAGTTTATCAAAAGATATGGATTTAAAATCGGGTTTCATTCATGTAAATTTTGGCTGTTGTCTATTGGTTGCTTGTTGCTTGTCTTTTTCCCATTAAATAAAACAATAAAAAGAACTCCACCAATCAATCGGGAAGTTTTCCTGTAAAATAGTGGAAGGCTATTTAAATTTTACTTGTAATTAATTTACATGTAAACTATATTTGCCGTATGAAATTCGAAGAGAGTATTAAACAGGAAACGTTTTCATCCCCACAAATCAAAGCCTTATTAAATATGATGTACACGGCAAACTGGTTTATGGGCAAACAAACAGAGCTTCTTAAGCCCTATAAACTGTCGCCTCAACAATACAATGTGCTACGGATTTTACGAGGATCGCACCCTAACAAACTAACGGTGCACAGCATCAAAGAACGAATGCTTTATAAAACGCCGAATATGACCCGTTTGGTGGACAAACTGATTGCACAAGAATTAGTCATTCGTGAAGGGTGTATTGAAGATCGCAGGGTGGTTTATGTTGGAATTTCTCAAAATGGTCTGGACTTAATGAGCCAATTGGATGAAACACTTTCTGTATTCGATACGATCTTACAGACCTGGGGAGAGGAAGAAGCGGAGTTGATATCAGAGGCGATGGACCGCCTGAGAACGCAGTAATTAAATTCAGAACATCTTTCGTTTAATCCTTTTAGGGTACCGGAGAGATCACTCCCACAACAAAACGTATACCTACTCTCAGCAATTCACAATCACTTAGATACTGTTCATTTTTTTTACCCAAATACATTACATGTAATATAAAGTCTAAACACTAATCATTATGAAAAGAAAAATTGAAATCGGATTACGCATTGTGATGGGACTCATTTACTTTGTCTTCGGTTTAAATAAGTTTTTTGGATTTATTCCTTTACCGGAAATGCCTGAAGCAGAAGCTAACTTCATCGGGGCTTTGATCGCTACCGGATTCATGTTTCCTTTGATTGCGATTGTTGAAATCGCTACTGGCGCCTTATTGCTTGCAGGAAGATTTGTCTATGCAGCAGCTGTAGTAGCCATGCCCGTTACGCTGATCATTTTCCTGACACATGCCTTTTTAGCGCCATCAAGCATTGCCCTCACCATTGTATTATTAATTGCCAACCTGTATATTCTGCTCAACCGTAAAGAACAATTACAGGCTATATTAGCTGTGAAATAAACCCTCTTGATACAAGAAAAACCTGACTTTTGCCTATAAAAGACAAAAGGTAAATATAGAAGTGGTTTACACTTATCGTTTTTGACCGAAGATGAAACCAAAATCGGTTCATCAAGGCACTTTTTGGAGAGAATAGCTAACGCTATTGTTGAAAAAAGTAACACAGAGGAGGCCTTTTTGAAACATTTTTTGGCAAAAAGAAAAAGGTTAATTCACTTCATATTCTTATTTTTGATAACGGATACCAACAACAGGTATCCGTCTTTTTTTGAAAATAAAGAAATCAGGGAAGTAAGGATGTGGATAGGTGTAGCGTGAAAGGCCAGTATAGGCACTTTGTTCGCGAGCATTTTTCTCCTCTTTGAAAAGACACAAAAACATTGCGTCTGTATTGTTTCACTCTCTCCTGAAAATTGATACCTATCTTCTGAAAAATGCCCTCTTTTTCACTTCTTCAAAGCTTTTTTCATGATTTTTATCAATTTTTAACAGTATGATTCTAGGGATAATTTACTATTTTCGCCACCCAGTGTATCGCTTCAAATTACAGATAATAAACACGTTAACCATTCACAATGAACCAATTCAAAAAGATTAACAAACTCACCGGATGGGTGATATTTGCCATAGCAACCCTTGTGTATTGGGTCACTGTAGAGGAAACAGCCAGTTTTTGGGACTGTGGTGAATTCATTGCCGTATCCTATAAATTAATGGTTCCGCATCCTCCCGGAGCGCCTTTCTTCCTATTAATCGGCCGGCTTTTTTCCTTTCTGGCCCTTGGCGATGTGGAACGGGTCGCTTACTGGATCAATATACAATCCGTACTTTCCAGTAGTTTTACCATCCTGTTTTTATTCTGGACGATTGTTTTGCTAGGCCGTAAAATTATTCAACCGGTCAACGGAACATATTCACTGGCTCAAACCATACAACTGATGGGGGCAGGAGCCGTGGGAGCCTTGGCCTATACTTTTTCCGATTCTTTTTGGTTTTCAGCCGTTGAAGCCGAAGTATATGCCATGTCGTCTTTCTTTACGGCTTTTGTATTCTGGGCGATTTTGAAATGGGAACATATCAAAGACGAACGGGCAGCCAACCGTTGGTTGATTCTGATTGCATATATGATGGGTTTGTCCATTGGGGTACACTTGCTCAACCTGGTCACCATCCCGGCCCTGGCTTTGATTTATTACTTTAAGAAAAATGAAAACCCTACGCCTAAGGGCATTATCCTGACTTTAGGAGCCGGTTTATTGATTGTGGGTATTATTAATTCCGGCATTATTCCGGGTTTACCTTCCATTGCCGGGTCCTTTGAGATCTTCTTTGTAAATAGCCTTGGATTACCTTTCCGCTCGGGAATCATCTTCTTTAGTGTCATCTTCCTGTCTGCCGTAATCTATGGAATTTACTATACTCAAAAGCATCAAAAACTCATTTACAATACGGTTTTATTGTGTTTGGCTTTTATTCTGGTAGGGTATTCCAGTTATATGCTTATCATTATCCGGTCTAACTTTGACCCTCCGATTGATGAAAACAACCCGGAAAATGTGATCAGTTTCGTTTCTTACTTGAAAAGGGAACAATACGGAAACCGTCCTTTACTCTACGGCCCCACTTATGAAGCACAAAGAAGCAGTGTTACTCAAGGGGAACCGCTATACCGCAAAGGAGAAGACAAATACGAAATTTACGATTACAGAACCGAAGTAGAATACAGTAAAAAAGATAAAATTTTACTCCCCCGTATCTATAGTAACCAAGGAGGACACCCCGATTTGTACCGTGAGTGGATAGGCCTGCGGGAAGGGGAAAAACCTACGATGGGAGACAACTTGTTTTACTTGTTACGCTATCAATTTGGCCATATGTATTTCCGCTATTTTATGTGGAATTTTGCCGGAAGAGAGGGTGATGACAAAGATGCGGGCTTCTTGATGCCTTGGGACAGCAAGAGTGACGTCTCCAGTGAAATTGCCAATAGTAAGGCCTGGAGCAATTTTTACTGCATCCCGTTGATTATCGGTATTTTGGGAATGTTTTTCCAATATGTTCGCAATGAAAAGACCTTCTGGGTTACCATGCTGTTGTTTTTCTTAACAGGCTTGGCCTTGGTACTCTACCTCAACTCTCCTCCGGTAGAACCCCGCGAGCGGGATTATATTTATGTAGGATCCTATTATGTCTTCGCCATATGGATTGGATTCGGAGTCTTTTTCTTATCCGATACCTTTAATAAGATATTAAAAAATGCCAAACTGGCCGGAATCATTGCCACGGTTATCGGGCTAATGGCACCGGGCATTATGGCGGCTAATGGTTGGGATAATCACAACCGTTCGAACCGTTGGCATTCCATTGACCAAGCTAAAAATACCTTGAGAAGTTGTGCGGAAAACGCCATCCTGTTTACCGGTGGAGACAATGATACCTTCCCTCTTTGGTATGTACAGAATGTGGAAGGTTTCCGTACGGATGTACGTGTAGTGGTATTAAGTTACTTTAGTACGGACTGGTACATTGACCAAATGCGTCACCAGACCTATGAGTCTGAGCCATTGCCAATCAAAATGAACCCAAACAATTACCTGGCAGGCACCAACGACTACTTGCTGTTGGTAGAAGACCCAAGGGTAAAAGGAGCTGTAAATGTAAAAACATATGTCAACTATATTGATAACAAGCATCCTGATGTGTTGGAACGTTATGCTGACGGTTCTGTCAATGCCAAATTGATCTCTAAAAATTTCTACTTGGACGTTGATAAAGAGAATGTGTTGAAACAAGGTTTTATTCCGAAAGACAAAGAAGACCGCCTGGTTGACCGCATGATCTGGACCCTGAAACCGGGGCAACGAGCGATTATGAAAAATGAATTGGCCTTATTGGACATTCTTTCACATAACAACTGGGAACGACCGATTTACTTCAACAACACTTCGGCCAACACCATTGCCATGGACTTGCGCCCTTACTTACAATTGGAAGGAATGGCTTACCGCCTGATGCCTGTGCGGGCAAAACAAGAATCCGGAGAGGTAGGTGAAGTGAACATTGAAGTGATGAAACAAAACATCAGCGAGTTTGAATTCCGCGGCTTTGACGACCCGAATACATACAATGACGAAGAGTATAAAAAGTTCGGTGCCAATACCCGGAACAGTTTCTACCGTCTGGCCAATGCCTTGTACTTAGAAGGCCGTGATCAAGAGGCATTACTAACGTTGGATTCTGCCTTGATCAAAATTCCGGATGCAACCATTCCTTATAGTTACTTTATGCCGCGTTATATTGACCTGTACCACCGCTTGGGCAATCATCATAAAGCTTCCGAAATAGCGGAAATCATTTCCAAAAGGTCAGAAGAAAACTTGGAATACCTGATCAATACGGACAGGCGTAATGGTATGCTGTCAATGATCCAGCAAAAAAGCTTCTTGGTATTAAACCAACTGGCCTTGCTTTACAGGGATTTAAGTGAAGAATCCAGTGCCAAAGTAAAAGCCTTGAATGAGCAAATTTCAGTCAACCAGGAAGATGCTTCTCTGGAAACCCAACTGAAAAAAGCCCAGGAAGAGGAAACAATGTACTTGGAACTTGCGCAAAAATACAATGAGGTATTTATCAAATATGCCCGAGTGTTGCGATAATCGACTCGTGTAGATCACAAACAAAATACCCGCCTGGTTAACCAGGCGGGTATTTTGTTTGTCTGAAAGATTCATTAAAACTTCTCCAGAGAGGATCGGGGGCAGATAACTTTATTTATCCCTTTTGATTTAATATTTCCTGAGAAATCCAGGCATATACTTTATCCAATACGGCATCTTTCTGCACTTCATTATGCAACTCATGCCTCATCCCCTCCCATAGTTCCAAGGTCACTTGTCCGTTAAGCTGACTGGCTACTTCTTCTGTAGCCAAGTGAGAAGTCAGTTGATCTGCCTTACCATGCATCATGAGCACCGGGAAAGCAAAGCGGGTTTTTCCGGCAAACTTCACAACATAATCGGCACCCCGCGTGATTTCGGTCAATAAACGGGCACTCATCCGGCTGTGTACCAAGGGGTCTTGTAAGTACATCTCCCCTACCTGCGGATCGGAAGAAAGTACGGTAGTATCTATGCCGGCACTTTCTCCATATTTCGGATAAATGATATTCATCAAATCCGCCAAAAAACGCTTGATCATTCCGGGAGGGCGAACCAAGCGCAACCAAGGGCTGGTAATAATTGCCCCTTTCAGAAACTCCGGTTGATACCGCATAATAAAGTTCATCACCAGGTTACCCCCCATACTATGTCCGTTCAACAAGATGGGCACTCCTTCAAACTTTTCATGCAACAAAGCCAGGCATTGACTGATATCGGCAATCAGATCATCGTATTGCGCTACGTAGCCCCTGAGTCCGCCGGATTGGCCATGCCCTCTCAAATCAAACCCGACCATCCCGATGCCCTTTTGGGTATAATAGGCGGCTACGTGTTCATACCTGCCAATATGTTCTCCAAAGCCATGTACTTGGCAGAGGATCGCTTTAGGAGTGTCTTCAGGTATCCATCCTTGCCCTTTCAGGCTTAGCCGGTCTCCGGTCTGCCAGTCAAATTGGAATGTCGTCATATGTATTGATATCTATCGCCTGCTCCGGGTTATGCTTCCCCGATGGTTCCCCCAAAGTTCATCGGGAATTTAGGCGCTTCTTCGGTTTGTTTTATTTTTCCAAAATTACTCTCGTACTTTTCAATATTATCCGCTAAGGCGTTCAACAAGCGTTTGGCATGCTCCGGAGTAATGACAATCCGGGATTTTACTTTGGCCTTCGGCACCCCCGGCATCAAACGAATAAAGTCAACGACAAACTCACTATTTGAATGGGCTATCATTACTAAGTTAGAATATATGCCTTCCGCAATCTCTTCTGTTAATTCAATATTGATTTGATTCTGTTGTGTTTCTGGATTCTTTGAGTCGTTACTCATAATTCATCAAATTTATTTAAGTGGAAATTTGCTCTCCGCAAATATAGGAGTTTGATTTTTATACTTTAAACCCACGATAAAAGTGAGGGGGAACGCTTCCTCCAAAAAATGCAGACAACCCCTACTTAAGAAACCTTTCCGAGGTACATACACTCTTATCATTGCATAGTTAAATTAAGAAATAATAATGTATATTTTTACTTACAAGAATAAAAATCCGGGAATCCTCTAAAGAGGAGACTTATAGCGGATGAAATCAAACACTGGCCTTCCTTCTGGCGAATATTATCGAAAATCATTAAATTCATCTTAGAAAATTAAATACGAAAAGCAAGGTAAACGTAAAAGAACAGGTAAGAGCTGAGAATGAAGTGGTTTACACTTATTAGTTTTTGACCGAAAATGGAATCAAAACCGGCTTATCAAGGCACTTTTTGAAGAGAATAGCCAAAGCTATTGTTGAAAAAAGTAACACAGAGGAGGCGTTTTTGAAACATTTTTCAGCAAAAAGAAAAAGGTTAATTCACTTCAATAAGAAAAAAAGAGAATTTCACTCCATTTCAAAAGAAAAAAGAGCCGATTGTTTTATTAAACAAGAATATATGTAATTTTTGTCGAAGGCGGTTTTTATTACCTAATAAAATATTGTAAATACAGACACCAAAGCAAACTCTGGAAGATATGCAAAACAAAAACCTATTACCCCTGATTGTAGGAGGCGCAGTGGCCTTAATACTGATTATTTATTTTTCAAATAATATTTTTTACACGCTTCAACCGGGACAAAGAGCCGTCATTTTTAAAAAATTTGGCGGAGGATTGGATAAAGAAAATGTGCTTATCCCCGGTTTTCATATCATCGCCCCCTGGAATTCTTTCATCAATTACAATGTAAAAGAACAACAAATAGAAGAAACGATGGACGTTCTGGATAAAAACGGGCTATCCATTGCCGTGGATGTCACTGTGCGTTACCACCCCATCTACGACCGGATTGGCTTTTTGCACGAATCCTTCGGAGTGTCTTACCCCACTACATTAATTATTCCGGAGGTCCGCTCTGCTGTCCGGCAGGTAATGGGCCGGTTTACCGCAGAGGAAATTTATTCAACCCGGCGCGGTGAAGTGGAAACCACCATTAAAGCCGAAACGCATAATGTACTCACCGGTAACAATATTGAAATGAAAACCCTTTTGATCCGTTCTATCCGCTTGCCGGAGCAGATCAAACAAGCTATTGAAAATAAACTGCAACAGGAACAAGAGGCTTTGGCTTATACGTTTAAACTGGAAAAAGAGAAAAGTGAAGCAGAACGTAAACGGATTGCCGCCGAAGGGGAAGCTAAAGCCAACCAAATCATCAACAGTAGTCTGACAGACAACCTCTTGAAAATGCGGGGGATTGAAGCTACCCGGGAATTGATCAGTTCGTCTAACTCCAAAGTCATTATCATCGGTAGCGGCAAAGATGGACTTCCGGTCATTCTTGGCAATTAAAAAGAAGTATCCAAAAAAGGTAATGGCCATGACTTGGCCCGATAATAAAAAACTCAAAAAGGCATTGGTGTACAATGCCTTTTTGAATGCACTTCAGTTTCAACCCCTATTTTACTCCTTTCTATTAAAAAAATCACATCCTTTCTTGGCATACACCAATGGATTAACAATTGTTACAGGCAAATCAGCGGGTATTTTTTGTACATTTTCCAAATATCCCTTACATTATACCTTAATAATTACTTCATAAACACCAAAAAATCATGGAAATAAATACTATTCTCGTTTCCACCGACTTTTCCGAAGAAGCTGATAATGCCTTAGATCTTGCTGTATCCATTGCCAAAAAGCGAAATGCCAAGATCACTTTGTTTCATGTGGTAGATGTTCCCCCGGCCATTAGCGGAGGGCTTGGCAGTGGCATTGGTTCCGTAGGGGGAGCCGGAATCGGTGGTGCTACAGACAGCCGCTTGCACGATCACTATGTCCATAAATTATTGGAAGTAGTCAAATACCGCATTGGCGAACTGATCAACCGTTATTCTGACGCAGGGGTTACGATCCAGGAGCAGATTATTTTTGACAATAAATCTAAAAAACTGGCAACGTTTATTGCGGAAAACGAAGCGGACTTGATCATGGTTGCCTCTCAATGTTCGCAATTGGAAGATCATGCGATACACCTTACGATCGAACAAATTATCCGCAAGGTGAAAAAGCCGGTGTTTATCGTAAAAAACCGTGCGGAACACCCACAAATGGGGCAAATTGTCTTTGCATCGGATTTCAAAAAAATCAATCGCGAAGCGGTAGAAGAACTGAAAATGCTACAAGAAATCTTTGATGCCCAACTCCATTTGCTGACGGTCATCAAAAGCCTTTCGATGGAAGACAAAGCTCAAAAAAGAATGAAAGAGTTTGCGCAATTATTTCAATTGGAAAAATACACGATCAATACCTACAAAGACAACAGTACGGAACATGGCATCCGGGCATTCAGCAATTCCATCAATGCCGATATGATTTCGATGATCACCCATGGCAGAACCGGGCTCGCTCACCTCTTATATGGTAGTATTGCGGAGAAAGTGGCCAATCACGCCAAGCGCTCTGTGTTAACTTTCAACCAACACGAATAATCCCTCGTTATCAACTTTCTCAGTCGGTAGATTTCTGAACATGCTTCAATAAAAGGTATAAATATCCTACCAGCTTCAAAGTAGAAGCTGGTTTTTTTATATTTTTTGGCTATCACCTCCTCTGCTTTCCGGGACAATTTTTGAAACCTAAAAGATAAGTCGACTCGTATTTGACAAATAGTTTGTTTCTTTGAACTGAAAATAATCCGTAAGACGGAATTTTTGTCAAAAATTTATGAGTTTGGATAACTCTTTTAACAATTAAACCGATGAAAGTAATGCAGATACGTTTTGCACTGATCTTTTGGTGGGTAATAACATTTGCATCTTTGGAAGGTCAAGCCCAACTCTCCAACCGAATGACTCCGGAGAGCTACATCAATACATTTAAAGATGCGGCCATTCAAAATATGTATCTAAAAAAAATCCCCGCAAGTATCACCCTTAGCCAAGGGATGTTGGAGTCAGGTTTTGGAAATAGCACACTTGCCCGCAAAGCCAACAACCACTTTGGGATTAAATGCCATGATTGGAAAGGAAAGTCCATGAGAATGAATGACGACCGGAGAAACGAATGCTTCCGGAAGTATAATACGGTGTTGGAATCCTATATGGATCATGCCGAGTTTTTATCTACCCGTTCGAGGTACCAACACTTGTTTCAATTACGAATTACTGATTATAAAGGCTGGGCCAAGGGTTTGCAAAAAGCCGGATATGCTACAAGCCGTACCTATGCCCGGAAGCTCATCGATATTATCGAACGTTATAACCTAAGCCAATACGACAATGCTTCCCAATCAGGTGGTACCCCTGTCACCCCACCCTCGGGAAATATTGACTCTCCTCCTCTTAGTTCTTCCTCACAAACGACTTCCGTCAATGGACTGGAGGCGGTAATTGTGGCTGAAGGAGATACCAAAGAAAGTCTGGCGGCACGCTTTGAACTGTCCGTAAAACGCCTGGAGCTTTACAATGAATTAGGCAAAGGAGACGGGCTAATTCCCGGACAAATTATTTACTTACAAAGAAAGCGATCCAGAGCGGCCAAAGGCAACGAGTATCATTTTGTAAAGAAAGGGGAAACCTTGTATGGCATTGCTCAACGCTATGGCATTCAATTCGAACACCTACTCCGGAAAAACCAGATGTGGTACGGTTCTAAAATACAAGCAGGAGACAAAATCCACCTGCGCAAGAAAAAGAAACTTCCCGGTCAGTTTAGTTTATTTTAGAACCTATTTAAGTTTCACCCTTTGGGTCAAAAACCTCCGAATCATCGGAGGTTTTTTTGTGGAATGGCTTATTGAAGCACTTATCTTATCTTTATACTTTCTGGAATTGTTTTATTCACTCATTTTACATTCAACTCTGTGGCTGATTTAAAAATCACATTGATCCAAACCGCATTACACTGGGAAAACAAAACGGCCAACCTGGCACATTTTGAGGAGCTTTTCTGGCAAATTACGCCTCAAAGTACGGATCTGATCGTATTGCCGGAAATGTTTTCTACAGGCTTTAGCATGAATGCCGCCCAACTGGCCGAACCTATAAACTTACAAACCTTTAAGTGGCTGAAGCAAATGGCGGCACAAAGCCAAGCGGTGGTGGTTGGTAGCTATATTGTTGTGGATGCCGGTCATTACTTTAACCGGCTGATATGGATGCGTCCGGACGGTTCCTATTCCTTTTATGACAAGCGGCACCTCTTCCGGATGGCTCAAGAACACAAGACTTATGCCGGAGGCACCCAAAAACTCATTGAAGAAATCAACGGCTGGAAAGTCTGTCCTTTGATTTGTTATGATTTGCGGTTTCCGGTTTGGAGCCGTTCCACTCCTGCGGAAAACTACGATTGTCTGATCTACCTTGCCAACTGGCCGGCAGCCAGGGCCAATGCATGGAATTGCCTCTTGCCAGCCCGTGCTATTGAAAACCTTTGCTACACCGTGGGTGTGAACCGGATCGGCATCGATGGAAAAGGAATTACATATGCCGGAGATTCAAAAGCATACGATTTTAAAGGAGAACTAGTAGAGGATTTACGAGCGGAAGATTGTGTACGGACGATCAGCCTCAGCGGGGAAAAATTAATGCAGTTTCGCCAGAAGTTTCCGGCACATCTGGACAGTGACCGTTTTCATATACAACCATAACGCCCTCTTGTACCTAGAAATGAAAAAGCCACATGTTCATCGTATGTGGCTTTTTCATACACAGCTTCATTGCCATGGACAAGCATTATGCTCGAGTAGTTAACTGATCGATCCTCTTACCATTTTCGTATATTCCCGAAGAGCTTCTTTGAACTCCAACTTCTCTTCATCCACTTTCTTTTTAATCCACATCGCAGCAAATGCATGTGTCAATTGCTCGCCCTCATCACTGCCCTCTATGACAATTTCGGGAGTTTGCTCTTCTGCAAGTGCCGCCTCAGCTTTTTCCAATTCTTCTATTGTATATTGCTCTACAAGCTTTTTGATAACAGGTATTTTCATACAATAACCTCGTTTAAACTTCTATTTCAATATTAAAAAAAACTACAATTTTCCAAGCAGTTCCACCACAGCGTCTTCTTTACTGGTAGGTACTCCTTCTACCAAAACACCGTTTTTAAACACCGCAAAAAAGGGCAAATTATTTACTCCGGCTTTTTTACGGGCCTCCGGGTTTTCCTCAGCATTCACATCCAAAAAAGTCACCCCTTCAAAGCGTTCATCGTTTGACAATCTTTTGAATTTCGGTTTGAAAAGGCGGCAGCTTCCACACCAATTAGCGAAATACTTTACCACTACCTTATCATTTTTTTCCAGGAATTGATTAAATGTACTATCCGTAGCTATTTCTACTGCCATAATATTTAGTTTTAATTGATTAATTCGACTTTAAAATTAACACTAACTCACAAATTTATCCAAAATAAAAGGCAGCGCCTAGAGGATAAATTAAACCGGGCCAAAGATACCCAATAGGAATGTATCTCACTGAAAACAAAAGCACAAAAATACAACATTCCTTTCCGAATATCACAAAACCTCAAATACCTTTTCAGGCACGAAGAACTTCTATAGCATTCGCTTAACTTTGCAAATCAGGATAAATCCGGTAGGCAAAAAAGAGGAGGCACACAACAACATAAAGCAAGTGCTCACAAATTGATAAAGGAAATTTAATGATAAATCTAATATTTTTTCCACCTTTGCGCAGTAAAAAATCAGCATAGCTATGGCGTTGAGAACAAGAGTTAAAGTTAGTGGAGTCTCAAACCTTCATAATGGTAGATACTGTGCCGGTATGGGAGTGGAAATGATGGGCATCCCGGTAGATCCTGTACACCCTCAATATGTCAACCCGGAGGACTTTCAGGAAATTATGGGTTGGTTATCAGGGATTCAGGCAGTCGGAGAAATTTCTTCCGAAGAAACGCCCGATCTTTCCGGATTCCAACTGGATTATATCGAAATCTCTCAGGAAGCCCAACTTGCTTCAGTTGCATCCTCTGACACTCCTATTATTTATAAAGTACCAGTAGAGCAGTTTGACAATATACAAGGATTAAGGACTCATTTAAGTTTGTACCATACCCAAGTTGCCTTTTTCATTTTGGATTTCGGAGCGCAGCAAAACTTTGACCAAGCTGCAATCGCTCAACTTTGTCAGCAATTCCGCATCTTTTTAGCGTACCGTTTTGATCTGCAAAACCTGAACCCTATTTTGGATACGGTAAATCCCGAAGGGATCGTGCTTCAAAGCAGTGAGGAAATCAAAGTAGGCTACAACAATTTTGACGAATTGGCCGATTTGTTGGAATCCATTGAACTGGAGGATTAATTTGTCAAAACATTTAAGGGCTGAATTTGTTCAAAAAATGTAACACGTTCAAACTGGAAACCCTTCGACATGTTTATACGTTTTTCTGATATTTATTTATACAAAAAACGCACATAGGAATATTTTTAAAACACAAGACAATGGCAGAAGAGAAGATAAAATGTTTGATCATCGGATCAGGCCCGGCAGGTTATACAGCAGGTATTTACGCGGCAAGAGCCGGAATGAAACCTGTATTGTATCAAGGGGATCAACCCGGAGGCCAGTTAACCATCACCAATGATGTAGAAAATTACCCAGGTTACCCAGAGGGAGTACAAGGCCCCATGATGATGGAAGACTTCAGAAAACAAGCGGAGCGCTTTGACTGTGACGTCCGGACGGGTTATGTTACCCATGTGGAATTCAACCCCGGTGCCCATAAAGTCACGGTAGACGAAAAGCACATAGTGATCGCCGAAACGGTCATTATTTCTACCGGTGCTTCCGCTAAATGGTTAGGCTTGGAGTCCGAAGAAAGGCTGAATGGCAAAGGAGTTTCTGCCTGTGCAGTATGTGACGGTTTCTTCTACAGAGGCCAGGATGTAGTGGTTGTAGGAGGTGGTGACACGGCCTGCGAAGAGGCCAGCTACTTGGCAAAACTTTGTAAAAAAGTATACTTGTTGGTGAGAAGAGATGAAATGCGGGCGTCTAAAATCATGCAGCAACGCGTAAAAAATGCCGAAAACCTGGAGGTTCTTTGGAATACTTCTACCAAAGAAATCCTGGGAAAAGAGGAGGTAGAAGGCGTAAGAGTCGTAAACAATGTGACCGGAGAGGAAAGAGATATACAGGCAACCGGATTTTTCGTAGCCATTGGCCATCAACCTAACACGGATATTTTCAAAGGGCAATTGGATATGGATGAGAACGGATACCTGATCACTGAAGCAGGGAGTTCCCGTACTAATTTGGAAGGAGTATTTGCCTGTGGAGACGCTCAGGACCATATTTACCGCCAAGCTGTCACCGCTGCGGGCTCCGGTTGTATGGCGGCTTTGGATGCCGAAAGATACCTGGCTGCAAAAGAATTAGTTAACGAAGAATAATTTGCAAAGAATACTTTTGAAAAGCTATCTTTCACAGATAGCTTTTTTTCATTACTTTTGCAAACTTCAAACAACAACAATTATCTATGTTGCTGAACTTTAATCCAACTCCTAAAAGGTTATTGGTTTTGATGTGGGTCTTTTGGGGCTCTTGTTCAATGCTTTTGGCACAAAAGCAAATCAACCCGGCCAGTTATATAAAACCATCCTTCCTTTCACATTCTGATACCGAAGCGGATATACTTATAAAGGCGATACAGAAGCGGTTACATGCTGACTCTACCTATTACAATCCGGAATGGGTATGGGAACACGGAACCCAATGTGACGAATCTCAAAAAGAGGACATTTTTCAAAGCAACCTCTTTTCCATGCACGATTCTTATGCACAAAACGAAGCGTGCCTGGAAGATGCGGTCATCATCAGTCCCAATGTCTCTATCCCCTTTCGCTACCTCAACAATGAAGATTACTTCGCCATTTGGGACACACAGAATGTCAACCCCTACCCCTATAGCATTGCCAGCTTTAGCGATACGGTAAAAATCGCTCTTTTCGATCTGGAAAAGGAAACATCCTGGTCAGCTCCTTTGAAAACGACCCGGGTGACATCCAAATTCGGAAGGCGCTGGTACCGTTGGCACCATGGTATCGACCTGGATTTGGAAGTAGGAGACTCTGTCTTTTCCGCCTTTGACGGGGTGGTGAGGATTTCCAAGTACAATTACCGTGGATATGGCCACTATGTGCTGATCCGTCATGACAATGGTTTGGAAACGCTCTATGGGCATTTGAACAAAAGACTGGTAAAAGTAGGTGACCAAGTAAAAGCCGGAGAGCTGATTGGCTGGGGTGGCAACACAGGACGTAGTACAGGTTCGCATTTGCACTTTGAAGTACGGTATAAAGGCCATGCTTTTAACCCCAAACATATGTTTGACTTCGGAGAGAAAAAATTACTGGCCCAAGAATTTACCATCAACCCCAAAGTCTATTCGGGCTTAATTGCCAATGCCAAAGCACAATACCACCGGATACGCTCCGGGGATTCTCTTTGGAAAATCAGCCGCAGGTATCGCACTTCCATTGGAAAGCTTTGTGCACTCAACGGCATTTCCAGAAGAACGACTTTAAGAGTTGGCAGAAGAATACGAGTGCGATAAACAAAAAAATCACGAAGCAACTAAAAAACTCCAGGGTTCATTTTCATGTACCCTGGAGTTTTTTAATTTGAAACCTCTTTTTTTTAAGGTTCTTGGTACGCTATCATGAGAAATAGCGCTCAACAAAGCAGAGAGTTGCTTAACCCGACTCCTTAAAAAACTTCTCACCTCTAAAAAGAGGGTTTATTGGTCATTTTCAGGCTTTTTAATTAGCTACTCGTTCGAAAGAGATTCTCCCTTATTCATTACTTCTTCGGCTTTATCTTCTACACGATCGCTCATTTTTTTCAATTCTTTTTTACCCAGATTGACCAGCCTTTCAAGTTTTTCATTGATGTCATGCAAAATCCGGTTCAATTTATTCCCCCCTCCTTCTTCTTCATCCTGAGTAAGAAACATCGCAGTCACAATGCCGGTAAAAGCTCCGACAAACAGGGCTAATAGTACATTAAAAAAGCTATTCCGGTTACACATAATGATTCGGTTTGTTTGAGTGAAATTTTCAATTACATGATTTGAATAAAGCAAAAGAAGGAGAAACGGCATACCCTACTGTTCTCCTTCTCCATCAAAGTAGTTTTATATATTTTGTCATAATAATGCCTTTTCACATACAGCAAAAAGGCATTATTATTTTATTAACCATTTACCAGTTTCTTTCCTTTTTTTACCAAATCAGAGAAATTGTGTTCGGCATCTTCAGTCATTAATGCTATCCTGTGCTTGCTGTCAGTAACTAAATCCTCTAGGTTTTCATTAATGTCCCTTAACTTGCGGTTTAATTTTTTACGGGTTCTCTTGCCGCTTTCAGGTGCATACAACAATGCTGACACAGCGCCAATTAAAGCACCTACGATAACAGCCGCTAATACATTGAAAAAATTATTGTGATTGCTCATAACACTGTCTGTTAATTTTATTTATTCTATAATACAATCTAGTGAATTCTATTTACATTACGAAATAAATCCCCACAAGAGTTCGGATAAACTAGCGAATATGAGTAGCTTTTCGAAAGTTTTCAATACAATACACCTAAAGCTCTTTCACAGATCGGACAATTCGCTAAAAATTTAAGTGAGCCGTTGCAAAACGTACACGATAAATTTCATAACTCATAAAAACGAAATGGGGAAGGTCGGCAGCAACTATTCAAGTTCCGAAATCAAATTAGGCAGAGCAATGGTAAACAGAGTGCCTTCCCTTTCTTTTGAGCTTACCTGTATGCTTCCCTTCAAGCGGTGGATCGTTTCTTTTACAATATACAAGCCCAAGCCCGAACCTTCCGAATCTTCTGCAGCCCGGTAAAACATATCGAAAATATGATCCAAATGATCTTGTGAGATTCCCCGGCCATTGTCTTTTATGAGAATGGTCACTTTGTCCTGATTAACGGTAACATCGATGTACAAGTAGGGGTCCTCTTGCCGGAAGCGATGGTATTTGATAGAATTGACAATCAAGTTGTTAAAAATCATTTTTAAGCGATAGGCATCCGTATAGAACCCATCCTGCTCCTGAAAATGAAGTTCCTTTCTGATTTTGTCCCAATCCCCGGCAAATTTCAGTTCCTCAAACGTTTCGTCAATCAACTGTTTGAAATTTACCTCTTCGATATTAAGCTGTGTTCTGGAATTTCGCGAGTAGTTGATTAAGTCTTTGATAAATTTTTGCAAACGTTCCGCACTGGTTTTGATCATATCGAGATATTTCAAACCTACGGGTTCTTTTACATCGTACTTGGCAATGTTGAGCAAGCCTAAAATTGAGGTGAGCGGAGCCCGCAAATCGTGAGAGGCGCTGTATACAAAGCGATCCAGTTCTTTATTGATTTTTTCCAGCTCCACGTTTTTATCCTCCAACAATTGTTCATATTGTTTGCGATTGGTAATGTCTACAATTGCTCCGTCATAAAAGACCTCACCGTTCGTATCTTTTGACAGGATACAACTGTGCAAACCCCAAAACTGACTTCCATCCTGCCGGAGCATTTTAATTTCCTCATCCTTTATACAGCCTTCATTTGCCAATTTGCCTAACAACTCCAGGTGTTTTTTTCCTTCGGAAAACAGCGCCCCAAAAGAGGTTTTTGTGCCCCCTTCCTGCTCTTTCAATCCAAAGAGCTCGATAAAGGCTTTATTGACATACACAAAATTACCGGAATCATCCGTCCGGTAAATCCCTTCTGTCAGGTTTTGGTTAATCGAATTCACCAAACGCTGATTTTCCAAGATTTTCTCTTCGGCCAGTTTGCGTTCGGTAATATCGTAGAGCATGGTTAATACACATGCCACATGGTCAATCTGTACCCACTCCGAAGAAACCAATACAAAGCGTTTCTCGCCGGTTTTCGTGGAAAATTCCAATTCGGAACGCTTTTGAGAGTTCAACTCAAAGGCGACATTGTCTTCCGCACTTTCACTCCCTTTCCCGGAGAGTAAATGCAAGCCTAAGGACCCTGCGGACTGTCCGATCAGCTCACGTTTTGAGAAACCGGAAAACTCCAGGAAAGAAGCATTTACATCCACAAACGAACCGTCATCGGAACGGAAGATCGCAATCGGCACCGGAGCAGAGCTAAACGTTCTTCTGAATTTTTCCTCTGAAGCCTTCAGTTGGATTTCGGCCTCTTTCATCTGAGTAATATCAGTAATGGCCCCCACAATCCGCTCTGCCTCCTGCTTTTGATTATACAGGATATAACCGTGGTCCAACACATAAATATAGGAGCCGTCCGGGCGGTTGATCCTGTATTCATGAGTGATTTTACTCAATTTATGTTGAAATGTCCAGGCTATTTTTTCTAACAAATAGGGGCGATCATCCTGATGAATCTGGTTGGTCCACCATTCCTGAATGTCCACATCCTGCCCTTCCTCCACACCCAGCATTCGGTAAAAGCCCTTATTTCCCCAAATTTTTCTTTGTTGGCGATCCCAGTCATAAATCCCATCCAGGGTTGCCTTCGCAATAAATTCAAGGCGCTTTTCAATCGTACTGCCCGAAGAAGGTTGTACCGGGTGTTGGGCAGCATCCCCCTCTGTCTCGGTGAGTTGAAGAGGGATTTTAATTTTTTCAAAAAACACTAAAAACACCATGGCTCCATGGTGAATAATAGGACTGATACTATACCTCAAATACTCCTCCGGTTGTTCCAAAAGCAGCAGTTTGCTTACTTGTGGGGTTTGTTGGGTTTTAGCTTTCGCAAAACAAAGCAGAAACTCTTCTCTATGCTCAACATATAAGTAATCAGGAAAATAGGCGCCTTGGCTTGGCTGTTCATGTACAGGGGTAATCAGCTCATCAGAGAGCCTACCAATACTAATTACCTTCCCTTCAAAATCCAGGTAGGCATGAGGGTGAGCCCAGGACTGTGTATCGTGATGGCTAATTAAGTTTGATAGTTTTGGATCCATTTAAACTCAGCGACAATTGCTAATTCGTAATTCAAGTTTTGGTTTATTCTTTCGGAATGGCATCAAGCGATTTGCATCAAATCACCCCAAAGAATAGTTTTTGTTAATATCAGGATAGTTACACATAGAAACAAACGTTCGTAAACCACCAATTAAGATACCTTAAGGACCTGCTTCATGTGCACTTAGTAAGACCCGCAAAAATACAGAGGCCTATGGAAGAACCATTTTCATTCGCATATTTTAACAATAAGTATTCTCAATACCTCCCTTTTCTACCCAAAAACCTTTGTAATCTATTGTTTTACATACTCCCTTCTACTTTCTATTAAAAAGCAACGTTGATCTGTGAGTCAAGAATAAAAGAAGTAGGAACCTTTATGTTTTCCAGCTATTCGGGCCAGGATACAAAAGTAACGGTTATTTATAAATACTTTTCTTTATCTAAGTGGAATCAGGCAATTTAACGAACGATTTTTTCTATTCTTAAGATCTTGCGGCTTTCATAAAATAAAAAGTTTCTTATCCAAAAAATTGCACACGCTGCTAATTGATTTACAAGGGTTTTCCACTGTCTGTAAAGACCTATACAGAATTGCTTTCATCCACTTAAAAAGATTTTATCGACTCCTCCCAAAAACTCAAACCGTACCCGGTCTAAAACAAGTGCGATACCACCCGGAATGAATCTGGAAATGTACTATTTTATTTTGATAATCAATGAAGTACTTTGAATAATTATATAATTTCCTGACTAAGTCATCCGGTAATGGCCGGACTAAAAAAGCAAGATGGCTGAAAAGTTCTCAAATGCTTTCTACGCCTTGCCGATTAATTATTAAAGTACTTCCTATCACAGCTATTGAAATTTCACTCCGGCATGCGGCTAATATCCGTTGCATTCGGTTATTTTGTTCAGGAGTTTGTATCTTTTCATAAAAACTGCGGGTTCCCCAAACATAAAAATACCTTAAACCTATGAACAAATATTTGCTATTGCTGTATTTTCTTTGCTCTGTACTTTTTTCATATGCACAAGCTTTACAGTCCCCCAGTGCCTTTTTACATTATCCACTAGGCCAACAGTTCACCTTTCATCATCAGGTCATCGATTATTTCGAACATATTGATGCCCTCTCCCCCCGGGTAAAAGTGGTCCGGTATGGAGAAACCTACGAAGGCCGCCCTTTACTTCTGGCATTCATTTCTTCTCCTGAAAACCTACAAAACCTTGAACAGATTCGCTTAAAGCACCTTTCCAAGATAAAGCTGAGCCATGAAGCAGCTGTTGCCAAAGAAATTCCCATTGTATGGCTGAGTTATAATATTCATGGCAATGAAGCCGCCGGTACTGAAGCCGCCATGAAAGTCCTTTACTCTTTGGCGACCGGTGAAAACCAGGACATCGCAACTTGGCTGGACAATACCTTGGTGGTAGTAGACCCTTGTGAAAACCCCGATGGCCGTGAAAGGTATGTCAATTGGTATCGCCAGACAAGCCATACGCATCCCAACCCTGAGATAAGTGCCAGTGAACATTGGGAGCCTTGGCCTACCGGGCGGTTCAACCACTATTTATTTGATTTAAACCGGGACTGGCTATGGCAAACACAACAAGAAAGTGCCTGCCGGACTAAAATTTACCAACAATGGATGCCTCATGTGCATGTGGATTTGCATGAAATGAGCAGTGGAAATTCTTATTTTTTTGGCCCGGCAGCCGCACCGCTACATCCAGCCATCTCCCAGTGGCAAAAAGAGTTTCAACAACATGTTGCCCAAAATCACAGCAAGTATTTTGACCAAAACAATTGGCTTTATTTCTCTAAAGAAGTATTTGATTTGTTCTACCCCAGCTATGGAGATACCTGGCCCACTTTTCAAGGTGCAGTCGGCTTTACTTACGAACAATCAGGACATGGAAAAGCCGGACGCATATTGCAAGACGCTCAAACGGGTATCCCATTGACGTTGGCAGACCGTATGCTTCATCATTATGAAGCCAGTTTATCTACCATCGAGTCCGCGTATTTACATAGGGAACAGTTGCTTCAAGAGTTTGAAAAGTACTTTCAAACCCAGCCCACTCCGACAACCTATGTAATCAAAAATACCAACCCGGAAGGAAGGATCAAAGACTTTCTGACCTTATTGGATAAACAAGGAATTCGCTACGGACATCCTCAAGGGAATAGCCATATCAAAAACTTGAGAGGCTTCCATTATAAAACTAATACAACCAAAAACCTTTCACTCGACCCTAAGGATATTGTCATTTCCACCCTCCAACCCAAAGCACAGTTGTTACAAGTTGTGATGGACCCTCATCCTGAACTGGAAGATTCGCTCACCTATGACTTAACTTCTTGGGCATTGCCATATGTGTATAATTTGGATGCCTATCAACTTAAGGGTGAAAAAGCATTTGTTCCTAAGGAAGGAAGCTTACCTCCCTTTACTGAAAACAAAGGTATTGAGGAAAATAGCTATGCCTATATTGTCCATTGGGATGCTTTGGGAAGTGTACACTTTTTGGCTGCAGTACTTCAGCAAACTATCAATGTCAGATTTGCCATGGAGCCTTTCAGTATAAATGGCATAGAATACCAACGAGGAAGTTTGGTCATTACTCAAGCCGACAATGGGCACCTGGAAGAGCCTTTGGGAAAAGTAGTACGAGAAGCAGCCGATCAAAGTAAAGTTCAACTACACAGTACATCTACGGGATTTATGCATTCGGGCAAGGATTTAGGCTCCGGGTATATGACCTATATTTCCAAGCCATCCATTGCTTTAATCAGCGGTCCGGAAGTTTCCCCCACGGCCTTTGGAGAGCTTTGGCACTACTTTGAACAAGACCTGCAATTTCCCGTCACCAACTTGCGCACCGACTATTTGGAAAAAGTAGATTTAAGCAAATTCAATGTCCTTATTCTTCCTTCCGGAGATTATCAGGAATACCGGGAGTTGCTATTAGATTTTACCTCCAAAGGAGGCCGGTTGATTGTTTTGGAAAAAGCCATTCAAAGCACCTTGACTTCCAAAACCAAGCTTTTCCAGCGAATGGAAGCCGACCAGGCTTCGGATAACAAAACCCAACCGTCAAACGATCAACTGTTAAAAAAATATGGGAATACCCAACGTGAAGGGATTTCTTCCAGCGTACCGGGTAGTATTTACAAAGTTTACCTGGATGAAACCCACCCACTTAGTTTTGGAGAAGGCTCCTATACCTTCAGTATGAAACGCAATGCCAAAGCTTACCCTTATTTATCATCGGGCGGCTGGAATGTAGGAGTGATTAAAGAGGCTGAGCCTGTAAGCGGGTTTACCGGGCACAAAGTAAAGCAACAACTAAAAGCCTCCCTGGTGATCGGTACGGAAAGTTATGGCAGTGGCCAGCTTGTCTATTTTGCCGACTCTCCTGTATTCAGAGGGTTTTGGTACAGTGGCAAAATCTTATTGGCCAATGCCGTATTTTTTAATTGGTAAAAAGGGAAAAATATACGGCAATATAGCAACAGCGTATGTTTAGCATTTTCCCAATTTAGGATCATTCAAAATAAACAGAGTCAGGATGTAAAACAACCTGACTCTACCACAATTTATCCTATGATAGTAATATTAGCGGAAAATACGCTTTACTGAAAGTTTAAATCCCGACAAAACTAGAAGAAACCCCTTGAATACTGGCAACAGGCGAAATAACATATTATGACCATTGTGTAAACCCTGCATTAAGTATTTTGAAAAAAATCTTACAGAAATCACTTTGAAAGCAAATAATTAATACCGCTCAATTTATATTTGCTCCTTGCAGAAATTGCTTCAAACACCCGAATGAATATAATCATCACAAACGGACTCAAACTTCATGGCATTTGACTTTCATAAAGACCGGAGCATCTATTTCGAATACCTGAGAAAAGCTACCCTCAACCATGTCATTCCCTTTATACGCGAGCGGTATGACCTCCCTACAAAGGCAAAAATCCTGGAGATTGGCAGTGGAGACGGAGGAGTGTTAAAAGGCTTCTTAGAAGCGGGCTGTCAAGTATATGGCGTTGAGTTGAACCCAACCATGTATGCTTCCGCTCAACGGTTACTTCAAAAAGAGATGCAAGAAGGCCTGGTACACTTAATCCATAAAAATATCTTTGATGTTGATTTTGAGGAGGAACTGCCCGTAAGGTTTGACCTCATCGTATTAAAAGATGTGATTGAACATATTCATCATAAGCCTCAACTTTTTGAACTGCTAAAGAAGATCCTGGCACCCAACGGTCATGTATTTTTTGGCTTCCCCCCTTGGCAAATGCCTTTTGGCGGCCATCAGCAAATTTGCCAAAACAGCCTGCTTAGCAAACTGCCGTATTACCACTTACTTCCTGCGTTTTTCTACAAATCGCTGTTGAGTTCAATGGGAGAAAGCGAAGGGACAGTGCGAGAATTATTGGATATCAAACAAACAGGCTTGTCGATAGAGCGTTTTGAAAAACTGGCTAAAAAATCTGATTTTCAAATTACCCACCAGCGTTTTTATTTAGTCAACCCTATTTATGAATACAAATTCCGGTTAAAGCAACGCCAACAAATTCCTCTGGTAAACCACCTCCCTTTTCTGCGTAATTTCTTAACCACTTGTGCTTATTATCTTGTAAAATAAACTTACTGACCAAACATCCGATCGATTAATAATTTTATCGCAGGTAAAGCCTCTTCGGGAGTTGTGCGGTCCACATCGTGTACCTTCCAAAACTCCACGCCGGATACATACTGCGGGTAATACCGCTGAAACATTTTCCGGTGCTCAGTTTCATCCAATGCGATGACTTTGCTTGCCTTTTGCAAGTCTGCCATTAGTAGTTGCCGGGGGTATCGTTGATTAGTTTCCAGAGGTATCTCTAGCTGCTTGAGGTAGGCGAGTACTTCCTGAGACAAAGCTCCTTTTTTGCGGTTGCGTGCCATAAAGACTTCCAGCCCACGGGAAAAAGCTTTTTGCGTACCTCCCATTTGAGTCGTCAGAAAGTTGAAATAATACTCGGCAAAACGACTTCTATAAAAATTACCGGTACAGATGAAAAGGATATATTCTGTTTGTGTGTACATGGGCTGGTAAAAGATGATATTTTAATAAATACGAGTCCGGTAGATTCGGCAAAGGACCTCTCGTTTCAATTCGGAAGAGCCGCCCCTTTTATTGCTCTAATTGATTAGAGGATCCGTTATCTTCACTGAGAGCTTTCAAACGTTCTTCGGAAATTTTGAGGTTGATGTTTGTCACCAAGTTTTCTGCCTGATGTTTAAATTTGCGTTTAATGCCTAATTTCAGTTCTCCGGAAGAGCTGGAAGGAAACTTTTCGAAGGCTTTCAGACTGTGAGCATGCAAAATAATTTTATTACCAAAAATACTTTTGGCTAAGTGTGCCGAAGATAAATACTTCAATGGAATATCAATACTCTGAACCCCGGACTTAATCACCCCAAAAAAACTATCTTTCGTTTCAAATTCTAAAAAAACACTTTCATTTTCCAAGCGCAAGATGCCTCGGGTTTCTGCAAAACCATCGTATAACTCAATTCTAAAAGGGACACTTTCCATAAACTTCACTAATTATTGGATTCTTCTCTTTGTTCGTTTCTTTAATCAACAAGCTATTTATTATTTTGCAGATTAAAAAAATTACTACACTGAAGCGGAGGGCATTTTATTATCTATACGTCCCCTCCAAGTCAAAAGATAGTCAGTCTGATTAAACGTATATGTAAACTTCATCATTGATAGCGGAAATGGCCGGTTTAGGATTGATTTTTCAACCCAACAACTGAAATATAATCCTACCCTAAAGATAATTAATCCGGGCTTTTTTTACGAAGTATTTAACAGTCAACAAATCCATGCTTCTTATCCGGTCCAAGCTCAAAAAGCAAGATAGAAGCCTAAAAGCAACATTACAAATTTACCATTTAATCACTAGAGGTTTTTCTCAATAGCATTATGGAAGTAAACAAGCAACTTAAAATAGCTGTCGATTTTGACGGGACGATTGTAGAAAACAAGTATCCGGATATCGGTCCGGAAATGATTAATGCCTTTGAAGTACTCCGGGAAATGCAGGCACAAGGCCATCGCTTAATTCTTTGGACTTTCCGGCATGGGGAAGAACTGGAAGAAGCGGTAAAGTTTTGCCGCGACCGGGGTGTGGAATTTTATGCTGTCAACCACAGCTTTCCCAATGAAAGTTTTGACGCGGATTTATACAGCCGTAAAGTCGATGCCGATGTTTTTATTGATGACCGGAGTATCGGAGGATTTATTGGTTGGCAAAAAGTACGACAATTGCTCAATCCCAAATCGGGAGAGGCCAACTTTAAAGTGAAAGGGCATAAATTAAAGGTGTTGGATATTGAAGCACATTCCAATTACAACAAAAAACTCCCCTTCTATAAATGGCTTTTTAAAAAATAGTTTTTCATGGAAGGTTATATTCCAAATAATTACGCTTCCGGATACGTATTGCGAACTTACTCCCCCTCTTCTCTTTTTTATCTAAAAGGAAGGGGGAATTTTTTTATTCTTACTCTTCCTCAAATTACTGAAAAGGTCGCCCATTTTTCATAAAGAATATAACGGCCGGATAATACAGCATGAAATCAAATAAGGTCCGCGAAAAAGTTGAAGGCATCACGGCTTTAACTCCTTCGCAGCTTGAATGAATGGATATGGCTTACCTAACCTACCAATAATGATGACTGATATACATAAGAACACGGACAACCTTCAACTTTGGAAAAAACAATTTAAACGTATTTTCAAAAAGTTTAAAAAACGCTATCATCAAAGCCTCAAGTTCAAAGACATTGAAGATTTACACCAAACCAGAGTCCATTTACGCAAGTTATTGACATTGCTTAAATTTTTGATTCAAGAAGATACAAAAGACGAAAACACCGTAGCCGGCCGGTTTTACACAACGTTACAAAACATTGAAAAGGCTTTGGGAGAAATCAGGGACCTGGACGTCTTATTGGAAGATCTGCAACATTTAAAAGAGCAGGTCCCTGTTGACAAAGCACTGTTGAAAGTAATCAGAAAACTCCGTAAAATGAAACGACTTCAGATAGGTTTACAACTCCCAAATGACTATAATGAACCATTGATGTTACTTTGGGAAGATTTTATGTGTTTACATTTGCCCGGTTATATCTGCAAGTTGGATGCCCATGCAACCCTGCTTAAGCTTATGGCAAAATTTGACAGCAGATTACAGAAATACGAAACGATGAAAGAGCAACACGGAGAGCAAAGCCCGGAAACGCTGGAAGCACTACATGCCGTAAGGATACAAGCCAAAAAACTGCGATACACTTGTACTTATGTGGAATTTGCTTTGGATAAAAATTATGCTGAAGCAGCCCGTCAATATAAAAAGATCCAAAACTGGCTGGGAGAAATCAATAACCTGAAAGTGTATCGCAGCGAGATTAGTATGCTGTTAAATTACTATACCTATCTCGATTCGGAAAAAAGTCAAGCCTTGCTTCAACATTTGGATCATCAAATCCTGGTCAAGCAAGAAGAAGAAACCTTATCCGGTTTTACTCATAAAATTCAATGACCTGATCCACTTTTTTGCGGGTCAATTTCGGAACCTTCACTTGCTCAGGAGGATAACCCACCGGAATCAATAAAAAAGCTCTTTCATTTTCCGGGCGACTGAGCACTTTGGTTAAAAAATTCATTGGGCTGGGGGTATGTGTCAAAGCCACCAAACCCGCCTGATGAACCGCTGCCAACAAAAAGCCACAAGCCAAACCCACCGATTCGTTTACATAATAATTATTGTGCTTTTGTCCATCCTCATCTAACTCATACGCCCGTTTAAACACGATGATCAGCCAGGGGGCCTCTTCCAGAAAAGGTTTGTGCCAATCGGTAGCAAAAGGCTCCAGATCTTTTAACCAAGTATCCGACATTCGCCCATGGTAATTGGTATACTCCTCTTTTTCGGCAGCTTCCCGGATTTTGCTTTTCAATTCGGCATTGGATACGGCACAAAAAGTCCAGGGTTGCTTATGGGCCCCTGATGGAGCCGTAGAAGCCGTCATTACTATTTGTTCCATTACAGCCTTGGGTATCGGTTTGGAAGAAAACTGCCGTACCGTTCTGCGCTGCTCCATAAATTCATGAAATTCTTTCGCTCGTATTTCCATTTCTTCAGGCGGATAAGTATCCCGTACGTAAGGGACAAAATTTGCATCAGTGTTCATAAAAGGAGGGTTGTTTATTAAACATAAAAAAGCAATGCTCTGTCAAGCATAGTAAAATAAACAATTCTCAGAGAAGAAGAAACCTTATTTTAATTATGAAGTGAATTAACCTTTTTCTTTTTCCTAAAAAATGTTTCAAAAAGGCCTCCTCTGTCTTACTTTTCTCAACAATAGCTTTGGCTATTCTCTTCAAAAAGTGCCTTGATGAGCCGATTTTGATTCCATCTTCGGTCAAAAACTATACGTTTAAACCACTTCTATGCTTTATTTTTGTAATTTTGTTAACCTGAATAGCCTTAAATGTTTTAAAATTTATCATTTTCAACCTAATTGCAAAAATCTACCTACAAACTCACTATAAACCAGCGATTTACTTATGAATTCATTTGTCGTATTCATTATCGGTTTTGTTCTGGGAGGCGGTATCGTGTATATCATTCTCAGCATGGAAAAAAGGGCAAGATCCAATGTGGCCGGAGACCTGTACGAAAAACTCTTAACTGAAAAAAACCGGGAAATCGAATTGTTGTTAAAACAACTTCGGGAAGTATTTGGCGCCTTGTCCAATGAAGCACTTTCTCGAAATTCGCATGATTTCTTGCGCATCGCCAATGTGAAACTGAATGAGCAAATACAGTCAGGAGAAAAAGATCTGGAACACAAGAAAAAAAACATTGACGGATCGATCTCCGATATGCGTTCGGAATTGGATCAAATGCGCAGACTGATTATCGAACTGGAAAAAGACCGGGTACATAAATTCGGGCAGCTTTCCCAACAGTTAAAAGCCAGTGTAGAACAAACTACCCAATTACAAAGCACTACAGAACAGTTAAAAAACGCACTCACAAATACGAAGATACGAGGACAATGGGGGGAGCGCATGGCCGAAGATGTACTTCAATTGGCCGGCTTTGTAGAAGGCATTAATTACTTCAAACAAAAGTCATTGGCCAGTAATAACAAGCGCCCGGACTTTACCTTTATGTTGCCTCAGTCCCTCATTTTGAATATGGACGTAAAGTTTCCATTGGACAATTATTTGCGTTTTTTAAATGCTTCCACCGAACAGGAACAAAAGCAACATAAAGAGCAGTTTCTCAAGGATGTAAAGGCAAGGATCAAAGAAGTAACAACCAAAGATTATATCAACCCCGATGAAAACACCGTAGATTATGTGTTAATTTTTATTCCCAATGAGCAAGTCTACAGCTTTATCAACCAAGAGGGGCAAGAGATTTTGGAAGAGGCTCTTCGCAATAAAGTCATTATCTCTTCGCCTTTTACCTTGTATGCCATCTTGTCCATTGTGCGGCAGGCCATCGACAATTTTCAATTGGAACAAACCGCCTCACAAATTCTCTCTTTGATGGGAAGCTTCAAAAAGCAATGGGAAAAATTCACAATGTCGATGGAGAAGATGGGGAAAAAGATTGATGAAGCGAAAACCGAATACAGCTACCTGCTCTCTACCCGGAAAAACCAATTAGAAAAACCTTTGGAAAAAATTGAAGCCTTGAGGCAAAGTAAGGGCTTAGAAGCAGCCAAGGAAAGCCCTACCCTTGAGGCTTAATTTTTTTAAACCGGCATCCGGCAATGATCGAAATATAACCTTCCGACCTTGTCAGGTGCCGGCTGTACCTGGGCAGTCGCCCCTATTCCCACACCTGTTGCAGTACAAGCTCCTCAAAAGAATCCCTTCTACGGTATTTTTTTCATTATCTTCGTATAGAAACCCTCAATAATTTTAGGGAAGTCCTATTTTATCATATTTAGGTGTAATAATTGTTATAAAAATAAAACGAACTAATAAATAACTCAAACTAACAAAACAACCTGAATGCGATTTGGCAGACTCCATACTATATTTTCACTTTTATTCTTCACTGTTGTTGCCCCTCATTTTGCCCAGGCACAGACGGCAAACCTATATTCCGTTTCCGGCCAAATAATCACCGATACAGGCAAAAAAAAGAAAAAAACGCCTTTGGAGCAGGTACAGGTATTGGTTTACCGTGTAGAACAAGATACGAGCAGAGGCATTCGAAAATATTTGTTAGATAAAGAAACCCCGGCACAAAACACCGATCTCACAGGCAAGTTTTTTGTCGAACTTACCGGAGATCATGCCTATTGCCTTATTTTTTACAAAGAGGGCTATCAGGCACAAGAGCTTCACTTGAAAAAAAGGAGAATTAAAAGCGGAGAAGGAATCAGTATTGAAATTCCGATGCACCTGGGTACGGGATTGCTAGCCAAAGGGCAAGTAGTCAACCAAGCTAGTCAAAAGGGCATTACAAAAGCAGAAGTATTGCTTACCAATAAAAAAACAGGGGAGCGACTTGCCCTGTTCACCAATCCACAGGGACAATTCTACTTTCTTCTTTCTCCGGATCAAACCTACGACCTTTCGGCTTATAAGGCGTTCTATTTCAGCACTCCGGCACAACAAATCAGCACGAAGGGGATCACGGAAAAGGTGTTTTCACATACCATTGAGTTGAAAGAAATCAAGATCGGAGAGAAAATGGTGTTTAACGGAATGCTGTTTTCTGTAAACAGTAGCCATTTAAGCCGCCAAGGGCAAAATGTATTGCGTAAGGTGAGCGATATTTTAAAAGAAAATCCCGGTATTTCCATAGAAGTGGGATGCCATACGGACTCCCGGGGGGAAGATGAATATAACTTGGAGCTCTCTCAAAGCCAAGCAGAAGCTGCCAAAAACTTTATTAAAAACACGGGCATTCAAGTGCACCGGGTCAGTGCTGTTGGCTATGGAGAGCAACAACCCGTCAATGAATGTGTAAACGGGGTAAAGTGCTCTATGAAAAAACATAATGAGAACCGGAGGTTAGAAATAAAAATTACGGGAATTAACGAAGACACATCACAGCTTCTCGCTCCCAACTATTAACAATTCCAACCCTTATACTTTTTCAGGGCTCTTTTAAAACAAATCGCACGAGCCAAACCTTAAACCTGTACGAAATTGATTAAACTAAGCGGATTAGCTATTTTCACCAGTTTTCTATTTTGCTCAAAGCTTTTCCATACACCGGAAAAGAAAGAATTGGCAGATCCTGATAGCATAGTACAATTTGCTCAACAGCTATTGGGCACTCCTTATCGTTATGGCAGTGCCTCTCCAAAAGGTTTTGATTGTTCAGGCTTTGTATATTACGTATTCAAAAATTTTGATCTGGAAGTACCCAGGTCTTCGAAGTATTATCAAGGCTTTGGTAAGGATATTTCATTAGATGAAGCCCGGAAAGGAGATGTTATCGTATTTACCGGCACCAACTTGAAAAACAGGACCCCAGGTCATGTAGGGATCATTCTCAATGAAGAAGGTGATGAAATACAGTTTATACATGCGTCTTCTTCCAAAAAACACCCGGAGGTTTGCATCACGTATTTAAAGGAAGGACTTTACGCCAAACGCTTTTTAAAAGTCGTTCGGGTATTCTAAACTCAACGATTGATAAAATCAACCAGCACTTTTATTCCTCAAGATATCATCATTGCTTACGAAGTACACTTCCACCAGAACAATGGTGACTTGCAATCGTATTCAATAATACCGTTTTTATACAAGTTCAAAACATCCGCATTTCTCTCATAACTATTACTTTACGGGTAAGCCTCCCTTTCAAAAGACTTGCCCAGCCAACACATTACCGAATAGATTATGTAAATACACTACCCACTATTGCCGTACTATAAATACATACTTCAGGGAGCATTCTTTCATGAGGTAATTGCCACTTTGCAGCTTTTTCGTAAGGAATTCCAACACTGAAGTTAAGATGTATTGTCGTAGAAAGGTAATCGGTTCATCACGTACGTAAAACAAATTCACCTAATGCACAAAACCATGAAACTTTTCCCTAAACAACTAACCAGCATTGTACTTTTCGCTTTCTTGGTTTCTATTACATCAACCGGCTGTGTCAAGCGAAAACATAAGTTTGCCAAACAAAAATACCAGACCTTGGATCAACATACCGGTATCCCCAAAAAGCTCAGTAGAAAAGTAAAAACGGACTAAGGGTAAATTAAAATATTCGAAACAAAGGTGGGTGCTATTCACCCGCCTATTCCACTTCGTGGGTCAAAAGGTAGGACAGCTCCCGTGCTGCTTTTTTATTGTGTGTGGAATAAATGGCATTCAATACATCTTCTTTTTCTTTTTCGGAAAGCCTCCAACTCAAAGCCGCCCTTCTTTTTCCATGTTCATCCCCTCCGTTTTGATACTGGAATTCCAACAAGTATAATTTTCCGTCATACCAATTTTTAGCGTATTCAATGCTCTGATCGTTCGAAAGGTCTTGCAAATAGCTCAAGCTATGCCACACACTGTTCAATGGAGATAGTAATTCTTGTACCCAGGATTTTCTAGGATTTTGTGCAATATACCTCCCTTTCACCGAATCCCGGACGGAAATCACAATTACCCCAGAGGTATTTTGTTGAAGCCACTCTTTAAATACATTCAAAAAACGGACAGCATCATTGATACCATAATTATCCAGATAGCCGGAATCCATCACTTCCATGGCCGGATTGCTGGGCAAAACCACCGTAGGTGTAATATAAGGGAAAGTTGCATTCATTCTCAGCGCGGTAGTCAATCGCATATTTTGAGCACCTTGCTCTTCAAAAAAGCGGTTAAACTCAATCCCTTTCACTCCTCCGGGACTTTGTGCACCTCTTAACATATAAGATACTGGCTGAGAAGCGATATACAGCTTTCTCCCATCGTTCAGGATCGTTGGGGTAATCAACATCATGGGCACCTTAGCCTCTTGTTCAGGCAAGGCATAGCTGTCCAAAGGCTTGTCCAGAAAGTATTCCGTGTCTTTATTCCACTTATCTTCAATGGCATAGCCCCGGTCCTTAAAGTATGTTTTCCCATTGACATCAAAGCGATGAAAACGGAAAAACATATCTGCTGAAATCATTGAAAAGACCGTAGGGTTCAATTTATCACGGGAAATGCGCTCCAAATACCCTGGGTCGTATAAGTTGATCTCTTCCCCGTTTTGTTTTTTCAAGTATAATTCCCGGTAATACGCTGCACCAAACAACCCTCCTGAAGAACCCGTAATCAAAAAGGTATTTTGCATCAATTGCCCGTTTAAAGAGCTATCCAAATGCTGTAAAGTACGGATAGCCCATAGCGCAGAGCGCTGGCCTCCTCCACTAAAACACATCAGAATCATTTTGGGCTTTGTTTCCGGGGGGAATTTCGCCCGCCAATTGTTCAGCATTTGTAAGGTATGTTGTTTGTCTTCTGCCTGATGGGTACTGTTGGCTAGCTCATATACTCTACGGTTCGTATAAAGTGCTTTAGAACTGTAATCCATCCCAAATGCTTTGTGATAAGGATCCTTATAATCCCATTTAAAATAAAACAACAGGACAAAAAGCAATATGGCGGCAACACTTACCGACCAGCCTTTGAACCAGTAGGACAAGGCTCCGGATAACATCAATAAAATGGTGAATAATAATATTACGCTGGCCGCTGCCGGAATCTGTATCAATTCGTGATCACGGAATAAGCCTAATAACAGAATGAAAACAAACGAGACAAACGAAATGATGACAGCATTGAGTTGGGTTTGGTTAAAGATCTGCAATACCGTTTCCCTGTCAAAAGGATAAAAATGGTTGATCTTTTTCATTCGGAAAGGAGGGTGAAAGTAGAAATGAATGAAAATTTTATGGTTTTGAACATCATGCAAGCGGTTCATCACCTTCTGCCGTTGGATACGGTTTTTTTTCAATTTCTTATCCACATTCTCTGCCAAGTGCCGCAAGCGCCCCCGGTTACTCATCCGGAAGTAGCCGGTGATTAATAACAACATAAACACCAAACCTACCATAAAACCCGCTACCTGGGCGATCAGGCTTCCCATTTGGGCTTGTTCGTAGACTTTCTGAAACCATACGAATTGAGCGACATAATACACGATAAAAGCCAACGGAATCACACTGTTATTAAAACAAAAAATCAAGAAGGGGTAGCGAAAGTTGATTAGAAAACTGTAGCGGTAATTGTCAAGGATATAACAGGTGATATGATAGGCCATGATAAACAAACCTATGGCCATGCCCATGATAAAGAAACTGATAAAATTAACCTCTCCCCTGTACTCAGGGTCCAGAAATAAGGTGGGAATGCCTAATGTGGCCCCTATGTTTTCACTAATCACCCCGAACAAAACGATCCAATACAATAGAAGAATATGGTTTTGTTTGATACGGATGAAAAACAAATGTACCGGAAAGGTAAACACAATATGCTCCACTCCCCACTCATAGACGGTTGAAAAGAATCCCTGGTTGATATTTTTGACTAACTTTTCCACAATTCAATGCTTCCCCCTAAATTATCAGGTAGTGATGTGTAATTTATAAACGAGAGCTTTGCAGATAGGTTTTTGTTAGTTATTGAGTTTGGAAAGCTTTAACGACATCGCTTGAAGCACGTTCATCAGGTAGGCCCACTTGAAAAACAAAATGCCTTTTCACAAAATTCCTTCTCGAAATTTTGTGAAAAGGCGAGGCACTATTCTCCTCAATTCACCCTTAAAGTTTAACAAATATTATCAACTTCAAGATCTTGCTTTATAGAGTTAAGTGCGGGGTAATTTTCCCTAATACTTCTACAAACTCAGAAAACTCGAGAGGTTTACTGAGGTATTTCACCGAACCCAACTCCACACTCCGGATAATGTCTGTTAACTCATCGGAAGAAGTCAAAACAAACACCGGCAAACTACAGGTGCGCTTATCTTCCCGGATCATTCTCAAAACTTCCATCCCATGTACTTTAGGCATTTGTAAATCCAATAATACTACTTCCGGAGAGTTGCCTTCTTGCTTCTCTCCAAAAAGATACTGAATAGCCTCTTCACCATCTTTTGCCACTACGATATCATGAAATATTTTGTTCTTTCTCAGTGCCAAAAGGATAAACTCAACATCTTCCGGGTTATCCTCTACTAATAATATGTATTTTTCATTCATAACAAATACTATGTTCTCTAAATATAAGAGAATTGGTTTATGAGAGATTATTGTCGTTCAAAATTATTTGAGCACCCTATTCAAAGGTATATTAAAATTTACATTGTTTTAAAATAGAAAGGAAATAATTCAAGTGAAATTCACTTTGATAAGACAAAAAGAACACGTCTTTTAGACAGGCGGGATAATTCATTCAAGGAATTTTAATCTAACCAACTGATTCAATGCACAATACACTGAAAAACATTCTCTTGAACAGTTATTCTAAGCAAAAATATTTCTAGGGTTTCATCAGGTAATTTCTACGTTTGGAGTATAAGGATTATTCAAACAAAAAACGGTCAGCACAAAGGCTGACCGAAGGGATTTCATTGATATAATTCAGGTATTATCCTCCAAAATCGTCAAACGATACATTTTCCGGTGGAATACCAAAATCGTCACACATCTTGATTACAGCTGCGTTCATCATTGGAGGCCCACAGAAGTAAAATTCAATTTCTTCCGGTTCAGAATGGTGTTTCAAGTAGTTGTCAATCAACACTTGGTGAATGAACCCTACATATCCTTCGCCTTCTTTGTCATCGATATCTTTCTTCACTGTCCACTTATCTTCCGGCAATGGTTCAGAAAGTGCAATATGATAACTAAAGTTAGGAAATTCTTTTTCGATTTTACGGAAGTGCTCCGTGTAGAAAAGCTCTCTTCTGGAACGGCCACCGTACCAGAAAGAAACCTTCCGGTTAGATTTTAACGTATGGAATAAGTGGAAGATATGCGAACGCAACGGAGCCATACCTGCCCCACCCCCTACGTAGATCATTTCCTTACCGGTATCTTTGATAAAGAACTCTCCGTAAGGTCCGGAAATCGTTACTTTGTCCCCGGGTTTTCTAGAGAAAACATAAGAAGAACAAATTCCAGGATTTACGTCCATCCAAGTATTTTTTGCTCTATCCCAAGGTGGCGTGGCAATACGGATATTCAACATGACAATGTTTCCTTCCGCAGGGTGGTTGGCCATAGAGTAAGCCCGGAAAATAGGCTCATCATTTTTCATTTTCAAGCTCCAGAGGCCGAATTTGTCCCATTCAGGGCGGAACTTGTCCGGACCGGCCGGGTCTTCCGGATGAGGAGCAATTTCCATGGTGCTGAAATCCACATGACAAGTAGGTACATCAATTTGGATATATCCTCCTGATTGGAAATCGAGCGTTTCTCCTTCCGGTAATTTCACGACAAACTCCTTGATAAAAGTAGCCACGTTGTAGTTGGAAACCACTTCGCACTCCCACTTTTTAATTCCGAAAATTTCTTCCGGAATGCGGATTTTCATGTCGTTTTTAACCTTTACTTGGCAAGCCAAACGCACGTTTTCTTGCTGTTCTGCTCTTGATAAGTGACCTACTTCTGTAGGCAGCACATCTCCCCCACCTTCGTCTACCTGGCATTTACACATGGCACAAGTACCACCACCTCCGCAAGCAGATGGCAAAAAGATCTTCTGGCCTGATAAGGTTGTCAATAGCGTAGACCCCGCAGAAGTAACCACAGGATTGTCTTCGTCTCCGTTAATGACAATTTTCACATCACCAGATTGTACTAGCTTTGATTGTGCAAAAAGCAACAGGATTACCAATAGTATAATTACTATGGCAAATGCTATGATGGATGAGATAATTGTAGCTGATGTCAACTCCATTTGTGTGATAAATTATAATAGTAGTCAGACTTCGAATTCAGAAGCAAATATACTTCAAAGGTTGTTGATTAAAAATTATTTTAAAGGAATGTCAGGACATACCCAAAATTTTTACACACGAGGCTTTCCCGAAGCCGTTTCATGGTTTTAAAATTTGAAAAATAACCACTTGGATAATTCCCTGTAGGTCACCTTTTTACCGTACATCAGGATTCCCACCCGGTAAATACGGGCAGCCACCCAGGTAGTTGCAATAAATCCCAACACCAATAGGCCCATAGAAAGTAATAACTCCCAGGAAAATCCAATAAAAGGCAACCGGATCATCATCACCACCGGGGAAGTAAAGGGAATCATGGACATCCAAAAGGCGATCATTCCGTTGGGTTCGGTAATAATTGCTCCGGACATGACGATGGATAAAATCAACGGCAGAGTCACTGGCAACATAAATTGTTGTGAGTCGGTCTCCGAATCCACAGCCGCCCCAATAGCCCCGAACAGAGCCGCATACATCAAATAGCCAAAGAGAAAATAAAAGACAAAGGCAATGACTATAAACACATAATCGATGGTGAGTAAGCCCTTCACAAATTCGCTGTCCATGGGATTGCTCTGTATCTCTTGGTTTAATTGTGTTTGGATCAACTCGGATTTATTGATGGGAAGATCGGCATAATCCACGCCCACCACGGAGGTAATCACCCCGGTAATGACCAGTCCTAACAACACCCAAATAAGGATTTGGGTCAGCCCTACTCCTGCAATACCCAAAATTTTCCCCATCATCAATTGAAAGGGTTTCACAGATGAAATCATCACTTCCACAATCCGGTTTGATTTCTCTTCGATAATTCCCCGCATCACCTGGGCTCCATACAAAAAGGTAAACATATAAATTAAAATCCCACCAAAAGCGCCTACCACCGTAGCGGCAATTGCACTTTGTTTTTCTTCTCCTCCTCCGTTTAAACTAATGATATTGATCTTTACATTCGTTTTGAGTTGTTGCAACACCTGTACATCCACCCCCGAACGCTTCAGTTTGATATCTCTTATTTCCTTTTCTATGGTATTTTCAATATCGTTTTGTAAAAGGCTGGAAATTCCTTTTTCCGAAAAGATCGAGATGCCTTTGGGATGCTCTATATTCAAATCGGGAATATATAAAAGGGCATCGTAAGAGCTTCCTTTAAAGTTTTCCTTGACTTGTTGAAAATCGGAGGAGAGTTCCTCAAAAACGAATGTAATCTTGTCCGAATCGTGAAATTTATCGATAAATAAACCACTCTCATCCACCACTTTAATCACTTTCTCCTCATTGTTGTACACCGCTAATAAAAAAGGTACGGCATACAAGGCCGCAATCAAAAGCGGCCCGATAATGGACATGGCAATAAATGACTTTTTGCGCACACGGGTGATGTATTCCCGGCTGATAATTAGAAAAATCTTGTTCACTTTATGACTAGTTTTTGAGGGACCTGACTTTGATTTACTGTCTCGATAAAGATATCATTAATCGAAGGAATATCCTCTTTCAAACCACATACGGTGGTAAAACCGGTAAACAGACTGAGCAACGCATTAGTATCGATATGAGGATCTAACTTGATCCGGGACCTGAAAAAACCGTCTTCATGCCGGTTGGAAGCAATTACCTGATAGCCTGCGGGCAACAGAGGTAATTCGGCCTGGGTATCGACAATAAATGTATTGGAACGGTAAGCTTCTTTGATATCCTTCTTTTTGCCATCCAGCACCTTTTTCGACTTGTTGAGCAAAGCCATATAATCGCACAGTTCCTCCACCGATTCCATACGGTGTGTGGAAAAGATAATGGTGGCCCCCTTGTCTCTCAACTGTAATATTTCTTCTTTAATAATGTTCGCATTGATGGGATCGAAACCGGAAAAAGGTTCGTCCAAAATCAACAATTCCGGCTCGTGCAATACCGTAGCGATAAACTGCACTTTTTGTTGCATCCCTTTGGACAGTTCCTCTACGGTTTTGTTCCACCAAGATCCGATTTCAAATTTATCAATCCAGTATTTTAATTTCCGCTTGACTTCCGCTTTGCGAAGCCCTTTCAGTTGACTGAGGTAAATCAACTGCTCCCCCACTTTCATTTTTTTATACAAACCCCGTTCTTCCGGCAAATATCCTATTTTGCTAACATGGTGGGGGGCCAGTTTTTCTTCTTGAAAATACACCCGTCCTTCATCTGCCGCAGTGATTTGTGTTATAATCCGGATCAGTGAAGTTTTTCCGGCCCCATTCGGTCCCAACAGCCCAAATATGCTTCCTGTGGGAATGGTTATGCTCACATCATCCAATGCTACGTGTTCGGAGTACCGCTTTGTAATATGTTCTGTCTTGATCAGTTCCAAGTGGCCTTTTTTCTATTTAGTGGTTAATGAGTTTAATTTTCTCTTCTCTTCGAAGATAGAGATTATCCCTTAGAGTCTGTTTAAATTTCATTCTTTGGAATCAAAATTTCTGATTCCGGCATCCTTTTTTCTTCAAAGCCCCCTTTTTCAATAAGAGCTTTCTAAAAAACTAAATTCTGAATGTTCATTCGGTAACTATGAATGAAAACATACTCTTCATTGGTTTTCCTGGAAAGGATTCCAAACATTTATGTGTATTTAAACAGTGTTCCGCATTTGCCTCATCGTAGACAGATTTGCGGAACTCTCAATAAAAAACCGCTGTTTGATTGTTATAAGGTAAATTATACGTAATTTGATCAGATATGAAACGTCAAAAAGAAAAAAATAAAAAACGACCCAAAGTACACCCTGACCTTTCCGGGTTTGATATTAAAATCAACTCTTCCGGTGAAATTGAAAGCACTTATTCCATAGACCAGTTGAACCAGTTTTTGAACAAAGCCGTGATAGATAAAAAATTAAAAGACCGGGATGATTTAGATGTCAAACGGGATGATTAAGTATTCAGCGCAAAAAGCTTTTGTTATTTGTTAAAAGCTAAAACCTATACTTCAACAAAAAAGGGGCTGTCCGGCCCCTTTTGCTTTATCTTATTTTCCCACTCACCTCTTAGGTATTCATTCCCCCGTTGATTTCCACAACTTGTCCGGTGATGTAGGTAGACATATCGGAACCCAAAAAAGCCACTGCTTCTGCGACTTCAATAGCCGTACCGGGTCGTTTCAACGGGATTCCTTCTTTCCATTCGTCCACCACTTTCTCATCCAACTGGGCCGTCATTTCAGTTTCGATAAATCCGGGAGCGACTACGTTCGCCCGGATATTTCTGGATCCTAACTCCAGAGCTACGGATTTTGTAAAACCAATGATCCCGGCTTTGGAAGCCGCATAGTTCGCTTGTCCGGCATTGCCTCTTACCCCTACTACGGAACTGATATTGACAATCGAGCCTTTTTTCTGTTTCATCATCGAACGGGTAGCCGCTTTGGTCAAGTTGAAAACAGATTTCAAGTTGACGCGAATAACATCGTCAAACTGTTCTTCTGACATACGCATCAACAAACCGTCTTTGGTAATTCCGGCATTGTTGACCAATACATCCAAAGAACCGAAATCCTCCAAATAATTCTTGATCAAATCTTCAGCAGCGGCAAAATCGGAAGCATCCGAGCGGAATCCTTTGGCTTTTACGCCTAAGTCGCTCAATTCCTTTTCCAAAGCCTGTCCTTTTTCCACACTTGACAAATAGGTAAAAGCCACATTGGCCCCTAATTCAGCAAACTTTAAAGCAATTGCTCTTCCGATGCCTTTAGAGGCTCCGGTAATCAATGCACTTTTTCCTTCTAGTAGTTTCATTTGTATTTTGTAAAATTTCTAACTCTATTTACCACTGCGAATTTGGAAAATTTTCGTTAAACACACAATTTAGAGTCCAAAGAGATCGCAACTCCTCTACGGAGTATACAATCACTAAGACATAAAAAAACCGTGGAAAGCACGATGTTTTCCACGGTAAAATATATGTTTATTTGCACTTATCAATATTCATTAGGCATAATCAAGGCCAGGATTACATATATTAGTACCGGTGATCCCACTCCAAAAACGGACGCTATTACAAATACTATCCGGACAATGGTAGAGTCGAGATTCAAATATTTAGCAATTCCGCCACAAACGCCAAACAATACTTTGTCAAAGGAAGATTTTACTAGTTTCATAGTTCTTTTGATGGTTCGTTATTTTTGACACTAATTCTATACTTACATTTCACGCAAGCAGGCCCATCAAGGTTACAAAGCAGGTTTTTTCTCACTCTTTTCCTTTATCAACAGTTGCATCACTTTTCCATCAGCCCCGGAAGTCCAAGCCACTCCCCCCTCCGGAGCAAAGGCTACTGCATGTTGCCCTTCTTTCGAAAAGTTTTGCCAGCTATTTCCTTGATCCAAAGAATAATCCATACCTGAAGTTCCTACCGCCAAAGCCACCTTCTGTCCCCCTGTTTTTCCAAGCGCCAAGCCGGAACGGTAACCGGCCGTAGTACCTTCCAGAGAAAGGAGGCTCCAAGTCTTTCCTCCGTCAGTTGTATGCATTGCATTCGCCTTTTGCAAGGTATCTTGTAAATAGTTACCCCCTACGGCAAGTCCTTCTTTATCATTCCAAAATGCCAAAGAGAAAATTCCGGTAGAGGCTTCCCCCTGTAGCATCGGGGTATTGGCCACTTCCCAACTTTTTCCCTTATCAACCGAGTGAAATACCCGGGATGCTTTGCCCCCTGTTCCTATCCATATATGCCCGGGGGGTAACACAGTCAAACAAGTACCACTGGCAGCAAACCCCGCCTCCCCTTCTTTTGTTTCTGGCCGCTCTGTTTCTGTAAATTCCTCCCAAGTATTTCCTTGGTCCTGAGTCCGGATCATCAATAATTTTCCATCTACCGGATCGCTAAACGCTACGCCTTCTTGATTGTCCCAAAAGTCCATCGCATCAAAAAAAACACCCTGCGTAGTGTTTTCATATCTCAGGACCCAGGACTTGCCACCATCTTCCGTTTTATAAACTCTGGCGGGCAACCCGGCCGAAAGGATTACGGCCACGTTTTCATTAAAAGCTTCAATATCCCTGAAATCTAAGGAATCCGCTCCCGGTACAGAGCAATCCTGCCAGGATGTCCCCCCATCTACAGTACGAATCACCGTTCCTCCACTTCCACTGGCCCATACTACAGAAGTAGTTACCACCGAAAGCCCTCTCAAGCTGGCTGTAGTAGGGGTTTCTTGAAGATGCAATTCCAAGGAAACCCCTTTATTTTCCTCAGGCTTGTTGTTGCCCGTACAGGCGATGAGAAAGCTTAATATAACGAAAAGACAATATTTCATTTGATCGTATTTTTTAAGGTGATTTTCTTCAATTACAATTACACTTTACAGGAATTTCAAGCAACTAATTTCATAAGCTGTACAGAATAATAGTACAAACCGCTTGTAGTCATGCTGAAAATAAGTAAATTTTAGAAGCAAAATAAAAACAATATTCTATTTAAACATGAAACCATAAAATATTATGGACAGAAGAGAAGTACTTAAACGCGTGGGCATCCTGATGGGAGGAACACTTTCCGCACCTGCCATTGCCAGCATTCTTTCCGGGTGTCAACCCACCCAAAAACTGGACTGGACCCCCGTATTTTTTACAGAAGAGCAAGCAACGTTGCTGGCTGAACTGACCGAACTTATTATTCCAACTACCGACACTCCTGGTGCCAAAGCTGCCCATGTTCCCGAATTCATCGATTTGGCATTACAAAAATGCTATTCTCAAGAAGAACAACAAGCGTTTGTAGAAGGGCTAAACACCTTGAACGGAGAATGTCAAGAGCAATTCGGAGACTCCTTTTTGAAATGTACACTCGAACAGCAAAAAGAAGCATTGACCCAAAATGCTGAAAAAGCCCAATCAACGTCCGAAGACCCTTCTGCCAAAAAGGCTTTCTTTTTTCAATTGAAAGAACTCACCTTATTGGGCTACTTCACTTCGGAACCCGGGGCAACCCAAGCCCTGGAATACCTGGCCATCCCTGGCGAATTTAACCCTTGTTTTACCATAGAGGAAGGTCAAAAAGCCTGGGCTACCTAATGCACTGTAACGAAATGAAGCGCAAGCTTCAGTCAAACTAACCCAAACCGATAGTAAATTATGAATTTGAATATAAAAGCTAAACAAGAAAATACATACGATGCCATTGTAGTAGGCTCGGGAATCAGTGGAGGATGGGCTGCTAAAGAGCTTTGCGAAAAAGGATTAAAAACATTAATGTTAGAGCGGGGAAGAAATATTCAGCATATCAAAGATTACACTACGGCCATGAAAAACCCCTGGGAGTTTCCTCTCCGGGGAAAATTGACCACGAAAGAAAAAGAAAACAGCCCGGTACAACAGCGTACCTATGCTTTTACCGAGCAAACCAAACATTTGTTTGTCAATGACAAAGAAAACCCCTACACCGAAGAACAGCGTTTTGACTGGATCCGAGGCTACCATGTAGGTGGCCGTTCTTTGATGTGGGGGCGACAATCGTACCGCTGGAGTGAAATGGATTTTGCCGCCAATGCCCAAGACGGTATTGCTGTGGATTGGCCCATACGTTATAAAGACCTCGCTCCTTGGTATGACTATGTAGAGTCTTTTGTTGGCATCAGTGGGCAAGCCGAAGGTCTGTCACAACTACCGGACGGCAAATTCCTCCCGCCTATGGAAATGAACTGCCTGGAAAAGCATGTGGCTCAGAAAATACGGGAAAACTATACGGACCGGATCATGACCATTGGCCGTACAGCCAATTTGACACAACCACACAATGGCCGTGGGCAGTGTATGTATCGAAACCGTTGTATCCGAGGGTGCCCTTACGGAGCTTATTTCAGCACACAATCCTCCACCTTACCGGCTGCTCAAAAAACCGGTAACCTGACCTTAAGGCCTCACTCGATTGTCAACGAGATTATTTATGATGCAGAAAAGAAACGGGCTGTGGGAGTGCGCATTATCGATGCCGAAAGCAGTGAAGTCATGGAATACTATGCAAAAATTATTTTCCTGAATGCCTCAACCTTGGGCACCACATCCATTCTGTTAAACTCCCAGAGTGAATACTTCCCCAATGGTTTTGGAAATTCCAGTGGTCAGGTAGGGCAAAACCTGATGGACCACCATTTCATGCTTGGCGCTGCCGGGGAATACGATGGCTTTTCGGATCAATATTACAAAGGCAGACGTCCGAATGGCATTTATATTCCGCGATTCAGAAACATTGAAGAGCAAAGAACTGATTATATCCGGGGCTTTGGCTATCAAGGTGGGGCCAGTCGTACCGGATGGGGTAGCGGCAACCAAGGGACTGAATTCGGAGCGGAATTTAAAGATTCTCTGACCCAACCCGGTCCTTGGCGAATGGGCCTGATTGGTTTTGGTGAGTGTCTTCCGTATGAAGAAAATAAGGTAACCCTCAATAAAAATGTCGTAGACAAATGGGGACAGCCGACCTTATCCATCAATTGTTCATTTAAAGAAAATGAAATGACCATGCGTAAAGACATAAAGGAATCCGCCGCGGAAATGTTGGAAACGGCAGGGATCAAAAATGTACAGACGTATGATTATGGCGCATCTCCGGGCTTAGGTATTCATGAGATGGGTACGGCCCGTATGGGAAAAGATCCGAAAACGTCCGTCTTAAATGCCTTTAATCAAATGCATGATGTTCCCAATGTATTTATTACGGATGGTTCTTGTATGACCTCCTCTGCTTGTCAAAACCCTTCCCTCACCTATATGGCTTTAACTGCCAGAGCTTGTGATTATGCGGTGAAAGAGCTTAAAAAGAGGAATCTTTAAGCTTGCAAAATACTAAAAAAACTGCCGGGAGGATAGACCTGCCACCCACTTGTTGACCTCCCGGTAGTTGATTACTGCCCATCTTGTCATACCGGCTTCTCTTCCCGAAGGGCTCTTTGTCATATTTCCTGTCAAAATTTCCGCCTTGATTGCCTGGAATAGTATTTGAAAAACCCGGAAGAAAGAAGCGCTGCTACTCCATGCAATGCTTTGGCAGAAAAGATAAAATATATTTAAGATTTTTTCACTGAATAAAACTAAAAGACAATCATGCAAGAGAAAGGTACGATTTCGGTAAATACCGAGAATATTTTTCCGATTATCAAAAAGTTTCTTTACTCTGATCACGAAATATTTTTAAGGGAACTGGTTTCTAATGCCGTAGATGCTACGCAGAAGGTAGAGAAACTGGCTGCCATGGGGGAATATAGTGGCGATTTGGGAGATACCAAGGTCCGGGTTGCAATTGATAAAGAGGCCAAAACCATTACCATCAGCGACCGGGGAATCGGTATGACTGCCGAGGAAATCAAAAAGTACATCAATCAGATTGCTTTTTCCGGAGCTACGGAATTTTTAGAAAAATACAAAGATGCGGACACCAGCCAAATCATTGGTAAGTTCGGATTAGGTTTCTATTCGGCCTTTATGGTGGCGAATAAGGTAGAAATCATCACCCAATCGTATAAGGAAGGGACGCAGGCCGCACACTGGGAATGTACCGGCACTACGGATTTTGAAATCAAGCAAGCCGAAAAAACAGAACGGGGCACGGATATCATTTTGCATGTAAATGAGGATAGCCTGGAGTTTTTGGAAGACCATCGCATCGAAGGCATTCTGAAAAAATACTGTAAATTCTTACCTGTACAAATCGTATTCGGAACGCGCGAAGTCAGCGAAAAAGGCGAAGACGACAAAGAGCAAAAAGTACAGAAGGACAATATTATCAACAACACAGAGCCTCTGTGGGTAAAAACTCCTAATGATCTGAAAGAGGAGGACTACCTGAACTTCTACAGAGAACTCTATCCGCTTTCGGAAGATCCCTTGTTCTGGATTCACCTCAATGTGGACTATCCTTTTAACCTGACCGGTGTATTGTATTTCCCTAAGGTTAAAAATGACCTTACCCTGCACAAAGATAAAATTCAATTATACTCTCGCCAGGTATTCATCACCGATGAAGTAAAAGACATCGTTCCTGAATTCCTGATGTTAATGCACGGGGTGATCGATTCTCCGGACATTCCGTTGAATGTATCGCGAAGCTACTTGCAATCGGATAGTAATGTAAAGAAAATCAACAATTACATTACCAAAAAAGTAGCGGACAAACTGCACGACTTGTTTAAGTCTGACAGACAAGGGTTTGAAGAGAAGTGGGAAAGCATTGGTTTATTTGTGAAATACGGTATGATTGCCGAAGAGAAATTTTATGACAAAGCCAAAAACTTCTCTCTGCTGCAAAGTGTCAACGACGACAAATACTACACGGTGGAAGAATACCTCACTAAAATAGAGCCTACCCAAACAGACAAAGACCAAACGCGGGTATTACTGTATACCAATGAAGAAGGCAAACAAGATACTTACATTCAGTCGGCAAAAAACAAAGGCTATGATGTATTGCGTTTGGACGGCCCGTTGGACAGTCACTTTATCGGTACGATCGAGAGCAAATTTGAAAAAGTAAGCTTAAAGCGGGTTGATGCTGATATTGTCGAACGCTTGATCGATAAGGGGGAGAAAGTAGAGTCTGTTTTAAGCAAAAGCGAAGAAGAAAAGATTGTGGAAATCTTCAAAAAAGCCTTGAATAACGACAAGCTGGACTTAAAGGTAGAGGCCCTTCCGGCCGATGATATGCCTGTGACCATCACTTTGCCTGAATTTATGCGAAGAATGGAAGAAATGGCCAAATCAGGTGGTGGGATGAATATGTTTGGTGCAATGCCCGTACAAGAAAACATCGCCATCAATGGAAACCATTCTATGATTGGTAAAATTCTGAAATCGGAAAACGAGGAAGAACAACAGCAATTGGTAAAACAGGCATATGACCTGGCCTTATTGTCACAAAATAAATTGAGTGGTGCTAGCTTGACATCCTTTATCAAGCGCAGTATTGAGATGTATTCTTAATCCTTAGCATTCATAGAAACAAGAAGGCCGTCATGATGACGGCCTTCTTGTTTTATAGTAACTCTTTCCAAAGAAATATTTCTCGATTATTCAAACCTGTACTTTAAGTACGCCTAACTAATAGGCCAGTTTCAAAGTTTTGCCTTCCAAACGCACCCCTTCCGAGTATTCCACTTTCACGGTTTGTTCGGCACAACTTCCGATACTTACCCCATCTTCCAAGATCACGTTGGATTGCATCACATAATAGGTCAGGTCATATAAAAAATGTGTCAATTCTTCCATGGATCGTCCGGAGTCCAGTACTTCAAATTCGGGGTAACCAAATTCCTGTAACCCGAACGTATAACCAAAATGCTTTTCTTCGGTTCTTCCCAAGCCGAAATACACCCAATTGTACAAAGGCAAACGATTTTCCAAAAGGCTCTTTGCTTCGTTCAAAAACACTTCTTTAGGCAACAAAAGAGTTTGCGTATGCATATACACTCCCAAAGCATTGGTTTGATGGAGTACGGAAGCGATTGCTTTGGTTAAAATAGAGTATTGCTTCACCTTTCCTCCATAGTTACCCAATACGGAAACCACCACATGCCCTTGATACCGTTCGATATCTTCTTGCACATTTTCCCAGAAATAAGCAATTTCCGCACATAATTCAATTTCTTCAGTGGAAACTTTCGAAGGAATATGCCCAAAAACAAGATTATGCTCTTCCAAAGCAACCACCAAAGCATTCTCATCCTGCTCAAATGACTGAACCTCCAATTGCCAATCTTCTTGCAATGCTCTTACTAATTTCTGACTATCAAAACCCATGGTATCTTCCAACAATACCATTCCAATTACCACATGATCATTTTCCAAAGATTGAGTGTTAGAAATCATAAAATTTATTAGGGATAAGAATAACCAGTTTCACATTTTGAATTGTTCACAAACACCAAGTGCGCACTAAAACCATACGTCACTTTCTGAAAACTGCCAGCGGATTGGCAAAGCACTCCTTCACACCGTTCTGTACACTTGCTTCTTTCTTTAACACAATTGGCAAGCCAAACCCGGTGTATTCCGTCAACAGTTGCAGGCTGCGGGGAACAGGATAAATGATTTATCTGTCATATAAAAAAGACAGGGAATATTTATCCGTTTTTTATGGGTAATTGCCGGTTTGAGTTTTCCTCAAAAAGCAATACCGGAAGTGCTTATTCTGCTACATTTGAAATGCTTCATCATATAGTAGAAAAGCCAAGCACTTTTTGAAAAAGGTAATCCACCTTCACGTTCAGTAGGTTTCACTCAACTATATGCCCTTGCAGAAAAATTTAAAATTGGCATTAGTTCATAATCCGGCAGTCCTGCTCTTTGTGAATCGGCCTGCAAAAGTAGCTCATTAAATCTAGACTCATTCATAATTACACTAAAATTATCTAATAAATACAAAGCTGCACCCAGGAACCCTCTAAATACCAATAGATTACAACACTTTCTTTCTTTTTTACATTTTCCTTTTATAAGCTTAACAAGCGAATTTACTACGGAAACTCTTTGTTGAGAAGAAAAAAATCCGCTTGGGCAATATTAACTTTTATCATTTTAAGTACATGTCAAATACCGGGTATATCAAGCCCTTCCACCCTATTTCCCTTTCAATAAAATTTAGCTTTTTTCATGAACTTTTCAAGCCTTGATACACTTCTTAAAAAAACCTCCTGAGGGGTTCACTTTTTCATCTGCAACTCAATTTGCGATCATAAACACATAGCAGCCATGATTTCCTCTGAGCATCCTAACTCCCTCAATTTGAATGTACGGGGCTTATCCCCTTCTGCCACCTTGGCCATCAACGAGAAAAGCAATGAACTCATCGCCCAAGGTAAAAAAGTGTATAAAATGGGTTTAGGACAATCTCCCTTTCCCGTACCCGAATCGGTCGTGGCCAAGCTTCGCGAATTTGCCCATGAAAAAGATTACTTGCCCGTAAAAGGCTTATACCCCTTACGCCAAACCCTTGCCCGTTTCAATCAACAAGAATACGGTATTGAATGCCGTGCGGAAGACATCATGATCGGTCCGGGTTCCAAAGAATTGATTTTCATCTTACAACTGGTGTATTATGGTGATTTGATCATCCCCGCTCCCGGTTGGGTATCCTATTCTCCACAAGCCCGTATCGTAGGCCGGAATGTACATATCCTACCCACAGAAGCTGCGAACCGTTGGCAAATGACCGCCGAACAGCTCGACTACCTGTGCCGGACAGACCCCTCCCGCCCGCGAGTGGTTATCTTAAACTACCCGGCCAACCCCACGGGATGCACGTATTCCCCAAAGTCTTTAGAAGAGATTGCGGAAGTAGCCAGAAAGTATAAAGTTATTCTTATTTCCGATGAAATTTACGGCCGTTTGCACTTTGAAGGCCTTCACCGTTCCATTGCCGAATTCTACCCGGAAGGCACCATCATCAGTAGCGGGCTTAGTAAATGGTGCGGTGCCGGAGGGTGGCGACTCGGTACGTTTAGTTTTCCGGCCAACTTGCACTGGCTCTTAGATGCCATGGCCATTGTCGCCTCAGAAACGTATACCTCTACCTCTGCCCCCATTCAATATGCAGCCATACGCGCCTTCGAAGGCGGTGCGGATATTGACCATTACCTACATCTTTCCAGGCAAATTCTCAAAAGAATTGCCACTCACTTAGTCCACCGGTTAACTCAATTAAACATTCAAGTAATGGAACCTGACGGGGCCTTTTATTTATTCATTGATTTTGAGCATTACCGGGATGCATTACAGAAAAAAAACATTTTCACTTCCGTAGAATTATGTAAGCAACTGTTAAAGGATACGGGCATCGCTTTCTTACCGGGCCATGACTTTGGCCGGAGTCCGGAGGAATTAACAAGCCGCTTGGCTTTTGTCAACTTTGAAGGAAAACATGCCCTGAACCACCATCAGATTTACCAAAACATGCCACTTGTGGAGTATATTCATAAAATTGCTCCTGAAGTAAAATCAGCGATGGACCAATTGGAAGCCTGGCTAATTGCTTTATAAGGGAAAAAGCTTTCACCCCATGAGTTAACTATTTTTCAATAAACCATATAAAAAAAGAGCTTGCTTGTGAAAACAAGCAAGCTCTTTTTGGAACAAGTATTTTAGCTTCTTTATACCCAAGAGATCAAAAATTCATCAAATTCGTCTCCGGCTTCCACATCCTTGACCAAGTCTACTTTTACTCCTCCGACACCTGCTTTTCGGATGAGGCCGTCAAGTACTCCTAATTGAAGCTTGCTGTTAAACGTTTGTGTACGCCTCATTTGAATAGAGTGTTCGGAAGATGCGGCAATCTCCCAACCTCGTTTTTCCGGATCCTGGATCATTGTTTCAGCCATTTTGATTAAGGTTTTCATAATTTCCAATGGCTTTGTGGATGTCGTAATGGCCCCGGAATCCAACATACCCTGGTAAATAGATTCCCCTACATTCCGTCCGACTCTGATCAAATTAAATTTCCCTAAATTTTCTTCAATCCATGCACACATCTCATTGTACACCTTAATTGGCACCTTGTTAAACGGCTCACTCAAGTCAAGTTCTTCAACCATTTGAAACAAGTCCGGGTATTCCTCTTTCTTATTCTCATAATTTTTCAGAATATCAGAAAGAAACAAGGCATACAATGTAACATTTTCTGTTGAATGATTCATTATTTTAAATGTATGTTATTGTTGAGATAAAAAAGTCACTACATACTATACGCAGGAATCTCAAAAAAGTATACCCATAATTCACCAGAAAGATATTTTTTTTACAAAAGGAAAAAGTGCTATTATTTACAATACTCTCCGGCAAGCAAATAAGTGCTTCCATCCTGATAGATTGCCGAATGAGCAAACTGTAAGGCTAAAACTTTCAATACTTCTTCTAATGAAGGTTTATGAAATGTACCGGAAAAAGTACAATTGTACAAAAGGGGGTTTTGTAAGCGGATTTGGATGTGAAAATAATTTTCCAAAACATTTAGTACATACCGCATATTCGCTTGAGAAAACACCAAACGCTTACTTCTCCAAGCCAACACATTCGGATCACGGTTAGGCTCCATGTATACTTTTCCGGTTTGTTGATCAAAAATCCCTGCCAGGCCAGGGCCTAGACGCAACTGCTCTTCGGATTGGGCTAATGTGCTTAACAATACTTGCCCGGTAACGGTGACCACCCGGCACACTTCTTCATGCTCTCGCGCTTGCACATCAAATATACCCTGGTAGGTAGCTGCTTTCAACTTTCCGTTCAATACCCGAAAGGGTTGTACCGATTGTTGCACCGTAAAATACCCTTCGCCCGAGAGTTTCACATCCCGGACTTCCTCCTTCCATTCTTGCGGATAGCTAAGAGAACTGTTGGCATTCAACCATACCGTAGAACTATCGGGCAAGACAATCAACCTTTCTTCCTGGTTGGCGGTTTTAACGGTAACCCATGTATCATCAGGGCTGATGGTACAGTGAGAGAACACAAACAATAGCCCGTAGAACGAGAGCCAACCTTTGAAAGAAATTTTACCTTGCCTTATCACAGATAGATCAATTATCAGTGGATGATTTTCCCAAAGGTATAAGATAAGAAATTCCTAATTTAAAAGCAGTATTATACGAGCGGTCTGGTGTGTTCGGCCGGAAGCGGTCCATCACATAATTTAACCCTACATTGTACTTTACATCGACTTGAATCATTCCTACTCCGATATCATACCCCAGCCCTCCTCCTCCTCCAACACCAAAATCAAACTTGGCATCCTGAGACTCATCATAAAGGTACACCGGAGTAGAGGTATCCGGTTCTGTCACTCCGCTCACACTATTGCGAATCGCCATCGCTCCGTACACCCCTAAATCGACAAATATTTTGAACTTATTTCCAAAAGAAATATGACTGTACATAGGCAATTCCAGGTAATCAATATGGTTTTGTACATTTTCCCCGGTATTGAAGTTTTGTTGCCAACCCTTCTGCACATAGTTCAGCTCCAACTGGATCCCAAAGTGTTTTTGTGACATATGCCGGAATACCAGGCCTCCTCCGGCCCCAATGATCTGAGCCGATTTGACAGAGGGGGTAATCAGACTACTGCTGGCACTGGCAAAGCCACTCCCTCCTATCCACGTTTGACCTTTAACATAATGTACTCCGCCAAGTAGTAAGAATATGATCAATAATTTTTTGAATCCCTGCATGTAGATAATATTGGTTATGCTTAAAGCAGCAATAATAGGAAATGCCTTTTTCAATCTGGCAAATGTAGCAAATTAGGCAATTTCTACTAGTCTATTTCTCAGAGGAATCATTTTAAAATTGTAAAAAATTGAGTACATTGATAAGGGCATGTATTGGGATTATCCCTCGTTTTAGCAAAAAAATAAAATACATCATAGACAAGCACTGATAAAATTACAGCCACATTTTATCATGGATTATCTTCCAAAAACGTCTTTATGAGTGCTTATAAAAAGGCTTTCTACTAGCAAAATACGGGACTAATCGAAACTCTAAATATATCTTTTTATCTAATAGGTAGGATTATGGAACCGATCAATAATTTGAGGCAATTGCTGATCGAATTTTTAAAAGATCGCTATGATTCCGAATGTCAACAAGTTGAACTCTTCCCTAAACTGATTCAACACATTCATTCACTGCAATTAAAAAACATCATCGAATTGTGCTTGGACCATGCCAAGCGGCATATTGAAAAGCTGGAAATCATCTTCACACAATTGCATTCCAGTTCGTTGGGTGAGATTTGTGAAGGCACTCTGGGCCTTATGAGCGAAACAGATAAATTCCTTACCCGTATTGAGAATCCCGAAGTATTGGACATTGCCATTATCACCACCATCCGGGAGCTCCATTCTCAAGACATTGCCGGTTATAAAGCGATCATGCTCTATGCCCATGCCTTGGGTTATTATGAATTGGCCCAAAACCTCTATGAAATGTTGCAAGACGAAAAAAACACCGGCAAGCTTTTGAAAAAAGTGATGCGGGACACCATTATGAGTCATACGTCTTCCAACTCTTACAACGAGGAAGAATTAGACCTGGATATCAATTATTGATCCGGCATTCGCAGCCCTCCCCCTTGTACGATACTCATTCACGTTTTCGTAATTAATCCCTTTTGCCTTTTCATAAAAGGCTTTTTCTTTTTTATCTCCCCAGAGAAAGTTCTATTTTCGTTGTATGTTTATCATTTCCGTACTTCTTTTGACAATACCCATGCTCAAGTTATCCGGTAATTATTCTCTAAAGCGGCTTGGGATTTTTTTAAGATTTTGAAGTGAATTAAACTTTTTATTTTTCCTGAAAAATGTTTCAAAAACGCCTCCTCTGTGTTACTTTTTGCAACAATAGCTTTGGCTATCCTCTTCAAAAAGTGCCTTGATGAGCCAACTCGGATTCCATTTTCGGTCAAAAACTATAAGAGTAAACCACTTCATTTTATCAAAAGCCCCAAAGCAAATATTAAATCAGGTATTAAAAATGAGTGATACCACAACGAACACAAATGGGGTTACGAGTATTTTGCCTGTTCAAGGGTACATTGTCATATGCTAATTAAACTACAAGCTACCAAAACATGGATCGACCTAAATTGTCTGTAGTCATCCCGATTTACAACGAAGAGAAAAGCATACATGAGCTTTATCGCAGGCTTTCGTATGTATTGCATACCCTTTGTCAACACTACGAATTAATTTTTGTCAACGATGGAAGTCAGGATGCCTCCTCCGCCATGTTGATGGCCCTGGCACAACAAGACTTAAAAGTAAAGTACATTACATTGAGCAGAAATTTTGGTCATCAGGTAGCTGTTACGGCCGGACTCAACCATGCCAAAGGAGACAGGGTGGTCATTATAGACGGTGACTTACAGGACCCCCCCGAAACCATCAAAGACCTGTACAACAAATCCCTTGAAGGTTATGAGGTCGTATTTGCCAAACGCAAACACAGACCCGGGGAGAGTTTGTTTAAACTCTGGACGGCAAAATTGTTTTACCGCATCCTCACCAGAATCACGTCCATCCATGTCCCGGTAGATACCGGAGACTTCCGTATCATTGATCATAAGGTACTGAATGTGCTCAAACAAATGCCCGAACAGAATAAATTCCTTCGCGGACAGATCAGCTGGATCGGCTTCCGCCAAACGTATATTGAATACGACCGGGAAGTACGCAAAGGAGGAAAGTCAGGATACACATTGCGTAAAATGTTTAAATTTGCTTTGGATGGCATTACCTCTTTTTCCGATTTCCCCTTAAAATTGGCTTCTGTTTCAGGTTTTATGGTATCCGGAGTAGCCTTCATATTGATGATATATACCTTGTATGCCAAGCTGATGTTAAAAGACACGGTACCCGGCTGGGCGTCTCTAATGGTAAGCATTTTATTTTTAGGAGGGATTCAATTAATCTCCATTGGCATCATTGGAGAATACATCAGCCGGATCGGAGCCGATGTACGCAAACGCCCTTTGTACATTATCGACCAAAGTAATATCCAACACAAGACTTCATCCTAATGGACATCTCTTTTGAACAAAAATACCATATTTATGAAGAACAACATTGGTGGTTTTTAGGCAGGAGGCACATGCTGCATCAATGTATACAACATTTGCCCCTCAACGCAGATAGCGCCCTATTAGACATTGGCTGTGCCGGCGGACCCTTGCTCATAGAACTAGAAAACCGGGGCTTTCACAACCTTACGGGAATCGATGTCAGTGCCCCGGCCATTCAACTGGCCCAAAAAAGAGGTTTGAAAAATGTACAGGTCATGGACGGAGCTAAATTGGCTTTCGAAAATGATTCGTTTGATCTCATTATTGCCTCTGATGTGTTAGAGCACATTCAAGATGAAGAAAAAGCCTTACACGAATGGTTCCGTGTGCTCCGGCCCGGAGGTTGGTTATTGGTATTCGTCCCTGCTTACAATTTTTTGTGGAGTGCCCATGATGAGGCCAATCAGCACTACAGAAGATACACGTTGACAAGTTTGCAGAATGCCTTAAAAAAACAGGCATGGACAAAGCAAAAGAAAGCATATTGGAATTTTACCTTATTTCTACCCGTACTCTTTGTAAGAATGGCACAAAACCTTGTTCGGTCAACGTCCTCTTCCGGGGAGCACAACTTGAAAAAACCATCAGCCTGGATAAACAAACTGCTTTTTCAGTTGCTGAAAATTGAAAACAAGCTTTTAAAGTGGATCAACTATCCCTTTGGGGTAAGTGTATTTTGCCTCTGTCAAAAAAACAGTAACAGTCACCAAGCAAACCCCTGATGACTGTTCAATTTTTATTGAATGATCTTGATATTAAGACTATTTTGATTTTTTGAATTTTCATGCAATTCCAAAGAAATCCGGTTGGAATCTATGCCTTTTGAATGAAAATAATCTTTCATTTCCCGCTCGCGGGAAATCTGATTAAAAGAAACTTTCTGACTGGACCGGGCTTCAAACACCAACTTTACCGATGAGTCTTTGGATAATTTTGCTACCAATCCTTCCAACCATTCGTAGTGCGACTTTTTCAGGGCCAAGGTCTCCGCAAAAAAGACAGTAGTAAACTCCAACGGTGCATAATCATTGAATTCAATGATTTCATTTTCCAAATGGGCAGGAGTAGCTCCGGTAGGCAGAGACCCTTCCTGAACAAACTTAGGTTTTGTCGTATTTGCTTCTTCACCCAATCCGTGTCCGGTACCAAGGTTTACTGCGATATGCGGGGCAATCACCAACGATACAATAGAGGTCAACTTGATCAAAATATTCATGGAAGGACCTGAAGTGTCTTTAAAAGGATCTCCTACCGTATCGCCAGTCACAGAAGATTTGTGTGCATCAGAGCCTTTGAACTCCATTTTCCCATCGATTTCCACTCCTTTTTCAAAGGACTTTTTCGCATTGTCCCATGCGCCTCCGGCATTGTTTTGAAACATTCCCATCAAAACTCCCGAAACGGTAATCCCGGCCAAAAGCCCTCCTAAAATTTCTGCGGAAGGTGTATCTGTAAATACATCTTTGAACCCAAAACCCACCAACACAGGCACTAACAGAGCGATAGCTCCTGGCAAAATCATTTCGCGAATCGAGGCCCGTGTGGAAATGTCCACACAGCGTTTGTATTCGGGTTCGGCTTTGTTTTCCATAATCCCCGGAATTTCCTTAAACTGCCTTCGCACTTCTTTGACCATATCCATGGCGGCACGTCCCACAGCTGCGATAGCCAAAGATGAAAAAATAAAGGGAATCATGGCCCCGACAAACAGGGCTCCGAGTACAGGAGCTTTAAAGATATCAATGGAACTGATGCCTGCCACACCTACAAAAGCCGCAAACAAGGCCAAAGCCGTTAATGCTGCCGAGGCAATGGCAAACCCTTTTCCCGTAGCGGCCGTGGTATTCCCTACGGCATCCAGGTTGTCCGTACGCTCTCTTACCTCTTTGGGAAGGCCTGACATCTCCGCTATTCCTCCGGCATTGTCGGCAATCGGCCCAAACGCATCAATAGCCAATTGCATGGCTGTGGTCGCCATCATTCCTGCTGCGGCAATGGCCACCCCGTACAAGCCGGCAAAAGAGTAAGAAACGATAATTCCTCCCGCCAATACGATAACCGGCAACACAGTGGATTCCATACCGACCGAAAGCCCTCCGATCACATTGGTGGCATGCCCGGTAGAGGACTGCTGTACAATGGTATTTACCGGCCTGCGCCCCATGGAAGTATAGTACTCGGTAATCACACTCATTAAGGCCCCTACCACCAACCCTACGACAATGGCCCAGAAGACATCCATGTTGCGGAACTCAAAGTTGCGAATACTTAAAGTTTCCGGTAACATCCAGTTCACTAAAAAATAAGCAGCAATGGCTGTAAACACGATCGAAGACCAGTTGCCCAGGTTCAAGGCTTTTTGTACACTGTCCTGTTCATTCTTAATCGTCACGAAAAACGTCCCCACTATAGAAAAAAGTAAACCCACCCCTGCAATCACCATCGGAAGCAAAATAGGAGACATTCCTCCAAATTGATCCACCGCACTAATTTCATGCCCTAATACCATAGAAGCCAGTATGGTAGCCACATAAGAACCGAACAAATCAGCTCCCATACCCGCTACATCCCCTACATTATCTCCTACATTATCGGCAATGGTAGCCGGATTGCGCGGATCATCTTCCGGGATACCGGCTTCCACTTTCCCCACCAGGTCGGCCCCTACATCCGCAGCTTTCGTATAAATCCCCCCCCCTACTCTGGCAAACAACGCGATACTTTCCGCTCCCAGGGAAAACCCGGCCAGCACTTCAATGGCAGTAGTCATATATTTACTAGTGGCCGCCTCTCCTTCCGGGACAAACAAACCCACCAGAATAATAAACAAACTTCCTAAGCCTAATACGGCCAATCCGGCTACTCCCATGCCCATCACCGAACCTCCGGCAAAAGAGATCTTTAATGCCGTGGCAAGGCTGGAGCGTGCCGCCTGGGTAGTCCGAACATTTGCACGGGTTGCGATTTTCATCCCGATGTACCCGGCAAGTGCCGAGAAGAAGGCCCCAATGACAAAGGAGAGCCCGATAATCCAACTGGACGTTTCAATTAATGTACCCGACCAGCCCAGCAAGAGGGATACCACCAAGGCGAAGACAAACAATACCCTCCATTCGGCTTTGAGAAAGGCCATAGCACCTTCGGCTATATGCCCGGCAAGATCACGCATTCTGTCATTTCCATCATCCTGTTTGGAGACCCAAAAAAACTGAAATGCTGTGTAAAGCAGGCCAATGATACCTGCCAAAGGAATCACGTAAACAAAATTTTCCATGTGTACACAAATAGGTTGAGTTTGGACTTTAGTTAATTCAAATAATTACAAAGAAACAGACAGAGTAAAGAATTGCTTTTACTCTGCCCTAGTACTACTATTTTGAAAAAGTATATTCGGATTGGCCATCTATCAAGCTAAACTTCTATATTCCAGTATTTTATACATACAACCCCTCTTTCAACTCTTCTTTACCCTTCAAAATACCTCTTCCATTTTACTAAAAAAATATGACTTTAAAAACTCTCTATCAGGAATTTAGTAAGGAAGCTTTTTTAAAAAAGCCTGAAAGAGGCTGCCAAAATACAGCCGTTATACTATGCTAAAATTGGTATTTTAACAAGAAAAAACCTAAGTATTCCTATAGAAAAGTAAGCAATAGCCCTTGCCGGTAGAGAAATTTTATCCGGCCTTGTAAACATTGTTTTTCCATACGATAAGCCTTCCGGGCCTTGACTGGTAAGAGTAAAAAAACGTATATTCGCCCCAAATTTTTAAACCAATGCTCAATTTCAAAGAAATCATCTCGGTCACTTTGATTTTATTCTCAGTCATCGACATCATCGGATCATTGCCCATTATCATTGACTTGCGCAAGAAAGCCGGCCATATCCAATCGATCAAAGCCACTTTGGTAGCGGGGGTGATTATGGTATTGTTTGTATTTTTGGGGGAATCTCTGTTAAAACTCTTCGGCTTAGATGTGGAATCCTTCGCCATTGCCGGGGCCATAGTGCTCTTCCTGTTAGGTTTGGAAATGGTCTTGGGGATCGATTTATTTAAAGAAAGTGCCGAAACGAATGAAAGTTCCATTGTCCCTTTGGCATTCCCCCTGATTGCCGGAGCCGGTACCATGACTACCATCCTCTCACTAAAAGCGGAATATCATCAGATCAACATTCTGATCGGTATCATTTTGAACCTGATTTTTGTGTATATTGTCTTGAAGTCCACCGATTGGCTCTCCAAAAAGTTGGGGAAAAGCGGGACCAATATCCTTCGAAAAGTCTTTGGAATCATCCTGCTGGCTATCGCAATCAAACTCTTCAAGTCCAATATCGGCTTATAAGAGAAGAAAACCCGGCAAAGGATATACCAAAGAACATTTTGAAATAAAGTGTAAAAAATTTACCTTTGCATGGAAATTGAATTGAAAGGGGGCTCTGCTCCCTTTTTTCTTTGATCCGTAGAAGCATTATGAGCTTGGAGAATACTATAATTGAACTTATTGAAAAGCACCTGCCGGATGATTCACTCTTTTTGGTAGATATGCAAATCAAACCCACCCCCAGAGGGAAAAAGATCTTGGTAACCATTGATGGGGACAAAGGAGTAACAATCAACCAGTGTGCCGAATTAAGCCGGAAAGTAGGCTTTGAACTGGAAGAAGGCGATATCATGAAATCCGCCTACAACTTGGAAATTTCTTCTCCAGGAATTGACCAGCCTTTGCAATTGACCCGGCAATACCACAGCAATGTGGGACGGAAAGTAGAAGTATTACTGACAGACGGCCAGAAAAAAACCGGTACGTTAACTGCGGTCAACGAACTGGGAATCGATCTGGATGAAGAAGTGAAAGAAAAAAAGAAAAAAAAGGTGGAAATTGTACCCGTACAAATTCTCTTTGAAAATATTGACAAAACGAAAGTGCTCATTTCCTTCAAATAACGGGAAGGATGAGGTCCGAACTTTAACAAAAACTTGAACAACTTATGAATAGCTCGGTCTTAATTGAACAGTTCCAAGACTTTTCCAACAAAAAGAATATAGACCGTCCGACTATGATCCGTATTTTGGAGGACGTGTTTCGGACTATGATTCGGAAAAAGTTTGCTTCTGATCAAAACTTTGATGTGATCATTAATGTGGACGAGGGTGACCTGGAAATCTGGAGATACCGGGAAATCGTGGCGGATAATCCCGAAGAATTTAACGAGAACACCCAGATCCGACTGAGCGATGCCAAAAAGATCGAAGAGGACTTCGAGGTAGGTGAAGAAGTGGCCGAAGAAGTCAAAATCATTGACTTTGGCCGCAGGATGGTACAGACAGCCCGGCAGACCTTGATCCAAAAGGTAAAAGACTTGGAAAAAGATATCTTGTTCCAAAAATACAAGGACTTGGTAGGGGATATTATCACCGGGGAAGTTTACCAGACATTGGGCCGTGAGTTAATCATCGTAGACGGAGAGAAAAACGAGCTTTCTCTGCCTCGCAACGAGCAAATTTACAAAGACCGTTACCGGAAGGGCGATACCATCCGGGCAATCGTACACCGGGTGGAAATGGTCAATAACAACCCTAAAATTATTTTGTCAAGAACCTCTCCACAGTTTTTGGAGCGCTTGTTCGAAAGTGAAGTACCGGAAGTATACGATGGCTTGATCACCATCAAAAAAGTAGTGCGGGAACCGGGAGAACGCGCCAAAGTGGCCGTAGAATCTTACGATGACCGAATTGACCCGGTAGGTGCCTGTGTGGGGATGAAAGGCTCGCGGATTCACAGTATCGTGCGGGAATTGCAAAACGAAAATATTGATGTGATCAACTATACGGACAACCTGGAGCTGTATATCTCTCGTGCGCTAAGCCCTGCCAAAATCAATAATATCAAAATTGATGAGGAAAATAAGCGAGTGTCTGTTTTCTTAAACCGGGATCAGGTATCCTTGGCGATTGGAAAAGGGGGGCAAAACATCAAATTAGCCAGCCGTTTGGTGGATATGGAAATCGATGTATTCAGGGAACTGGGTGAATTTGAAGATGAGGAGGAAGATGTGGAATTGAAAGAATTCACCGATGTGATCGAAGATTGGATGATTGAAGAACTTAACCGCATTGGTTTGGATACAGCTAAAAGTGTATTGGCAGTAAGCCGCAACGACCTGGTTCGCAGAACCGACTTGGAAGAAGAATCTATTGATTTTATCTTGGAAATATTGCGAAAAGAATTCGAGTAATTCGAGTTCTTTTCCCTCTACGGATTCCCAGTCGATCCCCGGCAGATTCCATTACACCCAAACAGCTAAAAAGTATTCCATACTATAATACGGAGACAGAATTTAATTTTTACATGCATAAATGATATCTTTGTAAAAACACATTGTGTAACTTTACAAATTGGGTAGATAGAAATTAGATTCTCACTTAATCAATTTTTAGTATAAAAAGAACTTTTGCAGATTACATTTCTATGGGAGATCAAAAAATGATCAGATTAATTAAAGCAGCCAAAGAACTCAACGTAGGTATTCATACCATCGCAGAACACTTGGCTTCCAAAGGGTTTAAGGTAGATTCCAAACCGAACTCGAAAATTACTCAAGAGCAATTTGACATGCTGGTTAAGGATTTTCACAACTCTATGGAAGTGAAACAGGAAGCCTCTGTGCTTACTATCGGCAGCTCCCGTCACAATGTTGTGATAGAATCTGATCAGAAAAGCAAAAAAGAAGAGGAGGAAGAAGATGAATTTTTTATCCTGGATAAATCTGCAGAAGGTGAGGAGGAAGAGGAACAAACCAGCACTACGGAAACCGTAGAAGAAACCACCTCTACTCCGGAGGAAGAACTCCCTGCCACAAAAGAAGAGACTCCGGTCTCAACGGTTGAGGAAACAGTCCCCCAAGAGCAAGACAAAACCGAAGAAGTGCCCTCTCAACCTGAAGAAACCCCAACTCAGGAAGTAGAACAGAGGCCTTCCGGCTTAAAAGTGATTGGCAAAATTGACCTGGAACAGTTTAAAAAAACCAAGTCACATAAGAAAAAAGTAGCCAAAGAAGAGCCACCCAAAAAAGAAAAGGCTCCTGAAGAGGTTCAAAAGCAGACAGAGCAGCCTGAAGAAAAACCTTCTGTACATACCCAAGAAGAAAAGGCCGCCCCAATCGCGGAAGAACACACCCAAAAAACTCCCGAAACGACTACTTCAGTAGAACCGGTAATAGAACAAAAGGAAGCGTCTCAAGAAGATAAAGCAACGCCTGTAGAGAAAGATAATACAGCAATTCCAGAAACGAAAAAAGAAGAGCCTGTACAGGAATCTACGCAGCCCGTTGCCACTCAGGAAGACCAACCACAAGATACACAGGAGCCTATAGAAGAACCTTCTACAGAAAAAGATTCCGGAAAACCGACTCCCCAAGTATCTGAAGATGAACCTGCTAAAAAAGAAATGATCAAAGAAAAGCAACCAGAAGTTGAACCTAAGGAAACCAGCGATGCTGCTCAGGAGGAGACGGCAACTCAGGAAATAGAAGGCGAAGGAAATGTGATCGAGGCCAAAGCGGATAAGCTGAAGGGATTGAAAGTGGTAGGGAAAATTGAATTGCCTACAGAAAAGTCTCGTAAAAAGCAAAAACCTGTCGCTTCTTCTGATGACAAACAGGATGAACAGTCTCAGAAAAAGCGTAAGAGGAAACGTGTAAAAGTTCAGAACAAGCGCAAGCCACAAGGTTCTGAAGAGCAGCAACAGCAGCAGCAGCAACAACAAAAACAGCAAGCGGAGAAAAAATCACCTTCTTCGAGACGGAAGAAAAAAGGCGCTAAAACCGCAAAAGAGGAAGTCTCTCAAAAAGAAGTACAAGAATCATATAAAAAGACACTCGCCAAAATGGGCGGGGGAGCTACCGGTGGTAAGTCTACCAAACGCCATTATAAAAAGGAAAAACGTACAGCACTCCATGCCGCTCGTGAAGCTCGTAAACAACGAGAACTGGACGAAGCCAAGGTATTGAAAGTAACTGAATTTATTTCAGCCAATGAGTTAGCCACCCTGATGAGCATCAGTGTGAACCAAATTATCTCTCAATGCCTGTCAATGGGAATGTTCGTTTCCATCAACCAACGTCTGGATGCTGAAACCATCACCATCATTGCTGACGAGTTTGGTTTTGACGTAGACTTTACTTCTGCTGAAGAGGAAATCGAAGTAGTACTGGAGGAAACCGATAAAGAGGAAGACCTGGCAGAAAGAGCTCCGATTGTCACTATCATGGGGCACGTTGACCATGGTAAAACCTCCTTGCTCGACTATATCCGTAGCGCAACCGTGGCAGAAGGAGAAGCCGGAGGGATTACCCAACACATCGGTGCATATGACGTAACCACCGAAAGTGGCCGTAGAATTGCCTTCTTGGATACACCGGGTCACGAAGCCTTTACCGCAATGCGGGCTCGGGGTGCCAAAGTAACGGATGTGGTCATTATTGTAATTGCAGCGGACGACAGCGTGATGCCTCAAACGGTGGAAGCAATCAACCACGCCCAAGTAGCAGGGGTGCCGATTGTGTTTGCCATCAACAAAGTAGATAAACCGACTGCCAACCCTCATAAAATTAAAGAGGAGTTAGCCAATATGAATCTTCTGGTGGAAGATTGGGGCGGTAAATACCAATGTTATGAAATCTCGGCTAAATCAGGAAAAGGTATTGACGACTTGTTAGAAGGCGTATTGCTGGAGTCAGATGTATTGGAACTGAAAGCCAATCCGAATAAAAATGCCAACGGTACGGTAGTAGAAGCTTCTTTGGATAAAGGGAGAGGCTATGTCACCACCGTATTGGTACAGTCAGGAACTTTAAATGTGGGAGACATCATTTTGGCCGGTCACCATTACGGCCGGGTAAAAGCGATGACCGATCACCGGGGAAAACGCCTGAAAAAAGCCGGACCTTCCACTCCGGTACAAATGCTCGGCTTGAACGGAGCACCACAAGCCGGAGACAAACTGAACGCCTTGGATTCTGAACGGGAAGCCAGAGAAATTGCTACCAAACGGGAACAAATTATCCGGGAGCAAAGTATCCGGGCCACCAAACGTACTACACTGAGCGATATCGGTAAACGTATTGCCATCGGTAACTTCCAACAACTGAACATCATCCTGAAAGGGGACGTGGACGGTTCGGTAGAAGCACTTTCCGATTCACTCTTGAAGCTCTCTACAGACGAAGTGGAAGTAAACATTATCCACAAAGCCGTAGGGCCTCTTTCCGAATCCGATATCTTGTTGGCAACAGCTTCGGAAGCCGTTGTGATTGGTTTCCAGGTGCGTCCTACCCCTTCTGCCAAAAAACTGGCGGAGAAGGAAGATGTGGAGGTGCGTCTGTACTCAGTCATCTACGATGCCATCAACGATGTGAAAGCCGCCATGGAAGGTATGTTGGCTCCGGACATCGAAGAAATCATTGTGGGTAACGTAGAGATCCGTGAAACCTTCAAGATCAGTAAAATCGGTACCGTAGCCGGATGTTATGTGGTAGATGGATACGTGAAGCGAAATTCGAAAATACGGGTTGTCCGTGACGGTATTGTCATCTACGGAGGTGATACCGGAGGAGAAATTGCTGCTTTGAAGCGTTTCAAAGACGATGTCAACGAAGTGAAACAAGGATTTGAGTGTGGTATGAGTGTGAAAAACTTCAACGATATTAAAGTAGGAGACATCATCGAAGCCTTCGAAGAACGGGAAGTAAAACGCTCCTTGAAATAAGCAAAACAATACCTTGAAATAATATAAAGCCTCTCTTTTGACTCACCGGAAAAAGAGAGGCTTTTTGCTTTTTGAGGACGCTCTTTGTCGCTCAAATAAAAAGCCCCTTGCCGGAAACATTTCGCTATTCTCAACTATTAACAAGTCTGTGTAGAAATTAAGCGCTACTTTTTGCGCAAATCAGGGAGATTCCTTTATTTTAAAGAGCTTTTGTTTTTCAATGCAAAGTTACAAATTCGTTAGCCATTTAAATTTTACCAGGTTTGTTTATTCACATGCTAAATCGACCTGAATAGCAACTCATAGAATATGAAGAAGTTACTTTTTCCACTACTGGTCTTTACATGTTATTTTTTCTCTTGTAAAAACACACAATCCCCGTCCCCTACCCCAGACCTTGATCCGACCCAAACTTTATTCACCGTCGGAGAGCAAACCGTTCCGGTAGGAAATTTTATTTATTTATATAATAAAAACTACCAGAAGTCAAAAGATGCGTATACAGAAGCAAGTCTGAATGAATACCTGGATTTATACATCCACTTTAAACTGAAAGTAAAAGAAGCAGAAGCACTACAGCTCGACCGGCAGCCTGGCTTTCAACAAGAATACAACTCCTATATTCAGCAACTCTCTCAGTCTTACCTCACCGACAGGGAGTTCAACCAAAAGCTGTTAAAAGAAACCTACCAGCGAATGCAAACAGAGGTAAAAGCCTCTCACCTCCTGATCAAATTAGACGCGGATGCGACTCCCGCAGATACGCTCAAAGCCTTTCAAAAAGTCCTGCAGCTCCGTGAAAAAGCCATTCAAGGAGAAGACTTTGCTCAGCTTGCCTATCAGCACTCGGAAGACCCTTCTGCCAAAGAAAACCGTGGGATGTTAGGATACTTTACAGCCTTACAAATGGTATATCCGTTTGAGAATGCCGCATATACTACCAAGGTGGGAAGCGTTTCGCAGGTAGTTCGTACGCAATTCGGCTATCATATTCTAAAAGTATGGGACAAGCGTCCGTCAAATGGACAAGCCAAAGTAGCCCATATCATGGTCCGGGCTACGGATGGCATTTCGGCAGAAGACTCTACCCAGGCACATAAAAAAATCATTGAAATTCATCATAAACTTAAAGAAGGAGAGCGCTGGGATGAACTTTGCAAGCATTTTTCAGATGATTTCCGCAGCAAAGACAAAGCCGGGGAATTGCCTTGGTTTAGCACCGGCCAAATGCCTGCCCCCTTTACAGAAGCGGCCTTCTCCCTGCAAAAAGTAGGAGAGATAAGTTCCCCTGTCAAAACACCTTATGGCTGGCACCTGATCAGGTTATTAAACAAAAAAAGCTTGGAACCCTTTGAAAAAATCCGTCCTACCCTCGAATCAAAAATCAAGCGGGACTCTCGTTCGGAAATCAGTAAAAAACAATTCTTACGGAAACTAAAAAAGGATAACCATTTCCAAGAAAACCGGGAAACAGCTGCCCAAGTACTCGCCAGCCTGGAGCAACAACAAACCATACCGGATAGCAATGCCGTACTGTTCACTCTCAACCAAACGCCTTATAAGGCCGGAGATTTCTTTGCATTTTACCAAACGCAAAACAGGCAGAACAGCCATACGAAATATGAATCTTTTGTAGAGCATTCATTGATGGAATATGAAAAAGACCACCTGGCCGAAAAGTACCCGGACTACCGCCACCTGTCTCAAGAATACCGGGAGGGCCTGCTTTTGTTCAAAATCATGGAAGACAGTGTTTGGAACAAAGCCATGCAAGATACTGCCGGTTTACATTTGTACTTTCAAGAAAACCAACACAATTACCGATGGAAAAAGCGCCTCAAAGGCAGCATCTTTGACGTGGTCAATGACAGCATTTTACAAGAAGTAAAAGAAGATCTGCAAAAAGTCAGTTTTGAAGTATCTCCTTACGGTTTCAAGCCACTTCTATTCAAGCCAATGACTACGGAATTCACCTCCGCCTCCGCTCGGGAATTTCGAAAAATAGAAGCGTATATGAAAAGTAACCCCTCTTATGAAGCAAAAGTAACTGTCTTTTTGAGGGCTAACGAACCCATTACCCTGGCTGGCCAAAGAGCTGAGTTGTTGACCTCCAGATTAAAACAATATGTGCTTTCCGAAAAGCAAATAACAGTAACGGGAACCAATACGCTTCTTTCCAGTGAGGAAGGCGAAACCAAAATCCAACTCCTCACTCAAAACAGAAAGTACCTGGCCAATAAATACAACCATCACAACCCACTGGCTGTAAAATACATCGAAGGTATCTTTGAAAAAGACAACCATCCGGCCTTGGAAAAAATGCCCTGGAAAAAAGGCAATCACCAAGTGAAGATCGATAAGCGGATATACTATATCCTGGTGGAGGAAGTCATTCCTTCCCAACCGAAAGCCCTTTCGGAAATCAAAGGGCAGGTCATTGCCGATTATCAAAATCACCTGGAGGCACTCTGGCTGAAAAGGTTACAACAAAAGTACCCCGTAAAAGTACAGGAAGAGGTCATAAAAAAACTGGTTCGTTAATGCCCTTCACCCGGGGAGTTACACGCCCCTGAAAAAACAGTGTATGGATCGAACAGCAATGCATAAAACCAGCTGTAAATGAATAACTTCCGGTGAATCAAACATGAATTTTGTGTTAATTAATTACGTTTATCCCATTGAATCGAGGTAGTTCTTGTAGAGATATTTTAATTTTGAGCTTCGAAAATCAACCATTACCTCATGAGTAAGAAAAACCACAAAGTCCTGATTGTAGATGATGAGCCGGATATTGTAGAGATCCTCACATACAACCTGGAAAAGGAAGGGTATGAAATCAAATCGGCCTCCGATGGAAAAATAGCCGTAGAACGGGCCCGCAAATTCAAACCCGACCTGATCTTAATGGATATTATGATGCCGGTAATGGATGGGGTGGAAGCATGCCGACTTATCCGGGAGCTTCCTGAACTGGCCGGTACCTATATTATCTTCCTGACAGCCCGTGCAGAGGAATATTCGGAAGTAGCTGCTTTCGACATTGGAGCGGACGACTATTTGGTAAAACCCGTAAAACCCCGCGCTTTGATGAGCCGGATCAATGCATTGTTTCGCAGGGACTCCAAAAAGTCGCAAAACCAAGAGGAAATCATTAAAATCGGTAAATTTACCATCGACAAAACCAGCTATACGCTGTATATAGACGAACAACCCGTCTCCTTACCTAAAAAAGAATTTGAGCTCTTATATTTCTTAGCCGAAAGCCCCAACAAGGTCTTCAGCCGGGACGAATTGTTGCAAAATATTTGGGGATCGGATGTTTATGTATTGGCCCGTACCGTGGATGTGCACATCCGTAGGGTGCGTGAAAAAATCGGCAACGATTATATCAAAACCGTAAAAGGAGTCGGATATAAATTCGAATATAGCGAATAGGCTTTGGGCTTTTACCAAGCCCGCATGGCAATTTCCGGTATTTAACAGATTGAATTCATTGTGATTGAATAACTTAGCCATTCTAAACCACTATAGGAATGGCTTTTTATTTTCTCCGAACCCGGAAAAGCCCTAATTGTATTTGTTTAAATTCTCAGTAAAACAGTATGTTAGTAAATTCCAAGGCAGTATCTTTTTTGTTAGCGGCTTCCATCTCAGTGGTCACCGTAGCCTTTGTTTCCCTGGTAGAAGGTGTTTCTACCATTGCCTTATTCGTAGCAGGAGCTTTGTCTTTCTCCTCTTCTTTTCTGTTGATTTATATTACTCTGGAATTTTTAGTGTTTAAAGAAATTGACGAGATCTACAAAGCCTTTGATAAGGTACGGAAAAAAGACTTTAAATCAATCGTCAGAAAAAAGACCTATAGCTCGCAAAACCCCTTAAAACGGATCAATGCCGAATTGGTGGATTATGCCTCCCTCAAACACCAGGAAATCGAAGAACTCAAAAAAGCCGAAGCCTACCGCAGAGAATTCATCGCAGATGTTTCTCACGAACTAAAAACCCCTATCTTTGCCGCCCAGGGATATATCCTGACTTTACTGGATGGCGCGGTGGACGATGACAAGGTCAAATATAAGTTTTTGAAAAAGGCCGCAAAAAGCTTGAACGGTCTGGATTCATTGGTGCAAGATTTATTGACACTTAGCAAAATCGAGTCCGGGGTGATCACCATGCATTACGAAGTATTTGATATCCAATCCCTTGCCTTGGATATCTTTGAACAATTGGAGAACAAAGCACATAAGCGGTCCATCCAATTAATGCTGGAAAAAAATTACCCCGAAGGCATCTATGTCAATGCCGATTATAGCCGGATTTCCCAAGTGCTGATCAACTTGGTGAGCAATGCGATCAAATACAACCAAGACGGGGGTTGGGTAAAAGTACGGTTTGATGAGAAAGAGAAAGAAGTGCTTATCACCGTCACTGACAATGGCTTGGGGATTCCCGAAGAAGATATCGCCCGGGTATTCGAGCGCTTTTACCGGGTAGAAAAAAGCCGTTCCAAAAAGCAAGGAGGCTCCGGACTAGGACTGGCCATTGTAAAGCATATATTAGAAGGACATAACGCCTCCATCAGCGTAGACAGTGAAGAAAACAAGGGAACAAGTTTTAGTTTCAATTTAGAAAAAGGAGTACTGAATAATGAAGAGGTTAACATTCAAAGAACTGATAGTATTTGAAAACGAGCACTTTATACTGGTCAATAAACCACCTTATATTTCCACACTGGACGAGCGGGACCTGACCCGGCCCAGTTTGATCCGGTTGGCCAAAGAAACATACCCGGACATTCAGCCATGTCACCGTCTGGACAAAGAAACTTCCGGTATCATCGCATTGGCCAAAACTCCGGATGCCTATCGCCACTTGTCCATACAGTTTGAGCGGAGAAAAGTAGACAAAACCTACCATGCCGTAGTTTCCGGTGTCCATGATTTTCAACATACAGTAGTCACCGAACCGATTGCCGTATCCAATAAAGGAAATGTCCGCATCGATTCTATTGACGGAAAAAAATCGGAAACCGTATTCAACACATTGGAAATATACTACCAACACAGTCTGGTGGAGTGCAAACCCTTGACAGGACGAATGCATCAAATCCGGATTCACCTGGCTTGCCTGAAAGCTCCGATCACCGCAGACATTTTGTACGGGGGAAAGTTCTCCTATCTATCGGATATCAAAAGGCGCTTTAACTTGAAGAAAGGGACCGATGAAGAACCTCTCATCAAAAGGGTGGCTCTTCACGCTTACAAACTGAGCTTCGAAAATTTAGATGGAGAGCAAATCACCGTAGAAGCTCCCTACCCCAAAGATTTGCGGGCCTTGGTCAACCAACTCTCCAAGAATAAATAATTCTCTTTTATAGAAAATGTACAGGGAAACCAATAGACGGATTTAAATTTGTCCTCTCTATTGGTTTCTTTTTTTACGAGATGTTCTTCCTTTAAAACATTGAAGTGCTTTACACCTATAGTTTTTGACCAAGCATGGAATCAAAATCGGCTCATCAAGGCACTTTTTGAAGAGAATAGCCAAAGCCATTGTTGAAAAAAGAAACACGGAGGAGGCCTTTTTGAAACATTTTTTAGAAAAAAGAAAAAGGTTACTTCACTTCAGTATAAGAACTTTCGTCCTCAAAGCTAAACTTTCCCCAAAGCCATTTCCTTATTACAACAAAAGGATGTTGTTCATCAATCGAAGGAAACATGGCTAAATACAACTCACAACTGATTCAAGCCCTACGCCACACATCGTCACGCCTCTCTTCAGGAGCAAAATATGAATGGGGACATATGGGACGCTGTAATTGCGGGCATTTGGTTCAAACCGTCACCAAAATGAATGACCGTGAAATTGTTCAAGTCGTCAATCACCGAATGGACGAATGGAGCGAACATGCCAAGGCCTATTGTGCCCATACGGGACATGAAGCCTCCCTGATTTTTGACACAATGGAACAAATGGGCTTTTCATACGAAGATATGGTACATCTCGAATACCTTTCTGATCCCAAGGTATTAAACAGGTTAGGACACAATACTTACTTACAACATAACCAGGTAGAACATGTCATTCTTTATATGCAAGAAATGGCCTCGATGCTGGAAGAAGAAATTTTCTAACAATTGAGAAAGGAAAAAGCCTGATCAAGTGGGCACACCGGCTCACTACCAAGGGAAAACATTCTGTTTTTCAATAGTTCTCTACAAGGCTAAACAGGTCTATCATCATTTAAAATTATTCTGAATTAAATCAAGGATGATAAAGATCATTATTTAACACCTGACAAGCTCTTATTTTAGCCTTATCCACCAAAGGTTAGAGTCCAAACCTTGCAGTGAAAGCGAATGACCTTTGGATAACATTAAACTTCATAGACTATAAAAAGTACGAATATGTTTACTGAAACCACTAATCTGAGAGAAGCGATTCAGAATTATCCTTTCGTAGAAATGGCCATTGCCCGCTATAATCCTACTACTCAAAACCTGAACTGTACCGTTAGTCTATTTTGTGATCACCACGATATTGATGCTGCATTTTTCATCCAGTTGATGGATGCTTTTGCAGATGTTAAAAATAACTTTCATCCGAAAAATTTTGAAGCATTTTCCATTCCACTGATCCTGGATTATTTGCAAAAAACCCATTCCTTTTATTTGAACAAACGCCTGCTGGAAATAGAGCAATCCATCAGCAACCTGGCTCAGATATTTCACCCCTCACATGCTTTAATCAAAGTTTTAATCGACTTTTTCAAGCAATATGAAAATGATTTAATCAATCATATCGAAGACGAAGAAATTCACCTGTTTCCCTATATTTCCGATTTGTACAAAGTATACTACGAGGGAGGCGCAAGTGCCATTGGCGAGTTAAATGACTCTACTTACCGCTTGGATGTATTCGAAACACATCACGATGATGAGATAGAACGCCAAATCAGTTTGGTCAGCCAAATCATTATGCATTACGACCCGGAGCTACAAAATTCTTTAAATTTCAAAATACTTCTTACACAATTACAAGCCTTTGAAGACGATTTGCATATTCACGGTTTGTTGGAAGACCATGTACTCATACCAAAAGCCAGGAAACTGGAACAAGCATTTTTCAATTATTAAAAAAAAGAGCTATACACTCCATTGTATCTATTACAGTACAAATTCCACTCAAAAACTATCACACAAGCCGGCTATATGCCGGCTTTTTCTTTGCATTTTTTTACATTCGCCTAAACTTATTGAACTAATTTTTTTGAAAAACCTACTCATGAAAAAACAATGGATTGGGCTTTTAGCCTGCTTGTATGCCTGCCTGGCCTGGCAATGTACCTCTAAGAAAAAAGAGGAAACCCAAACAACAAAGGAAGAGTCCGTCACGCCTTCTTACACCAAAGAACATGTGGTTCCGGAAAAAGTAAGTAAAATCGCCTTTGGCTCTTGTGGGTATCAGGATGAACCCCAACCTATCTTGCAATTAGCCGCAGAGCAAAACCCCGATGTCTTTGTCTTTTTAGGCGATAATATCTATGGTGATACAAAAAATATGGACACACTCCGCAACAAATACAAGCGCCTGGGAGCGAAAGAGGAATTTAAGAATCTGAGCCAAAGCGCTCACATCCTGGCCACCTGGGACGACCATGACTATGGATGGAACGATGCGGGCAGGCACTATCCTTTTAAAAAGGAATCAAAGGAAATTTTCTTGGATTTTTGGAAAGCCCCGGCTGATGACATACGCCACCAACGAGAAGGTATTTACACCAGTACTTATTTTGAAGCCGAAGGAAAAACGGTGCAGTTCATCTTGTTGGATTTAAGAACCTTCCGGGATGACTTACGAAAATACGAAGGCCAGGAAGTTGACACTACAAAATTTCATTACGGCTTGGACTATTGGCCCTATGAAACAGCAGACTCAACCCTCATGGGAACCGGTCAATGGCTATGGTTGGAAGAGCAACTCAGCATTCCGGCCGATTTACGAATTGTTTGTTCCAGTTCACAGTTTGGCATTACCTATAACGGATACGAAGCCTGGGCTAATTTTCCACATGAGCAACAAAAATTACTGGACCTGATCCAAAAGACTCAAGCCAACGGGGTTATGTTTATTTCCGGGGATGTACATTATGCGGAGCTTTCCAAACTTGAACGGGAAGACAATTACCCTATCTACGACCTGACTTCCAGTGGCATCACTTCCAAATGGGACTTTGCCACGCCCAACGATAACCGCATAGCGGGAGCTATTATGGAAAACCACTATGGGTTGATTGAAATAGATTGGAATCCGGAAGATCCCGTGATCCATCTTAAAATCGTGGATATAAATAAAGAAGTCCGTATTCACGAACAAATAAAACTAAGTGAAATTCACTACGATAAGCTATAACAACTGCTTATGAGCCATATTGAATTTTTGCGATCCTACTGCTATTCCGGGCAAACAGGTCCTCATGTAGACATTTTCCGCATTTATGGGTAAGCGATAAACAACAGTCTTAGAAACTATACCCACAATGCTGTGCATCTTATTTTTGGGTATAGAGACAAAGCCTCTGAACGGCAGTAGATTCTTAGAATAAGGATAAAAAATAAAAGCAAAATTGCATTTTGGCACACTTTTATCCAGAAAAGTACAAAAAAATTCAATATAACATGAAACATTTTAACACACTCCTTCTCATTGCATTCTTGATGGTAACAGCTTGTAACACTCCTCAGTCAAGTGAAGAGGGTTCTTCAAACGAAGAAAAAACCGAAGCTACTGAGCAAGTACAAACGACCGAACATGAAAGCACTAACAATGAAGCCGCTTCAGTGGATACTCTTGCAAATCAAGTAGACTCACTGGCGAACGAAGTTTTAGATGAAACGGCCAATGAAGTAGAAGAAAAAGTAGAAGAACTGGAAGAAGCCGTAAAAGAGTAATGAAGAATAAGTAAATGAACGCCTGGCTTGTGCCGGGCGTTTTTATATCAGTCTTTTAATAAAGGAGAAATCACTGTAGTAAAAATTAAGACGTCTTCGCTAAAGTATTCTTATTTTTTTAACTATGAATCTATAAAACCTCGTCCTACATTTGCCAGTCGGGTGTTAACCGCCAAGTTCACTCTTGGCTACTCTTTTCGGTCTATGGCTCAAGGCAAAGGACATCCTTCTATAGAACACCTTCTCTCCGTTTATGAGGCACTCCTCAATTAAATCGTTCTTCATTGCCCAAGTAGGGTACTTCGTAATTTTACAGGGTATTTTTTATACCTTAAGAGGGAGTGGTTGATCTATTTCCCCAGCCTACAACCTCAACTAGCCTATTTTCAAAACAAACAGCAACATACACATTCATATCCATTACTGAAACACTCGTGTCAATCCTCACAGCTTTCTATTTTTATTTCCCCGTAGTTAAGGATACATGTTTAAACTTCATCTTTTGGGCTGTAAACTCCCATTTCAGGGCTCTCAGTGCATCATTTTTGAGAACCCTAAACTGAAAATTTTCATCATCAAAGAGGGCAACCTCTCAAAGGAGCATCTCCCACAGCGAATTTTAAACATGCTCTAAAATTAAAAGCGGTATTTCACTCAGTAGCAAAACCACTTTTACAACAGGTTTACCAAGAAGCTCCTGGTAAGGCCAGGCTTGGAAGTACGCTTTCCAAAATAATCTTGACATCTTACCCCACTTTGCATTCTGCCCATTAACTTTGATTAATAGACTAGCAAAAGATCAATGCACATGAAAATGATTAAACCGACCAAGCGAAAGATCAAAAAACTGTCCTGGTGGCTACTATCCGGCGGACTACTTTGTATCTGTGCAATCCTTATCTCCGATGCCACCATTTCCAGTTATTCGAAAGCATGTTTCAATTCAGTAGATCAACTGCCTCACAATAAGGTAGGGATGCTGTTGGGAACCTCCAAATATGTCATCAACGGCAGAAGAAACCTCTATTATATTTATCGATTGGAAGCGGCTGTACAACTTTTTCAAAACCGAAAGATCGATTATATCCTTGTAAGTGGCGACAATGCTCAAATGTCGTACAATGAGCCACAGATGTTTAAAGAAGACCTCGTCAAAAGAGGTATTCCCGAAGATTGTATCATCTTGGATTATGCAGGCTTTCGTACGCTTGATTCTATCATCAGAAGTAAAAAAGTATTCGGGCAATCCAAACTTACGGTCATTTCACAACCGTTTCATAATGAACGCGCACTTTTTCTCGCAGAGAAAAATGATATGCAGGCTGTGGCCTTCAATGCTCGCGATGTAGATACCCGTTACGGTTTCAAAGTCCAAGTCCGGGAAAAGCTTGCCCGGGTAAAATGCCTCTTGGATATTTACGTACTCAATACTCAACCTAAGTTTTTGGGAGAAAAAATCAATATTCCTTAAAAAACATGAATGAGCAAAAACACAACCCATCTGCCAAGGTTTATTTTATCAGCGGACTGGGAGCGGACCACCGAGTATTTGAGCGGATTAGCTTACCCGAAGGTTTTTCAAAACGGCATATTCATTGGCTCGAACCGGGCCACCAAGAACCCTTAAAACGGTATGCTTTCCGGTTGCTTTCGCAAATTGATCAAACACAGCCCTTTTGGTTAGTCGGGCTTTCTTTCGGAGGTTTACTGGCAAGTGAAATGGCTCAACTCAGCTCCCCTCAAAAAGTGATTTTGATTTCCAGTTTTGCCAATTGCCGGCAAATCCCCCGACTTTACCGGATGGCAGGTTTTCTCAAGCTCCACCGGATCATACCACTTCAGCTTCATGCCATCGCTTCGTCTTTAATGAATTGGCTTTTTGGAGCCGATACGAAAGAAGAACAAACCTTAATAAAATCTTTTGTGCACCATACAGACGCTCATTTTTTCCACTGGGCACTTGGGCAGTGTTTAACTTGGCAACACAACAAAACGCCGGACAACCTCATTCATATTCACGGTTCATCGGATAGACTGATCCCGTACCATAAGGTACAAGCCGATACACTTATCTCGCATGGAGGGCACCTGATGGTATGGAGCCATGCTTCTCAAATCAATCAATATTTAGCAGAATTACTCCAAAGTAATCCAACCTTTAAAGAGAAGGAAAAATAAAGAAATTCCGGGTTGTAGTCTGTAATTTTGCCCTATGGGAAACGGTATTCCAAGTTATCATTTAGAAGAAGAAAACAGGCGGGTCAGCTTCACAATTCGAAGTATGGAAGAAATTTATGCCAGGAACGGAGGCAAAGCGGATGCACCTCACCGGCATCACTTCTACACCATTCTCTGGTCGTTTACGGCTAGGGGTAGTCATATCATCGATTTCAAAGAATATCCGATACGGCCCAATTCATTGTTTTTGGTTGCTCCCGATAAAATACATCAGGTCAAAACGGCTCCGAACCCTACAGGTATTTCCATTCTGTTTACCCCCGAATTTTTACAGTACAATGCCATTGCGGAAGATTTTATCGCCAACCATTTTATCTTTAAAGATACTTGTGAAACCCCTCCTTTGACCGTCCATGAAAACAAAGCGAAGAAACTGCATTTTTTCGTAGAACAAATGCAAGCTTTACAGGCTTCCGAAGCAGAATACAAATACGATAGCCTGGGTGCTTATTTAAAACTTTTTCTGATCGAATCCTTTCAGGCATGTAAAAAAGAAAAGCTTATTACCCCTCAAGAGCTTCATGGAGCCAGGGAGTTACTGAGAAAATTCAGACATAGCGTTGAAAAACATTATTCCGAATTTCATAAGGTAAAAGACTACGCGGATCAGCTCCACATCACTCCTGGCTATCTCAATGAAATCACCAGTAAATATGTGGGAAAAAGTGCCAAAGAATACATCCAAAACCGTATCATCCTGGAGGCAAAACGCCTGGCTGCCCTCAGCCCTATGAGTGCCAAAGAAATCGGCTACCAGTTAGGTTTTACCGACCCGGCCCATTTCAGCAAAGTGTTTAAGGGTAATGCCGGTCAAACACTTCAACAATTTAAAAAGAGCCATAAGTTATCCCATGTTTGAGGTTTTGCCGTTTCACCAAACTCAAGACTACCACAATTTTTACAATCTTATCCGGGATTTTTCAATTTACAAACCCCCTGTAGCCAGTTACCTTTGTAAGGTACAAATCTATAAATCATCACCTGTCTGGACTGACCGAATCAATAAAAACGGTTGGAGGTAGTCTTTACTGGTAATCATAAAAAAGGAGAGATTATGAATACGATTGTGCATAAAGCAGACACCCGGGGCCATGCCAATCATGGTTGGCTCAATGCCCATCACACGTTTAGTTTCGCGAATTATCACGACCCGGAAAGAGTACACTTTGGCGTGCTACGAGTCTTGAATGACGATGTGATTCAGGGAGGCGGAGGATTTGGCATGCACCCTCATGACAATATGGAAATCATCACCATTCCTCTACAAGGCGCTCTTGAACACAAAGACAGTATGGGCAACAGTGGTGTTATTCGCAAAAATGAAATTCAGGTAATGTCAGCCGGCACAGGGGTTTTTCACTCCGAGTTCAACAAAAGTACATCGGAAGCGGTCAATCTTTTGCAAATATGGGTATTTCCCAACAAAAGAGACGTAGAACCCCGGTACGAACAAATTGCCTTTGACCCCAAAGAGCGACATAATCGCTTGCAACAAGTCCTCTCCCCCAACCCGGATGACGAAGGGATGTGGGTGTATCAAGACACATGGTTTCACCGCGGGAATTTAGATCAGGGATTTGAAACCCGGTATCAACTCAAAAAGAAAGGCAATGGCCTCTACTTGTTTGTCATTGAGGGAGAGGTGACCGTAGCCAATCAATCGTTGGAGAGAAGAGATGGCATGGGCATCTGGAATGCGGATCAATTTCAACTTCAGGCCAACACTCAGGCAGAGGTCTTATTGATGGAAGTACCCATGGATTTGGCGTATTAATCCTTTAAAGAATTCATACTAAGGGAAGCCAAGAATAGAACTCTTGGTTTCCTTTTCACGTAATTGTCAAACCACTTAAATCATTTTTTTTAACCCATGACAAATTTGATAGAAAGCTTACAGTGGCGCTATGCCACCAAAAAATTCGATGCAAGTAAAAAAGTAGCTCAACAAGACATCGATGAGTTAATTAACGTGCTACAACTATCCGCTTCTTCTTACGGTTTACAACCGTATAAATTTTTAGTCATTTCTAATCCCGAATTAAAAAAGAAACTTCAACCCGTCACTTGGAACCAAGCTCAAACCGTAGATGCTTCGCACTTGGTCGTTTTCTGTAGCTATACACAACTTTCCGGAGAAGACATTGATGCATTTATCCAACGCATCAGTGAAGCTCGCAACATTCCCTTGGATACTGTCCAAGGCTACGGTGATTTTATCAAAGGAAAAGTGAGTGAAAAAAGTGCTCAAGCCATTACCGATTGGAATGCCCGTCAGGCCTATATTGCCATTGGCAAGCTATTGACTGTCTGTGCCCAAAAGGGCATTGATACCTGTCCGATGGAAGGTTTTGAGCCCCAACAATACGATCAATTGTTAGGGCTTTCCGAAAAAGGGTTACAGGCAGTAGCATTGGTGGCTATCGGGTACCGCTCGGAAGAAGATGCAACGCAACACCTCACAAAAGTTCGCAAGCCAGTAGAAGAACTCGTCGAGATCTATAATTAAAAGCGCCTTTCTCAAAAAGGACCTGCACGAAAGCCCTGATAGGTACAATGCCTATCAGGGCTTTTTCCATATATTCTTTCACTCCTTTAGGAGAATAATCCCTAATAAATCATAGATATTTACGTATTCTATAAAATTTTCTAAATGCTATTTTGACTCAAAACCATAGGAAGTTCTACTACACCTAAAAATTACCCTGATGGAATTCATTCAAAAGTTTATCGCTCAATTATTTGCCTATAATTTTTTCCACATCCTACTTTATTTTGGACTCTTATTCATTTATTTTTCCAAGCGGGAATCGATCAAAAGCCCCTTGGTTCGTTGGTTACTGCCTACGGGAATTATAGGAAGACTCGTTTTTGCGGTTTTCATTCCGTCTCTCATTCCATTGTTCGGTCTCGACACTTACGCCCATTGGACACCGCTTATTTTCTCACTTTCACCTATCAATGAAATATTCATCGTATTCAGTTTGTACCTCTTACTTAGCGAGCCATCTTTTCAATTCAAAAGAAGAAACATTTTTGGACTTGTCCTTCTCTCGTTTTTTTCCCTTGGCTTATACAATATCTATTGGTTATATCAAAAATTTTCACTGTTACAATACCGTAAGGGCCATCTGTTTGCCTTCTTTCTTTTATTTTTCTGGAGCCTGAATACTACTTATTTATTCACTGCTTTACATCAGGAGTTGACAATCTCCTCAGCCATACCTTCCATTTTTCGTAGCAATCAGTTGCCTTTCGTTTTAACCATGTACCTCTGTAGCTTCTCATATTCAATCTTGTTTTTGATTGCAACTTTTACGTTAAAGCGAAAGATGGAGGATCAATTTTCATTTCAACAACCCATTAACGGAGTACTTACCTTCTTTTTTACCTTTTTATATCTACAACATTATATGAATAAAAATATCGTTTCTGCGGAATTTGAGAAAAGAGTTGGGTCGGTAAAAGGTGAATAATATTTTTTTTCTATATTTGGAGGTGGATTACGCTTATAATTTTGCCCGTCAGAAAAGGCTTCTGTCTTCCATAGGGGTAAATTATTTTAAATAGATTTTGAGAATTGCCCAATTTCCTCTTAATTTAGGAGGAAGTTTCTTTTGAAAACTTTTGTTAAACCTTAAAACAAACTCCTTAACTACATGTATCAGCTACTTGACACACTTGGGGTTTTTGGTTTGCTAGTCGTATTCATTGTTACTATTGTCGGTATGATCTTTTTATTCCGGGCAGTAATGAATAAGAAAACGAGCCAAATCCTCGATGAGAACCGCCAATCAGATGTGCGGACCAAGAAATACTACTCTGTGGATATCACTAAGTACAGTACTCTGTTAGGTGTGATTGGTTTGAACTTATCATTGGCTTTTACTCTGGCGGCTTTTGAATTTCCTGATTTCGGAGAGAAAGAATTGGTTGACCTTGGTACTTTGGATGCCGATGTAGAAGAATTGATCGAAATTCCACCCACTGAGCAAAAGCCACCTCCACCACCAAAGGTACAACAACCGGAAATTGTTGAAGTACCGGATGAGGAGGAAATCGAAGAAGAAATTGAAATCGACTTAGATGTAGAAATTGATGAAGAAACCGTAGTGGAAGAAATCATCGTTTCTGACGAACCTGAAGAAGAAGAAACCGTATCGAACGAAATCTTTACCATTGTAGAGGAAAGTGCGGCTCCTAAAGGGGGAATGCAAGCCTTCTACCAATACGTTGCGAAGAACATGAAATACCCTAGTCAAGCCCGCCGAATGGGTATCGAAGGGAAAGTGTTCGTGCAATTCGTAGTGGATAAAGACGGAACTATTACTGATGTAAAAGCCATCCGGGGTATCGGTGGTGGAGCAGATGAAGAAGCGGTACGAGTTGTAAAAAATGCAGATAAGTGGACACCGGGTAAGCAAAGAGGGCGCCCTGTACGTCAGCGGATCGTTATTCCGATCAACTTCAAATTGCAATAAGAGTTTACTCTATATAGCTAGGAAAGCCCAACATGATGTTGGGCTTTTTTATTTTCCCTACCTTGGCAAAATACTTGTCGCTACTTCCTCCTGCAAGCTTACACGTTAAGAACTCCTATTTCCCAAAGGAATCATTCTACTGATTTCGTAAATTTACACAAATGGAAACATCCGAATTGAAAACCAATAATTCATAAAGCATAATGTTAAAACTAAGCTACTTTTTGATCTTTACTATTTTACTGCTTTTTTCCGATGACAAGACTCCTCCCTATTACATTTTTCCGATCCAACCCGGGCAGCAAAACCACCTGTCCGGAAGCATGGGAGAACTGAGAGGCAGTCATTTTCACGGAGGAATTGATATTAAAACCGGAGGAGTAGAGGGGCTTCCCGTATATGCCGCAGCGGACGGTTATGTATACCGGATCAAGGTATCTCCGGTGGGTTATGGTAATGCCCTATATATGAAGCATCCCAATGGCACCATTACCGTTTACGGTCATCTGAAAGACTTCAACCCCGAAATAGCCCGGTACATTTTAGACAACCAATATCAAAAAGAAAGCTTTTCTATAGAGTTGTTTCCTTCCTCTTCCCAGTTTGCCTTCAAAAAAGGAGAGCAGATTGCCTTGTCAGGCAATAGTGGTTCTTCCGGCGGCCCACACTTACACTTTGAAATCAGGGATGCTAACGAAGCCCCGATGAACCCTTTAAAGTTCGGGTTTAAGGAAGTGGTTGACAACATTCCCCCTTCCGTCAGCCAGATTGCTATTGTGCCTTTGGATGCAGAAAGCAGGGTGTTTGGCAAATACGAAACCTACCGTTCCGGCATTGTCGGTCTGGGCCGGGGAAAATACCAATTGGATCAAAAAGTCAAAGCTTCAGGCTCCATAGGCATCGAGTTTACAGGCTTTGATCAAGCCAACTATAATTATAATAAAAACGGCATCAACAAAGTAGAACTGGAAGTGAACGGAACACTGGTGTATACACACGACATCTACAAAGTTCCCTTCAGCCACAACCGTTATATGCATGTGTTTACCGATTATGAAGTTTGGCTCCATAAACGCCAAAAAAGCCAACGCTGCTACCAGGCCGATGGCAACCGGCTTCCCATCTTTCCACGACCGGATTTAAAAGGGAAAATACACGTACAGGAAGGGCAGTCCTATCAAGTTACGTTGAAACTTTACGATAGCTTTGACAATCAAAGTACCGTAAAGTTTGAGTTGGAGGGCAGCCAAGTAATGCCTATTAGCTATCGCCCTTCTTTGGGAATCAGTGTAGAAGATAATTACCTGATCGTAAATACACAAGAGGATAAAAACACAGTAGAAAGTTGCTTCTATGTTCAGCATTTTGAGGAAGGGCAGCTCCCTTCTTATTCCAACCAGCAATACCAAACCTACATCTGGGACCTGCGTAAGGGCCTGCCGGATTCCGTTCGTGTAGGTGATCAAATGTTCTATACACATTTTAAAAGTACGGTGCCTTCCCAACAGGCTTTTCATTATTTTCACAAAGATGTGGAAATCGCCTTTGCCCATAATAGCCTGTTTGACACTTTGTATTTGCAACATCAGCTTGCCCAGGATACGCTTACTGTCAATCAAGCGGACATTCCTTTATTCCGGTCTATAGAAATTACCTGGAAAAACCCTCCATTGGATAGAGGACAAAAATATGCCGGGGTATACTACATCAACCGCCACAACCGGCTTTCTTTTATCAGCAAGCAATGGAAGGGCAACAATATTTCTTTCAAAACCATTGAATTGGGGCGCTTTACTATCGACTATGATTCCATCCCCCCACAAATCAGGATGTTGCGCAAAAGCGCTTCACAGGTCCGTTTTAAGATTGAAGACCCAAAATCGGGCATTGACAGCTATAGAGCCACATTGGATGGCAAATGGCTACTGATGCATTATGATGCCAAAAGGGATCTGCTGTGGTCGGAAAGAAAGGATAAAACACAACCTTTACAAGGGCTTTTCCAGTTGGAAGTAAAAGACAAGCAAGGAAACCGCAAAGTATTTGAAAAGAGGTTTTAGCATTGAAAACATAAAAAACCCCGGGATCATCCGGGGTTTTGTCATTATAAAGATTCAGACTTTTGTCGAATTCTTTTAAAGAAGTAAGCATCCTTTCATATAAAAGCCAAGCTTCTCTTAACAATGAATTTTATTTACACGTTTTTCATGACGTCCCCCCTCAAATCCGGTTTTCAGGAAGGCTTTTATCATATCTTTGGCCAAATCCAACTCTACAAACCGGGATGGGATACACAGTACATTTGCATTATTGTGAGACCTGGCTAACTCAGCCAATTCTGTTTGCCAGCATAATGCTGCCCGCACCTTGGGATGTTTGTTGGCAGTCATAGCCACTCCATTACCACTACCGCAAATCAAAATCCCGTACTCAAACTCACTGCCGGCTACAGCCACTGAGAGAGGGTGAGCGAAATCCGGGTAGTCTACCGAATCCTCAGAATTAGGGCCAAAATCTTTGACATCATAACCTAATTCATTTAAAAAGGGAATAATATCCCGCTTGTAGTGAAATCCAGCGTGATCGCCTCCTATTGCTATTTTCATTGTATATAAGCGTTGATTAAACTAATCGAAGTCCAAACTTAATAAGGATTCTACAGGAAGGGAAAACTAATTCAGTAAATTTCGCTTTTCTCTGCAAACCCCTTGGATATTTCCACTTTTTTGAGTAGCATTTTAAAACGGCAAATAGTTCCTAAAACCTCCTCAAAATCAAGCAATAACCACTTTTACTCAAGTTTTCCCCAACAGTTTATTTTTAGTCTTCATCCATTTCTCAAAAACATCTCTTGGCAGCAAGCGCTTTACTCCTTCAATACAAAGTTGCTTGCCAATAAGACCGTAGTGGAATAAATACACTTTCAGGCTTTTGTCCTTTTCGGTTACAATGCGCAAAATTTGCTTATAACTGTCTACCGGATGTGTATACGAAACGCCTCCGGAATCAAAACTGGCGACTTTCACAGGAACCTGCTGGGCCACCACTCCATTTTGTACCTGGGTGTAGATAAAATGATAATCTCCGGCACTTCCATAAGCCGCTGAAAAGGGGTGCTTTTCCAATAATACGCTGCGAGTAAATAAGCTTTGATGCGAGCACACCATATGCTTCCAAATATACTTGGCTGGCAGGGCTTTTTTCTGTTTGGTAAAAGAGTCAAAACGTACTTCATGGTCGCCATAAACCATTTCCGCTTGATGATCCGCCAGTGCCATTACCTTTTCTACGGTTTGATTATCGACAAACCAATCCCCCGCGTTCATAAAATTCACCCATTCCCCACTTGCCATCCGTACCCCTTTGTTCATTGCATCGTAGATGCCTCTATCCGGCTCACTTACCCACCGGTCAATCTTATCTTGATATTTATGAATAATGGCAAGAGAATCGTCTGTAGACCCGCCATCCACTACTATGTATTCCAAATTCGGATACGATTGCGCCAATACACTCCGGATAGTAGTCTCCAACATATCTCCACAGTTATAATTGATCGTAATAACGGTTACTTTCGGTTGCTCATTCATATATACCCATTGCTAAATTTCTTAGAGTTGATTTCCGGTTTGGCAAAAAAAACTCAAGCTTTCTTTATCAACTGTTGGTACAGCTTCCGGTAACGGTTGTGCATGATGGTTTCGGTAAACTCCTGTAACACCTTTTCTTCAGCATGTTTGCCCATCTCCCGTATTCGCGAAAGCGGCCATTTCAGCACCTCTTCCAACGTACCTTTCAGGCTTTCGGCTTTCCCACTGATAAAAAGCCTCCCGCATTCATTACTCACTTGTTCGGGGATACCACCTGTATCCGAAGCAACCAACATCACGCCAGCCGCCATGGCTTCCAATACCGTGAGTGGAAAGTTTTCGGCTTCGGAAGGAAACACTAAAATATCCACCTGATTGTAAAGGCGGTTTAAGGCTCCTCGGTCGTAAGTCGGGCTAATCAATTCATAATGCCGTTGGCAATCCAGAGGCGGACCTACAACCATCAATTCGAATTGTCCGTTGATCTGATCGACTATTTTGCGAAACAGTGCGGTTCCCTTAAAGGGATTGCTTGTATTGTTAAAAAACAACACCTTGGGCACACACCAATTTCTGTGGTTATGATTTTTAAAGACGGAAGTATCCACCCCGTTATGAATTACTTCCACCTGCATTTCCGGGCGGGACACATAAGCCTCCTTCAGGCAGTTTCCCAGCCAATGCGATACCGGGACAAAAACCACCTGACCGTTTAAGGCACTGTAAATCTCTCTTTTTTTATTCAGGAATGCTTTGCGCAAATCAATCACCGGATTGTACAAAGGGTAGTATTTTTTATAAGGTGTGATAGCATTTCCTTGCTTAAAATCATCATTTTCAAACGTATAAACTTCCCCCCCTGTAAAGCACCACATATCATGCAAAGTCCATACGATGGGTTTTTCTTTACTGATCGACACCAAGGCGTCCAAATCAAAATAATCCTGATGAATATTATGTAAGTGGATGATATCCGCTTCATGGTAACAAGGCTGTTTTTGCAAAAAAGAGTAGGTACCATGCAAGGGATACAACACCCCTAGATTTGTCAATTGTTTCCGCTGAATCAAGTTGTATAAGGCATCATCGATAAACTGCAAACCGTAAGAAAGCCAGGTTCTTTTGATTGCATGTACTTTGCGGACGGAGGTTTGTTTTTTATTGACAAACAACTGTGAGGTAGCCTGTCTGTCAACCATATCTTTAGCAAACTGCTCTGCCCCTCCCCCCAGGTCCGATGAATTGATATGCAGAATTTTCAATGTTCTATCAGGTTAAAATGTTTGACGAGCGAAAAATCGGTTTGCTTGACAAAATCGTGCAGGCGAATCATTCTATGATCTAATTGATTATCTTTCAAAAAGTTATAGACCTTACCTCCATTGGTATAATCTAAGGCAAAGAAATCCACCCCGGCTGCTTTTGCAAATACTACCGAATGAAAACGCATACTCAAACAGTAAGCGCTTTCTTTCATGATGCGTAAATTACCCTCTACGGTTGCAGGACGGTTTTCAATATAGTATTTTTCTCCTTGAAAATACTTCTTCGTAAATTGACGATAGAACTCCCGGTCGTCTCCTCCTACCACAAAATTGTGCATAGAATAAAACGATGGAATCAAACCTTTTTCCCTACACAATTCCTTAATCTGTTTTGAAAGTTTTGCCTCAAAGAACTCTTTTAAGTTGATAAAAGCCTGACCGCTCAAATCCCCTTTATATTCGACAGACCACTCTCTTAAAAAACACGCCAAGTAAGCTTTTTTCTTCGTAATATGTATACGGGAAGCTATCCGCTCCACATAGCCATGAGCAGGGTCGTTGATTTGCTGAATGTCATTCCGTTGTGTCAAGCGTTGAGCCCATGCTACAGAAGCTTTGTCCCGTAGCTTGACTTCATCGGCCAGTTGCAGGATTTTCCGTACGGTTTTGATATATTTCTCTTCGTTCAGTGGCCCCAATCCACAACCGAACACTACGGTTTTCTTTCCGTTTTTCTTTGCCGCTTTAAACGCCAGATAAGGAATAGACAAAGCTCCAATACCCATAAGGGGTCCGCCTCCCATCACTACTTCGTCAGCCTTCCCACATTCTTCCAAAAAGGCCGGGCTGCTTACCGGTACCACATCCGCCTGAATATTGAGTTCTTTCAACGTATGCTTTGTCACAAAAGGATAAAAGCTGCTTACGGCAAGCGAAACTTCCGGAAATTGCTTCTTATAGGCATCGACAATTCCACCCAAAATAGCTTTATCGCCCACGGTTTCCGTTCCATACCATCCTGTAATCAGGATCCGCCTCCCTGAATATGCTGTTGTATTTTTGACTTTAGGAATGAGAAGTTTTGCTGCCCAAGTAGCGTACTTGTGTGAAAAAACCGTTTTGTAAAAGAAGCCTTGAGCCAGTTTTCTTTGCTCTTTCCAACTGGCCGGAGAATGGTAATCGTGAATACATTCCGAACAATCCTCTTGTTGTATTCTCTCTCTTTCCTCCAAATTAGAAGCATAGAACGTCTCTGCCGATCCCTCCAGGCTATTGCCAATGTTTTTGGATTTGGGTGCACAATACGCAACATTGCCCCGGCAATCCAATGAAATGGCTTCGCTCTGATAAGGGCAACCGATCAGACGCTGGCCTCCCATCAACATATGCTGGATACTGCGATAGGTCCGTTGATAGGTCGGGTTGGTTTCGTAGGTCAATTCCAGTTTTTTGAAAAATAATGCCAGGTGATAGGCTTCCTCTTCGGTAAAATTGCGGATGATTTCCACGGCATTATCATTGTACAACCGCCGAATAAACTCCGCCACCCGGAAACGGCCATAAATCCCGTTTTCCTTTAAAAATTCCAACATTTCATCCACATGCCATACATTGTCTTTGGTGACCGTACAACCGATGGATACGGGTATCTCCGTAGTAGTCTGAAAATGCCGGATCACTTCCAAGGCCGATTCAAAATTCTTTGTTCTTCCCCGCACTCTGTCGTGCACTTTACCTACACCATCCAAGGATACCATAAAACTAAAGCTCTTGCCAAGACGATGACATACCTCAGCCGATTTTTCAAGCCGGTCGATTACTTGTTTTTTCTGAATAGCATTGGTAATGCTGCTCATCCCTTTGAGTTTAGGCAAGGTTTTACAAGCAACCTCATATAATTCAGGCAAGTCTTTCCGCAAGGTAGGCTCACCTCCGGTAATACCGATATGCCGTACTTCACTGAAGAGCGGATCAGACAGGATTTTTCCAAATTCTTCAGGAGTAATTTCCACATCTTTTTTCTTCTGCCAAATGAAACACATAGTACATTTGGAATTGCAGATATCATTAGCTTGGAAATTCACCACAAAGGGCTTGGTCAAGTTGCTTCTTCTCCGCTCCCACAGAAAGGTATGGTACAGATCAAAAGCATGATGATAAAATTTATGTGACTTGAGCTTTTGTAACATGTTTTGTTGGTATTGGGCGTGTCATTTGAACAATGGTATTTCCCTCACCGGAGCCGCCTCCCGGGAGGTAACATAGTGTATCATTTACTTTATCAATCAGACAAACTGTTTATTAGACAATTACGGATAATAAAGTTTGAACTTCAAAAGTAACACTCCTGATCAACTTTTGTATAAAATCTCTTTGTAAAGGTCTTTATATTGCCGTACCATTTTAAATTCGTTGAAATTATTCTGAACATATTCCTCGTTTTGCACGCCTTTTTCACGGATTTTGTTCAATCCCATTGCGAGGGTATCCTGTAGTTTGTCCAACAAATCATTGGCATTGCTGTATTGAAATAAGCCTCGCGCATTGGTACGGAACTGTTCGGGAATTCCTCCTACATTGGCGGCCAATACATACACACCTGTGGCCATTGCTTGTAAGGGTAAGAGTGGAAAATTTGCCGCCTCAACAGGATACACTAAGATATCTACAGAATTAAGAATATCATTCAGTCGCTCCGAATCACCCTGGTAGGCCGGTAGCGTAGTAAAGGGGTGTTTGCACTTGAGTGACTTTCCTACCAGGAAAAGATCAAACGGATGGGTGATATCATCTACAATTTTCTCAAACAAATGGTAACCGCTAAACTCATCCTTTTGATGAATAAATAAAATCCGGACCTGGGACCAATATCGCTGATTCAAATTTTTAAACTGCTTGGTATTTACAGCATTGTAAATAACAGAAGTGTGAATATCGGGATGATAGACAAAGGATTTCAAAAAGGATTTTTCCAGCCATTTGGACGTAGGAACGATGGTCAGGTTCGGAGTGGCTTTGGCATAAATATCCCGTTTTTTGATCAAAAACCGCTGCCTGTAGTCAATCAAGGGATTCCGCAAAGGGTATTCGCTGGCAAAAGGGGTATTGGCATCTCCTTTTTGGTAGCCATGGTCCAAGAATACGAAAGTCTCTCCCCCGGTCATACACCACATGGCATGCATTGTCCAAACCACTTTTTTCTCCCGGCAGATTTTCAACAAACTGTCCAAATCAAAAAAATTATGATACACACTATGCAGATGGACGATATCCGCTTCTTGATAAATTTTGAGTTTTTTAAAAAAACGATACGTACCGTTGAGCGGATAGAGTACGCTCAGGTTTGAAAAAAGAGTTACCCGGAACAGCTTGTTCAAGAGGCGGTCGCAATAGATCAACAACAAAGCCAACCAACGCCTCCGGATTTCCATTACCTTCGAATGTTTGGAGTGCTTTTCTTTCACCCACAAGTGCGCCTCTTCCCCTCCTGCTTCCATCAAGCGTAGCGCCAAAAAAGCCGAATCATCCTCTTGATCCGAAAAGTTAATATGGAGGATTTTCACAAGCGATTCACGAATTTAGATTAAAAAAATACTCCTTAAAGTAAGGATACTCAATGGAAGATCGCCAGAAGATGTACAAAAAAAATCAGATATTCAACAATTTATGTCCCAATGCGTGACAAGCCCTCTGAAAAAAGCTTTTTTTAGGCAGATCCCGCTCTTTTCTTGGGAATTTTTGTCTTAAGATTCCGGGTTTTCCTCCCCGCATTACAATAGGTGTAGCCCGGGGAGTATAAATTTGTTCGAACCCCTGATATGACACTCGATAAGCCCTGCGAGGCTTGTCTCCCTCAACACGTTCGCTGGAATGTAAAAGACATTGGTGAAACACCAATACATCTCCGGCATTCATAGGTACAAACACTGCTTTCTCCTCCTCAATACACTCCGGTCTCACCCGGGTATGATGGGTTTCTCCTTTCACTTGGTAAAAAGGTAAAAAGCCTTTTTTATGAGAACCGGGTATTACTTTCATTGCTCCATTTTCAGGAACCACCTCATCCAGTGCCATCCAAACAATTAGTTTCGTCTGCTCATGTGCCCGGTTGATAAAATCCTGATGCCAGGGTACTTCATTTACCTTTCCTTTCGGTTTATAAACCAAAGAATTTTCATACAAAGTGATATTGGGGCCTAATACCTGTTCCAAAAAATCCAGAATAACATCGTTTTTCGCCAATCGCTGAAACTCCGGATGGCGTTGAAACAAATCAAACAAAACTCCCTGGTCCGGACGGTGCTTCAAATAATAAGGTGAAAAAGGATCTTCCAATTGCAAATTCGCATAATCATCAATTTGGGAAACAAGATTGCGAATTTGTTCTAAAGTAGTTTCATCAAAAACCTCTTTTAATATCACATACCCATTTTCATTAAATTTATCTACCGGTTGCATAACTACTTGCGTATTTTTAGTTTTCGAAAAACAAAGATTACGGGAAAGAATAAAGCTTTGGTCTGCATATAAAAAACCAGCCGCTTCCCTTTCAAAAAAGCATAGACAAAATAAGAAGAGAAGGCATAAGAAAATAAAGTTGCATAAGCAGCGCCAAATATTCCCAATAATGGAATTAAGTATAAATTTAAAATTATATTCAATACCGCCCCACTGACTGTCCGGAGCAATGACACCCGGTAATACCTTTCCTGTATAAGCCATTTATCACTTCCTACTCCCAAAAATACAAAAACTGCCGCCCAAATATGAACTTGAAGTACCGGAACAGAAGTGGTATATTCCGGGATAAACAAATCTATAATCCATCCACCAAGGAGCGTGATTACCACAGCAATACCAACTGCGATCCAAGCCAATAAATTATACAATTTTTGCAAGCGATCATAATAGAGTTTTTCATCTTTTTCTTTTGCATAAGAAATAGCCGGCACCAAAGAATTAGCCACTACTACAGGAATAAAATACCAGGCTTCGCTCAACTTAACAGCCGCCGCATAAAAACCATTGGCTTCGTCATTAAGCATATTCCGCAACATGACCTGGTCTATTTTCATATAGATGGTAACTGCTATCCCTGAAAACATAAAAAACCAGGATTGCTTTAATAGGTTGACAGCCAATTTTTTATCAAACTTCCAGTGAGTTACTTTGATGCCTTTTAAATGATTAAAGAGAAACATGTTCGTTGCATACAAAACCTGTTCGATCAATATCATCCAGATAAAAAACTCAATCGGCAACTTGAAATATACCCCCATCAACCGAAACACACTGGCCATTAAAATCATCAACATTTGAGCCGTTGAAGAATATTTTGCCTGTACAGTGGCCTGAAAATAATATTCAATAACCCAAAACGAATGAAAAACAAATGCTAAGCTGGCAATCAAAATGTACTTTTGAATTTCCCATTCTTCCGGTCTGATCAGGAAGCTCGTGCCCACTACCGCAACCGCTAAAAGCCCACCCATTAAATGCAACAGAAAGGTAGTACCCAGGTAGGTTGCCCTTGTATTATGCCGGATGGCAACGTCTCTCAAAAAAATATCTTTTACCCCAAATGAAGCAATCGCCGAAAATAGTCCTGTATAACTGATTACATAATTGAGTAAACCATAGCGTTGAACCCCTAGGTAACGCGCTACCCAAAGCCCTACCAACATTGCAACAGCCATCATAAATATCCGCTCCACCATCATCCAAGAGGTGTTTTTAAAGTACTTTAAGAATGCCTGTTTATCGAATGATTGAAAAATTCGTTGGAGCATAAGCCTGGTTAAAATTTGCTCAAAGATAGATAGCGATTTAATGCTTACAAATTCACTTGTTGCTCTTTCGTAAGAATATATTACACACAAACATGAGAAATCCCCGGTATACAGCATACGCTACCTATTGACAAGGTATGAGAAATGCACTATTGCGGTTAACTTTGTACACTTTTTGAAGATTAATACTACAAGCTATGAAACCCAGTAAAGCCTTAGAGGAATTTGTTGAGAAGCATTGGCAGGATGACCCCGCCCGTTTGTTGTTGAAGGCGAAAGCCCCGGAAGGATATACTTCCAAAGAGGCGGTACAACAATTGATCGGGGCCAAAATCGCCAAACAGAAACTGCCATCCTGGTGGGAAAACAAACAAATCCTGTATCCGGTAAAACGCTCTTTGGAACAATGTTCTTCGGAGTTGACCGCCCGGTACAAAACGCATTTGGTACGCGGGCAAAGCTTGCTGGACCTTTCCGGTGGATTTGGTGTAGACACCAGTTTGTTTGCTTCTAGTTTTAAGCGGGTTTTGTATATAGAGCCTGACCCGCAACTGGCACAGCTTGTTCAACATAATTTCAAGGCATTGGGTTTGGAACATGTTCACACTCATGTACAAACGGCAGAAGTATTTTTAGCAAAATTTTCAGGTCCGGTGGATGTCATTTACCTGGACCCCTCCCGCAGGGATGACCGACAACAACGCCTGGTGGCTTTGGAAGATTGCGAACCGAATATTGTAACGCTTCTTCCCCAACTAAAGGAAACTTCTCAAACGGTTTTGTTGAAAGCCTCTCCGCTACTGGATATCCGGAAGGCAATACAAGCGTTGCCCGGGACTTCCGAGGTACATGTAGTAAGTGTAAAAAACGAATGCAAAGAAATTCTCTTTGTCATTGAACAAGAGCATGCCGGACCGGTGACGTTTCATGCCGTGGATCTTTTGGACAAAAACCAACAGCTTTTATTTTCATTCAACCAACAAGAGGAAAGCGATACTCCGGTCACCCTTTCACTGCCCAAATCCTACCTTTACGAACCCAATGTGGCGATCTTGAAAGCCGGAGGCTTCAAAAGCATTGCCCGGCATTTCGAACTTGACAAATTACATCCTAACAGTCACTTGTACACTTCGGATAAATACATGGAAGATTTTCCCGGCAGGGTTTTCAATATTGTGACTTCTTATGCGCTCAATAAAAAAGAAATCAAACGCCACCTTCCCGGTAAACAAGCCAATATCACCGTACGGAATTTTCCGTTAAGCGTAGAAGCTATTCGCAAGAAAACGGGAATCACTGAAGGTGGCGATCAATACCTCTTTGCCACCACGGATATGCTTGGCAAAAAAATCCTCCTTCAGTGTGTAAAGGGGAAAAACAGTCAATGAAGTGGTTTACACGTATAGTTTTTGACCGAAAATGGAATTAAAACCGGCTCATCAAGGCACATTTTGAAGAGAATAGCCAAAGCTATTGTTGAAAAAAGAAAGTAATGCAGAGGAAGCCTGTTTGAAACATTTTTCAGGAAAAAGAAAAAGGTTAATTCACTTCAATAGGGAGAAAATGTCAAAACAGCTCCTCCCTATTGATATTTCCAATTGTATTTTGTGTCAAGCTTAGCTTGAAAAGCTCCAGGTACGTATCATTTTCAAATACCACCTGTACAAAGGAGTGACGGGCACCTCGCAACGGCTTAGAATTAAAAAAACGTGATCCGGAAAGTGTAAGGAATCAATTTTCTTTAACAAGGCAAGATATTCTTCTACCAAGCTGTACTGCCGCACATAAAAAGCCTGACGCATATGGTAACGCACGGATACGGCTAAAGCTTGGTGTTCTTCCGGAGAACGGTTCAACTGATAGGCTTTGTGGCAAACTTTCAAAGTAGACACCAGATGCCTGTTGAATTTTTCTTTGTAAAAAGACTGTCCGTGCGAATGAGGCAACACACGCTTTTGGGTGAGAATTTTATCTTGAAAAAAGTACAAATAATTTCGTCCGCTGCGCACCCAAAAGTCATAATCTTCATAACTGAGGGATTCGTCATACCCCCCCAACTCATCCAACAGGGCTTTGCGGATCATCATGGTGGGGGTGCAAATAAATGCTTTTTTAACCAGTTCTTTATACACCCTTCCCGAAGGAACCGTAACCATCAATTCTCCTTGGGCATTGCGAGCGTAATAGGTTTTCAGTTTATTCCCTGCTTCATCTATCATTTCAGCATCGGAAAATACCACCCCATAGGAAGGACCCAGTTCTTCCATCGCGGCTACTTGTTGCTCCACTCTTTGGGGCAATAAAATATCATCAGCGGCTAAATCAATCACATATTTTCCGGAAGCCAAGGCCAGGCCACGGTTAAAAGCTCGGCAGTTCCCCAGGTTTCGCAGCAAGGCGACATATTGTGTACCAGGGTGTTGCTTTACAAAACGCTCTATCTCCTCCGGACTATTGTCTGTAGAAGCATCGTCTACTATAATCAATTCTATATCGGGGTATGTCTGTTGACATACGGACTCCAAACTCTCTCTTACATAGGGGCCGTGATTGTGACAAAGACAAATCACAGAAACTAGAGGCTTTCGGGCATTTGCCATATTTTATTGTTATTTGTTAGTAATTGCCAATGAACTACGTTGACTTATTGACAAAGACACATTCAACAAGTAAAAAGCCTAAAGGGAATTACACAAGTTCATGGCGATTTACTTGTTTTCTGAAAGCACTGAGCGCTTCTTTTATTTGTAGTAATACGCTCATTACATATCTATCAGGTCCGGTTTCCGGAAGGCAAGCGATTTTGGCTGATAATTATAATTTACATTCAAAAAAATAGCCAAGCACCTTCCTTTCCCCTCCTTGCAGCACTCCGAATTGAGAGGCATACAAGTCCATGTAATTTTTATATATATTCGCTTTGTCAGAAAACAAAGTTACGTATGAATCAGCTAAGAATCTTTGCCGGTGTAGGAATTCTCCTTATTTTGCTCTTAAGCGGATACATTTTTTTTCTGCATTGGCAACAACCTCTCCCCAGTAAGGTTTCTGAACAGGAAATTGGGAAGACTTTCGTCCAAAAAGTAGAACATTTGGGACAATTGGAATTGGTCCGGTACAAAATCAGTGATGTAATGGAATTTACGCAAGAGAATCATTTTTTCACAGATAATAAAATTCTAATGGTGATTCAAGGAGAAGCGATTGCCTGTATCGACTTACAGCAAATCACTTTAGAGGATATTCACAGCCAGGGAGACTCACTATGGCTCCGATTACCCGCTCCGCAAATATGTCACTACAAACTCAACCAACAAGATTGTAAAGTATATGACCTGAACCAATGGAAATTATTTGATAAATCTGAATTGGTAGATGAAGCCTATAAAAGAGCCGAATCCAAAGTAATGGAGCTGGCCTTGCAATCCGACTGCTTGCAAGTGGCCCGTCAAAATGCAGAACGCTTACTCGTCCCCCTGTTTGAAAAACTCAGCGACAAACACGTCATTCTCCAATTTGACATGAATTCTCCAAGTTCATTGGCACTATGAAATTTCTTCCGGGTCTTTTTAGGATTTTCAAGCTTTGAGCCTCCTTTTGCAAGGATTTTTTATTTTGGTAGCCAAGTGGTTTACACTTATGGTTTTTGACCGAAAATGGAATCAAAACCGGCTCATCAAGGCACTTTTTGAAAAGAATAGCCAAAGCTATTGCTGAAAAAAGTAACATAGAGGAGGCCTTTTTGAAACATTTTTCAGGAAAAAGAAAAACGTTAATTCACTTCAGCATAAGATGTCTAATTTCTAACTATTCTATAAATGAAATTAACTTTTTGGGGAGCTTGCCGGCAAGTAACGGGGAGCATGTTTCACCTCGAATTAGAAGATGGATATACCCTACTGATTGATTGTGGGATGGACATGGAAAATGCCCAAGAACCACAGCCTCATTATCCCGGTTCTACTTTCCCTTTTGATGCCAGCCGGGTCAATACGGTTTTGCTGACCCATGCACATATAGACCACTCCGGAAAAATCCCGAATTTGCTGCGCGAAGATTTTGAAGGTCAGGTCTACTGTACACCTCCTACTTTGGCTTTGGCGGAACTGCTCCTGAAGGATTCGGCATCGATCCATGCCAAGAAATTAAAAACCTATCATAAGAATAAATATAAATCAGGTAAAAAAAAGGTAGAGGGGAACCCTGCCGAATGGTATGTGGACAAACATGTCAATGACTCCTTGCGGCAATTCCAGGGGGTTGATTTTAATCGTAAAATTAAAATTACGCCACAGCTCTATGCCACTTTTATTCCTACCGGGCACTTATTAGGCGCAGCCAATATCCTGCTTGAAGTGGAGGAAAACGGCACCTGGAAAAAGCTCTTGTTTTCAGGGGATATCGGCCGCAATCACTATCCGCTACTTTCCAATCCGCAAACGCCCCCTCAGGTGGATTACCTGATATGTGAAAGCACTTATGGCAACCGGCAACATAAATCGACCGACCAAAGTGAAGAAGAGCTGGAAAAGGTAATTCAACAGGCTTGTGTGGAGACTCCCGGCCGGCTGATCATTCCTGCATTCAGTGTAGGAAGAACCCAAGCCATTCTCTACACTTTAAATAAACTATACCTCCAAAACCGCCTCCCTTTCATTAAAATTTTTGCGGATAGCCCGATGGCTTATCAAAGTAACCGGATCTACGAACGCTACGCCTCCTTTCTTAATCCAGAATCTCAGGCATTCAAAGAACAGCACCAAAGCCTGTTCAATTTTGATAACCTGAGTTATATAGAAAAAACCAAAGACAGCCGGGCCCTTTCCGGTTACAATGCCCCTTGTATCATTATCTCTGCTTCGGGGATGTTGGAAGGTGGGCGCATCCAACATCATATCAAAAGCAATATCAACAACCCTAATTGCACCATTCTGATGGTCGGGTATGTGGCAGAAGGAACCTTTGGCCATGATTTATTGCATAAGTTAAAATCGTTAAAGGTGGGGTCAAAAGAAATTCCTATTGCAGCCACTATCCGCCAGACAGATGTATTCAGCGGTCATGGAGACCTCCAAGACTTATTGTCTTTTGTCGGCCAACAATCTCCCGGCACCTTGCAAAAGTTGTTTCTGGTACACGGAGAGGAACGTTCTATTCAGGACTTTCAGCAAACTCTTTCGGAAAAAGGGTATCAACAGATTGAGGTACCGGAGCGAGGGCAAAGTTTTGAGCTATAAGTAAAAACGGGAACATAAGCACCGAACAAACAAGGAAATATGCAACCTATCAAAATAGCGTTTATCGGGGCCGGCAATGTTGCCTGGCATTTGGCCCCTGCATTACAAGCAAAAGGAGCACAGGTCGTGGAAGTTGTGAACCGCTCTCCCGAAAAAGCCCTTTCACTGGTAGAAAAGCTTTCTTCGGCCAAGGTCAAAGCTGATTTGGATTTTCGAAACTCCGAAGCCGATTGGGTTTTCATCACGGCACCCGATGCACAAATTGAGCCGTTGGCTAGTCAAATACAACTTGCTCCCCGGCAAGTTTTGCTACACACTTCCGGTAGCCAACCTTTGGGTATTTTACAAAATGCTCATCTGCAATCCGGAGTATTTTACCCCTTACAAACATTTAGCAAAGAGAAATGTATCGACTTTCGTAAAGTCCATTTTTATATAGAAGGCAGTAATACACCGGTAGAGCGGAAATTGCTTTCTCTGGCTCGAAAACTGAGTCCTTTAGTAAGTACAGCTACTTCCCAACAACGCTTGGGTTTGCATATGGCAGCCGTATTTGCCTGTAACTTCCCGAATCATTTACTTTTGATGGCACAATCGGTGATGGAACAATACGAACTCGATTTTACGGCCTTAAAACCACTCGTGGAAGAAATGGTGGAGAAAGCATTTGCCTTAGGCCCTGAAAAAGCCCAAACCGGACCGGCCATTCGCAAGGATACCAATACCATACAACGGCACGAGGCTTTATTGGAAAGCTCGGCCATGCAGTCCGTTTACCAACTGCTGAGTCAAAGTATTCAGAAAAAAGGAAAGGACTAAAAACAAAACAAGCGCGCAACTCATCATTGCACGCCTGTCTAAATACACTAATAAAGTTGCTTTTATATTGCTTACACGTGATCTGTCATATATTCTTCGGCTTTATGGGAAGCTCTTAATTTTTCCAACCCTTCTTTCCCGTAGGCCATTTTTGTGATCAACACATACAAGACGGGTACGATGAAAATGGCAATCAAGGTTGCTGCCAACATTCCGCCGAATACCGTCCAACCGATCGTATTACGAGCGACAGCTCCGGCTCCTGAAGAAAGTGCCAGCGGCACAACCCCAAGAATAAAGGCCAGGGAGGTCATAATAATCGGACGCAAACGCAAGCGAACGGCTTGTAAAGTCGCACTGATCAGCTCCATACCGTGGTCCACCCGTTCTTTGGCAAACTCCACAATCAGAATGGCGTTTTTCGCGGCCAATCCAATCAAGGTAACCAAACCGATTTGAGCATAAATATTATTCGTTAAGCCCGGAGACAAGGACAAGGCCGTAATCGCTCCAAAAGCTCCGACAGGTACTGCCAGCAAGACCGCAAACGGTACGGACCAACTTTCGTACAGTGCTGCTAAAAACAAGAAGACAAAGAGCACTGACAAAGCAAAAATATACACCGTACTATCTCCCGAACTGATTTCTTCTTTACTCAATCCGGAAAACTCGTATCCGTAACCGGCCGGCAATACTTCCGCAGCTACTTCTTTCAGGGCTTGAATGGCCTCACCACTACTAAAGCCAGGGGTTGCACTTCCGTTAAATTCTGCTGAACGGTACAGGTTATAGTGAGAAATCACCGGTGCACTTTCGGTCACTTCGTAGTCAATCAACGTACTCAAAGGAAGCATTTCGCCTTTTTGGTTCCGCACATAGTACTGCTCCAAGGCCGACATATTGTCCCGGTAAGTAGTATCCGCCTGGGCCATTACTTTAAAGTTCCGGCCGTACACGGTAAAGTCATTGATATAGCGACTTCCTAAGAAGGTCTGAACCGTATTGAACACTTCGGAAAGACTTACCCCTAACTTCTTGGCTTTCTCCCGGTCGATTTTCAGGTTATATCCCGGGGTACGGGCCGTAAAGAATGTAAAGGCACGGGCAATTTCAGGACGTTTGTTCGCTTCCATCATAAACTGCATGGCAACTCTTTCAAAGCCTTTAATGCCATCGTTACTTTCCCGTTGTTGCAAGATAAAACTGAATCCACCGGTATTACCCAAACCAGGAATGGCAGGAGGCGGAATCACAATGATATTGGCCTCTTTGATTGTTGCGAATTTCTGATTGAGTTTGGCAATGACCCCAAACAACTGCTGATCTTTTCTCTTCCGTTCGTCCCAGGATTTTAAAGTACAGAAGATCGTACCACTGTTCGGTTTGTTTGAAAACGTCACTACGTTCAAGCCTACAATGGCGGCAAAGTGTTTTACCTCTTCTACTTCCTGGAAGGCCTTCATTACATCGTTCATGACTTCCTGTGTCCGGGCAATGGAAGAAGCTTCCGGCAACTCGAAGGTCACATACAAACGCCCTTCATCTTCCAAAGGAATAAACCCGGTCGGTTTGTTTTTGAACATCACCATGGTTCCAAAGATGATACACACCAACAGCACTACCATGTAGCGTGAATAGTGAATACTTTTCTTCACCCCGTTGGAATAACTTTGTGAAGTTTTGTCAAACCAAGTATTGAATTTATAGAAAAAGCGGTTCAGGCCTTTGGAATCCTTATTGATATTCATCGGCTTCAAGAACATTGCACAAAGAGCCGGTGTCAACGTAAGGGCGACAAAAGCAGAAATCAATACAGAAATAGCAATGGTAATCGCAAACTGCTGATAGAGTCGCCCTACAATCCCCGGAATAAATCCAACCGGAACGAATACAGCCGCCAAAATCAAGGCAATGGCAATTACAGGACCTGAGATATCCTTCATCGCTTTGATAGTCGCCTCTTTGGCCGTGTATTTTCCCGTATCCAGATAATGTTGTACGGCTTCCACCACTACGATGGCGTCATCCACTACGATACCGATGGTCAATACAAACCCAAACAGGGTAAGGGTGTTGATCGTAAAATCCAAAGGTATAAAGAAGATAAACGTACCAATAATGGACACCGGAATCGCCAGAATCGGGATCAATGTAGCTCTCCAACTTTGCAGGAATAAGAACACTACCAAGATAACCAGGATCAAGGCTTCCACCAAGGTCTTCAGTACCTCGTTGATCGAAATTTTCACTACGGAAACAGACTCAAACGGCACCTTAAAATCCACATCCGGCGGGAAAGACTTTTGAAGCTGTGCCAGCATTTCGTATACCCCTTCGGCAGTTTCCAGGGCATTACTTCCCGGGGCTTGGTTGATCAACAAGAAAGTCGCTTCTTTCCCATCTACAAAGGAAGCCCCTGAATAATTAAATTTACCCAACTCTACCCTTCCTACATCCTTCAGGTACACCATCGAACCGTCTTCAGGCAAAGTCTTGATAATGATATCTTCAAATTCGGCAACGTTCTTTAAGCGGCCATTGACCAATACGGTATATTCAAAGGACTGATTTTCAGGCTGTGGAGAACGTCCTACAGCTCCGGCAGCCACTTGTACGTTTTGCTCTTGAATGGCCGTAATCACATCTGTGGCAGTCAACCCCAAACGGGCCAATTTGTCCGGCTTCAACCACAAACGCATACTGAAATCTTTCCCCAGAGCGGTAACGTCCCCTACCCCTTTCACCCTTGAAAGGGCATCCTTCACATAAATATTGGTATAGTTATCCAAAAATTTAATGTCGTGGCTTCCCTCGGGCGAGTACAAGGCCACAACCATCAGGGTACTTGGGTTTCTCTTTTTTACAATCAAGCCTTGGCGTTGTACTTCCATCGGCAACTGAGGTGTGGCCACACTTACACGGTTTTGTACGTCCAGGGCGGCAATATCTACGTTGGTTCCTACCTCAAAGGTCACATCCATACTCATCTGTCCGTCACTGGTACTGTTAGACTTCAGGTACGACATCCCCGGAGTTCCGTTCACTTGCGATTCGATAGGAGTAGCCACCGTTTGTTCTACCGTTTGTGCATCCGCACCGATATAGGTACCCCTCACCTGTACTACCGGAGGGGTAATATCCGGGTACTGACCCACCGGCAAGTTCAATATGGCCAGCACCCCTACAATGAGGATCACGATCGAGATGACAATGGCAGTGACCGGCCTTTTTATAAATGTATTGGCTATCATACGATTTATTCCAGATTAAATGTTCTACTTTACTAATTTGGGAAGCGGTGAGTATGCAATAGGCAAAGACTCCCCTGGCAATGCTCTGAGAGCATCGCCCGAATGATTACAACAGGAAAGGTCCGGTTTATTTCCGGGCGGTTTTCTCACCTGCTTCTAAAAATGCCGCTTGAACAGGCACACCGTCACGCAACTTCTGGATTCCCTCCACCACGATGTTTTGCCCTACTTGCAAACCACTCTTCACAATCACTTTTTCATGAATACGCTTACCCAGTTCAATCCGGGTTTGCTTCACTACCCCATTGTCCTCTACAAAGACAAAATTCTCACTCATTTGCTCGGTCACAGCTTTGTAAGGGATCATAATCTGCTCTCCTGAATTCTCATTCAATACCCGTACGGTAGCACTGATTCCGGCTCTCAGTTTGCGTTGAGCGTTCGGGAAAACCAAACGGATTTTAATCGTTCCTGTCTGAGGGTCCACTGCCCGGTCAATCACACTGATTTCACCGGCATCCCCGTAAAGCGATTTATCCGGCAAGGCAATGGTAAACACTGATTTTTCTTTATTATCCGCACTTTGCTCTAAAGCAAGGTATTTGTTCAGTTCTTTCTCATCAATGACAAAATCCACTCCCATAGGGTTGTCAGAAGAGATCGTGTTCAGCAAGGTTTGGCCAAGGCTTACAAACGTACCGATACGTACATTTGAAATTCCGATTGTTCCGTCAAAAGGCGCGGTAATCACCGAATATCTCAGGTTGGTATTCGCAGTCACCAAATCCGCTTCTGCCGCAGCCACTCTGGATTTCGCATTGTCCAACTCCGTCAAGGCATAGTCCAACTGCTGTTTGGCAATCGCATCTTTTTCACTCAAAGCCGTATATCTGTCGGCATCTTTTTGCGCTTTTTCCAAGTTGGCTTTCGCTACTTTCAAATTCGCTTCTGCCTGGGCTTTTGCTGCGGTGTATTTTCTTTGATCCAGTGTGTACAGCCTTTGTCCCCTTTTCACTTTTTGGCCCTCTTTAAAAGAAATACCGGTAATATATCCACCCACTTCACTGCGCAATTCCACTTCATTCAGTGCAACTACGGTAGCAGGATACTCATTATGGTATACAACATTTTGCTTGGCTACTTTTTGTACATTTACAGGTACCGCAGACGCAGCCGGCCGGTTTTGCGCTGTAGGGTTGCCACAAGATGCAATCCCAATGATGCTGGCAATGATGATTGCCAAACTATTTAATCTTGTAATCATGATATTTCTTAAGGTCATTATATATTAAGTAGTTGAGCAAAAGTATTCTGGTAATTGTTCAGATTGATGAACTGCATGAAAACTCTATATGAATGATACCCAACAAGTTGCACAGGTATTTTTAGCTAACAGGTACGGTTCCCAATGCTTTTTGTACGTCCAATTTGCTGGAAAGCACATTTAACAAAGCATTCAAATAATTGAGCTGCGAGCTACGCAAATCCGTTTCGGAAACAATCACCTCCAAATACGCTTTGATCCCCTGATTGTATTGCAACTGTACCGTTTCATATACTTCTTGGGCCAACTCGTAATTTTCTTTTGAAGTTTGATAAGCCTCCAATGCACTGCGGTAAGTCGCCATTGCTTGTACATGTTCCGTGTTCATCTGGTTGACCAAATTCTCTTCTTCAGACTCTAACTGCATATACTGCAATTTGGACTTCTGAACATTACGCAATCTTCTGAGGCCAGTAAACAGAGGAACTGTTGCCTTCAAGCCAACGACTGAATTGGGAAAGTTCCGGTTGTACAATTTGGCAAACTCATCGTTTTGGTAGGCCCAGTTGTAATTAACAAAGGCGGATACGGTTGGCAAAAAGTCCCGGTTATAATATTGTACCGAAGCATTGACCAAACGCTTATTCGTCTGCAATAACTTGTACTCAATCCGGTTGCTGAAATCCGTTGTCTGTTGATTTTCCTTCAAAGGCACAGCCGTTTCCATTGCATTTACGTCCATCGATACTTCCAAGGATTGTTCACTAGGGTACCCCATCAGTTGCTTCAAGCTTGCATACTGTACTTTCAAGGATTCAACAGCGGTTATTTTTTCTACCTTCGCACTATTGAGAGCAATTGTCGCCCGCTTATAATCAATATTATCCGCTAATCCGCTTTCATAACGGCTTTGAGCATCACGCAGATTTTTCTCCAAACGCTGAATGTTCTCGTCCAACAATTCCAAACGCTGTTGGGTAATCAACACTTGATAATACGCTTTGCTCACACTGACCACCACATCGATTTTTACACTTTCAATTTGTTGACTCGCTTCCAAGCGGTAGTCCTTAGCCGTTTTCCCGGCCAGCATCACGTCATTTCCATACAAGATCTGGGTGGCTGAAATTCCTAATGTAGAAGTATTCTTTACCCCCATCGTTACCTCTTGCCTTGGGCCTGAAGGGTCTGTAAAATCCGGCAACAAAGTTACTGGCTGTTTCAAAAAATGTTGAAGGTCAAAGTTAGCGTTCACTTGAGGCAACCAGCCTGATAGGGCGATTTTCACCTCTTTTTCGCTGATTTCCTGTCCTAATTTGGCTTTTTTCAACACCGGTTGATTATCCAAGGCATACGTAATACACTGGTCTAGGGTAATTTTCTCTGAGACATTCCCCCCCGCTTCCTGTGCGTACAGCCGGGTGGAGAATCCCCCCATTAACACAGTTACTACAAACGCAACTGTCAGGTAATGGTAGAATAGTTTTTCTCGATTTGTCATCAGGTCTTATTATTTCAAATTTGGTTGTGATACTCTTTTAAAAAAATGCTTAAGCTTTTGACAAAGTTAGTAAGGTCGGAAATAAAACAAGCAATTACTTGTTATATTATTTATCAATTTTGCCATAGATTTTATTTATAAAAAGTAAAGAATTAATTCTTCCAACTATCCGGTAGCCACTTTCAGCAGGAAAAACTATGCATAGCAAATCCATCCCCCTCAAATACATCAAGCGGCTAAATCACTAACAAAGGCCATAAAACACCTTATAGACAAGCAAAAGCCCTCTATGATTGCATAATATTGCCCAGGTTACTTCCGGTAATTACCCTTCACCACCCATTCACTCAATGCAAAGTTTTATATCCTTTTCAGATCTTGCATACAGCAAAAAATCTTCCGTATAAATATGTTACATTTCAGTTCTCTTTAGAGATATTCAATGGTTAGTTATCAGTTCATTTTCCCAAAATAAAGCTTCGGAAAAATCACAGTTTTTGGAGAGAAGTGACAAGAATGAATATTCATTCCAAAACTTGAGACGGTTTTTATGCCTTTACAGCATCCCAAGCGATATTCAAATGTTGTTCGAGGTTTAATGGAGTTTGTATCTGAGTAAAACCTTCAAAAAGCATCGTGCGAATAATCCCATAACAACCTCCTACCGAAAAGCTTATCAATACCTTGAGGTCTAAGGATTTGATGACCCCTTGCTGCTGTCCATCCGAATACATATCCCCATAATAATGATGAAGATCTTTTACTTTCTTCCGCGTTTCTTCGGTAATCACCGGGCACAAGGAATAAAAATCGACAAAGCGAAAATGATCGGGATGATTGATATAATATTCTAACAATTTGCCATACAAATGATTAAACCGCATCCGTACAGGAGCATCGGGATCAAAATCCTTGTACACAAAGTCATTTTTCCGTTTTTGAATATCCAGATATACTTCATTGATAAGCATATCTTTACTACAGAAGTAGTTATAGATTGTCCCCATCCCCGTACTGGCTTCTTTGGCCAAATCGCACATGGGAGTAGATTGCAACCCCTGAGTCACAAACAACTTGACTGCTGCGGTAATGATATCTGCCCGTTTACTCATGGCGCAAAGGTATTTCTTTGGAATGAATATTCCAAAACAGATTTGTTATTGGACTGTTAATTTTATGAAGTGAGAAGCATCGCCTACAAAAAAAGATAAGATCGTCCGGATCACCAAGCGACTGTTTAGCATTTAACCGGATTTTTTGGATAGCAAAAAACCAGCTGCTGTGCAGCTGGTTTTTACGAACAAATCTTCTTATTGAAACTTGATCAATAAAAGGACTTTATATTTAAATACAATTATAGAATGAACACAAATTCAAAAGTACATTTACCCTTTGAGGGCATCTACTTCGATCTTCAGTTGCTGAATCTCCTGGTTCTTTTGATCAATGACCTGTTTCAATTCCTGTGTTTCCACTTCCAGCGTTTGTTTCAACTCTATCGCTTCCGTTTGTCTACGCGACATTTCTTCCTGGGTAGCAACTAATTCTTCCATATTCTGTCTCAACTCCTCTTCTTGTGCCCGCATCTCTTCGGTATGTTGTTGAGATGCTTCCAGCAATTGCTTGGTACGCTCATTCACCTTCACACTGGAAATCGTAGAAGCGATATTTTCCGCAAGGCGTTCGATAAATTCTATTTCATATTGAGCAAACTTACGGAAGGAAGCAATTTCAATAGCTCCTTCTACCTTATTATTTACTTTCAGAGGCACCAGTAATAAGTTTGTCGGAGGCGCATCGCCCAGTCCGGAGGTGATATTCACATAATTTTGCGGGATTTCGGTCAGGTTAATCGTCTCTTTTTCCAAAATAACCTGCCCCAACAAGCCCTCTCCCGGGTAAATTCTCTTATGGACGTATTTTTTCTTGTTGTAAGCATAACAAGCGGCCATCTCCAAATACTCTTCCCCTTTTGACTCTCCTTCGGACAGGATGAATAAACTTCCTTGGTTGGCATTGATATACTTGATCAAATTCGTCAAGACTGTATTGGATAATTCCTCCGTATTTTGCGTCTGACTCCTTAATATTTCCACAAAACTAGCCATCCCCCGCATAGACCAATTACGTCTTTTCTCTTCTTCATCGGCTTTTTTAAGGTTGTCCCGCATTTTGGTAAGTTCCATACCCAACACGTTCTCGGCATCATCCGCACAATTTTTTAAGGTATAATCAAGGTTACCACTTCCGATTTCTTTGGAAAAGACGATGTAATCGTTCAGGCTGTTTACCAAGTCATTCATCGAATTGGTAATTTCACCCAATTCATCATTCCGGTTGATAGAGATCAGTTCCACGGTTCTTCCTTTAGCCAAGTCTTTGGCTCTGTCCCGGATCATAAATAATATCCGGGTAATCTTCTCACTGAAATGGTAGGATACGACAATACCCAATGCAGTAATTACCAAAGCCAACACAAGGATTACCCACATGACTTGATTCAACTGCTCACTTACCTGTTCCTCAATTTCCCGCATGTTATCTTGGAGTGAATCAGTGTAGATCCCTGTAGAAATCACCCAACCCAAAGGGCGGTACAAACGGGAATAGGAAAGTTTATTTTCAACAATATCGGTACCTGGTTTATTCATGATGTACTCGACAAAAGCATCTCCGTTGGCCTTACATATTTCTACCCGTTCTTGGTATAAGTTTTTCCCTTCTTTTCCTTTGACCACATTGTATTTCTGATCGCTCATCACTCTCCCGTTGTTTTGAGGCTTGGCAGCATGCATGATCATGGTAGGATAAGGCAATTGGTTATCCGTAATCCAGAAATACCCTTCTCCGTTATCGTAACGAATTTTAGAAACCAAATCCAAATATTCCTTTCTGAGCAGCTTTTGCAGTTCTGCCACCACCGCTAACGAGTCAGAGATGTTACCATAGTGTTTTAAAATGTAGGCTTCGTTCCCGATTTCTTTAAAGCGTGAGTCCAAGCCATCATACACCACATCCACCAAATGCTTTAAATTCAGCTTACTGCGCTCCATTTCCCGTTCGTAATAGCCCTGAATGTCTTTCTTCGAGCTTCTACGAATCATATATATTCCCGTAATACTCACAGAAAGTACCGAGATAAAAATCGCCAAACTGGTGATTAATAAAAATTTAGATTTAATACTTTTCATGTTCTGATAATTGAATTAGGAGTATAGTGCCCAGTATAGATAAAAAAATAAGTCATTCCCCTATTGAATACTAAAAAGGAGCATCATTCAAAGGTTTTACAAAAAACATAAACCTCATTTTTCAGACATATATAATTGATAAAAAATGACCTTTACCGGAAGGCTATTTTCAACGCAGTTGTTGTCAATCTTGAAACACAGAATTGACAATGACCCAAAATGCCCTATTTTATTTATCGCTTTTGAAAAATACCGGAGTAACGGAAACTTCCAACCAAGCCCAATTCGCTACTTCTCCATGTTGCCCTTTGCCTTTCACGAATTCCATCGACTCAGCGGAAAACATTTGTGAATACCCCCCTCTGATCCGGGTGATCTTATTAAACTTCCAGGTAAACATCAAGTCTAACTCATATCCTAGATAAGCATCAATGGCTTGATGAATATCCTGTGGGTTTTTCATATCAGCCGCAGTGTAAAAAAAGTGGTTTTGGGAAGATAGGCTGAATTTTGGATTGAGCACCCATTCCGGTTTGAAGTAAAAATCCCGTAAGCCGGTCACCGGAGTAAACCCGAGATAAAAATAGTCCATACTACCATAAAATTTATGCCGCGCTCCATACACGATATCAAAAGTATTGGTTTCGTTATTGTTCGCATCCATATAGGTATCGGCATCTGTTCCCGACATGATATCCGCTCCAATGGTCAGATTCAAAGAAGGAGTAAATTTCACTTTTCCTTGTAAGGAAAGCATATTGGCATTCACCTTATAGTCATCCCGATTGCGACCCAACTGGTGGTAATACGTAGCTTGCAGGCTTACTTTATTTGTGTTATAGTAGAGGTTTCCGCCCAACGTTTGGGAGTAGTTCACCGTTGTATCGGCATTTTCCAGACCGTTGTTCACCAACAAGCCGGTAAGTTTTAAGTTTCCAAATTTTTTAGCCAACCAGAGAAACTGCATGCTTTTGTAATAATCACTGGTATACGGGACCTGAAAAGCAGAACCTTTATCGTTGTTAAGAGCTGCCCCTGCGTGTACTTCAAAGGTAGAATCCGTATACATTAAAAGAGCCGCATCGTGCGAACGGCCGGCTTCACGCCAATTCAAGCTCCCTAAAATCCGGGAATCATCGTATACCAATTGCTGACGACCGAATTTAAAAGCAAATTTCTCACACAAGTTAAGTTTTACCCAACCTTCAAACAAGCCTATATTCGGTACATCGGCAAATTGATCCTGATCCCCCCATACCCGTACATCCTGAATAGAGATATACGCCTGTACCTTTTGATCGTAAATATAGTCTGCATTCAAACGGGTACGCTGTGCTATAAATGCAGCTGGCTTGTCTCCCGAATCGGGCATATCCTTAAAGCCATTCCGAAACTGAAAGCGTGGGCGAATTTGCCCTGAAAGGGTGAATTGTGCTGTGGCTTGAGAAAAAGTAGCCAGCCATAAGGGAAGTGCAAAAAGTAAACTGTAGTAAAATTTCCTGTTCATCATTGTTTTTAAATTCAATAACTTTCTTCTAGTGGGCTAACGTCATTTTTGAACTTGTATATGAACACCACACCGTGCTTTTAATGATCTTTGGTTTATTCAGTGTAAATAAACTTCACAAAACAGGAAAAGGAGAAATTTTTTTCAAAAATCTTCTTTTTTATTACAACAGGGCTTCATTTCAATAAACTTTTTGTAAAGCCACAATAATCAATCTCTTTTACTACCCAGCTGTAGGCAACCTATTTATAACACAACTCTCCTCTTCATACGGCTTTGTTTAGATAAGTACATCTGCGACTTTTTTTACAAAAAACTCTTCCCATACAAGATGCTGCCTTATGTCTGTTGACAACCAGAGCAGTTCTAAATTATATATCCTTTAGGCTGCTCTCTAACGAGTCTTAAAAAGCGCTAAGCCCCCGCCAACATCGGGTACTTCTCCGCTATTTCCTCCTTACTCATCACGCTCACCTTCGGCCGGGGAACAGTCTTAAATAACCGCTTCTTCCAACGCACCGGAGCTAAAAAGACAAGCTCTCCCGTATCCCAGTTCTCAATAAAGAGTTTACGATCGTTTAACTCCGGATAGTTCTCCATATCCACTTCGCCCAGTTCGTAGACTTTCTTGGCCGCCAGCCAGTACAATTTCCCGGAGATACGATTCAAGAAATAGATTTCTCCTTCCTGGGAAAAGACCTTGAAATTCCCTTTCAGCATTTCCGGGTCTTTCAAGGTGCGGTACAAAGTTTCTCCCTCTATGAAAGAAAGCCGGGCAATGGGTGGGTAATCCCAATCCAACTTCCGGATAGTAATGGCCTTGATGACTTTCCAATCTTTTACTTTTTTCACAAAAAGACTATCACTCTTCCACAAATAAAACCCTTGAGGGTCCCAAACTAAAGAATACAATGAATCATTCTTAAAGAACACATCGGCATTGACTTGTTCCATAGTCAATTTATCCTTTGCCCGAGCTTCCCCACGGGGAATTAAAGCAGCAGTACGTACTAATTTACCTTTGTGTTGTATATATTTAGAATAACCCTTCCAATCAGGACCAAATAAATGCATGTATATATTCAAGGCATTACAAATACTACAGCGATTCTTCCCTTTGGGCCGTTCCAGGCGACTTAAAGGGTTCAATATATTCATTTGAAATAAGCTTACAATATATTCAGGGCGATACGGATACCCCCCCCCTCTCATAGGTCTAACCCTATATTCATAAAGGAAATCATTATATACACTCCAATTTCTACTCAATAGAGAACTATATAGAGTATCTGTTGCGACCTGTTTATTTTTATGGAGCAAATAACGCTTGATAGGCCTATAGTCAATAGAAAGTGGAGCTTCTTTGTGATACAACCTTCCCCCTTCAATCAATACATACCTCAAAGTATCATTTCTTCCCTCACAAATTCCCTGTAACACCAGACCACAAAACAATAGACTTACTACTTGAACTTTCATTTGAACGATAAATATTAAGGGTTCGTTACTCACTCCCCCACCAACATAGGATACTTCTCCGTTATTTCTTCCTTACTCATCACGCTCACCTTCGGTCTGGGGACGGATTTGAATAAACGCTTTTTCCAACGCACTGGAGACAGAAAGACAAGCTCTCCCGTATCCCGGTTTTCGATAAAGAGTTTTCGCTCATTTAACTCCGGATAGGTTGCCATATCCACTTCGCCCAACTCGTAGACTTTCTTGGCCGCCAGCCAGTACAATTTCCCGGAAATACGATTTAAAAAATAGATTTCTCCTTCCTGGGAAAAGACCTTGAAATTGCCTTTCAGCATTTCCGGGTCTTTCAAGGTACGGTACAAAGTGCCCTGATCTTTAAAAGGAGACCGGGCTATGGGTGGGTAATCCCAATCTAACTTTTTGATGGTGTAAGCTTTAACACCCTTCCATTCATCCATCCTTGTAACCAATAAGCTATCACTTCTCCACAAATACAAGCCTTGCGGATCACTAATCAGAGAATACAGCGCAGAGTCTTTAAAGAAAATATCTGCCTCCAACCGGCTCATCATTACACTATCCTTTTGTATGGCTTCTTTACGAGGTATTCTCCCTTCCAACCGGTTACCATTCTTGTAATACCCTTTCCATTCAATGTTAAAAAAACGTATGTACATATTCAAGGGGCTACAAAAACTATCAGTACGTTTTCTCATAGGGTGTTCAAAACTATTTTGAAACAAGCTAATGATGTACTCTGGCCTATATTGGTATATGGACACCGCTGGAGAATAGTTTACAATATATTCGTTAAGGATACCATCATGTACATTCCAGTTTTGAGTAATTTGAAACCTGTACATAGTATCTACAATTCCAATATCACCTACATTTATGCCCATCCTATGTCGATTTATTATAACTTCATCTGGCTTAATCCACTGTTTGATATATAGTTTTCCATCATCAATCAATACATACTTTAAGGTATCATTCTCAATGGCATGTATATTTTGAAACAGCATGCAACAAAATATTAGTATAAAAATTTGTTTGACACTCATAAATTAACTTTGCAATTATGTTTTTAATTTTTTTTCTGTATTGCCCAATAAGATCTCAGTTTGAAACTTTCTGGATCCCCTTTTTTAAGATTATTCTTTTTTTCATCATAGTTTATCATTCTATAATACCCTGCAATAGAAGCTTTTTCCCAAGCTTCACGTGAATCATGAATTTGTCCGTAAGAGGGATCATACCATACCTTATCATAAACCACTACATCGTGTTGTGAAAAATCACCTGGAGGACAGGGGTTATTATGCCCTTTCAAGTGATCTATACCTTCACAGTCTCGAGTTACCTCCACAATCAATTTCTTATCAAAATAGTAGTTCCCTTTTCGATCATAACAAGAGTCATTATATTCTCGACCTTTCTTTACAAAAGAAACAAAAGGGTATCCAGAGTCCCTACTACTTCCTCCTTCTTCAGGAAACTTCCAACCTTTAATCAAGGTACCTGAAATGGCATTCCCAGCTTTGTCTTCATCTAGAATTATTCTATGTACATTGGAATAAAAACCCTGATAAGCAAAACAATGGTTAAGAAGCTCACTAAAAGCTGTACAATCCCCTTTATTGGTTTCCAGTAATTCTTTTGCTCGGCTAGGGAGGTCAAATTTATCATCATAATAATGATAATAACTTAACTGAAGATTTTCTTTCTTGTCCATTCCTATTCCAAAATCTTTTTGAAACAGGTTCCCTAAATACTTCTGCTTTTTAGGGTTCACAGAATCGTTTTCTGAGATGTGAAACTTCTTCCATATCTCTTGAATAATAGCTTCTTTCTCTTTCGCTCCCTGCGCCTGTCTACATGAAAAATACAAATAACACTCATTGGGAGCGAGTAACTTATGTTTAGAGACATCAAGGTATCGACGATCAGGGTTAATAGGTTGCCTATAAGTGACATACCATCTCGGTACAGCCTCTTTTTTGACGGTGATTAATTCTTCTTCCAGCCAGGTTTCGCCTTCGTCTTTGGAAAGGCTGAGTTCGATATGAAAGCCGTGACGGTCTTGGTGGTCCTGGGGAGTGACCCAAGCGGCAGGCATGGCCGGATGATCCAGATGGAAACAGCCCTGGGTTTCGAAATATCCTTTCTTGTCTTTTACTTCTTTAAGCTTCAGGCCGGTTTCTCCATTCAGTTCGCTCTTTCCTTTTTTATTGTAAAGCAATGTTGCCACACTTTCTCCTCCCAAAGTGACTTTGGCTTTTAAGCGTACGTCTTTCAGATCTGAGTTGCCAATGCCTTGCTCTCCCGTATAGCGCAAGGTCGCACTAAAGTTGACCGGGATAGCTTTCCCGTCCTCCGCACCGTAGTAACATACCGGGGGAGAAGGGTTTTTGAATATTTGAGAGCTTTCTGGTAACTGATCGCCCTCTGTGATTGTTAAAAAATTCTCTCCCTGGAAGCGCAATGTCTCCAGGTCGAATTGTAAATCCGGGGCGGTGATGTTCAAACGGGCGGATTTGGCCTGGGCATGACCCGGTTGCCCGGAAGGGTAAACCGTAGCAACGATTTCCGTGGTATTTTTGTCAATATACACCTTGTACCGGTTACCACTCCCGGTTTTTTCTACTTGTATTCCCATAATTCAAAACATTAAATGGTTGTTTGAAAGCTTAGCACCTGTCCTTGCATATACGTATTGGAGCGAGGCCTTTCTTAGGAAAAGATTACCCAAATATAGCCACTAAAGAACATTGTACCAATTTATGGTTATTTTTTAAAAGCAGTGGTTTTAAACATACACTCAGGTGTAAGAGTATTACACCGTTGTTCTGCTTTTTCCCGCCACTCGTCAGAGCATGTTTAAAATTCATTAGAGAACATCCTCTTTGCAGCCTAAAGGATATAATTTAAACTGCTCTCAGCAGCTTGCCTTTTGTGAAAACATAAAAAAAGCACCAGCGGTTGCCGGTGCTGGGGGAGTGGAATCAGTACTCCCGGAGTGAGGAAACGCTCTTCATCGTTTCTTGTTTGTAGGTTGAGGGCTTATCGCCCCTGAGTGTTATAGTTTTCATGGATAATGGATATCGCTATAACCTTTCTCCTAGAAATAAGTTCCTGTCTTACGTAGATTTTTCTTATGCTTTTCTTCCCGTCAACACAACAACAAAACGGTCGTTCACCATCTTTTCTGTTGGGTGTTTTTGCAACAAGGCTGCAAGCCCTGCAGTAGAAGCGGGCAGCACGTTCATCCCTTCTTTTTCTTTGAGCATTTTGCTCAATTCCAGCATTTTCTTATCCGAAATATTACCGGCCCACCCTTGGGTTTTTCGCAAAGCATCCAAGGCCAAATCCCCATCAAAGGAGTGCCAGTTAATCAGAGGTTCGTTAACCATTGATTCCTTAATAAATTTCGGATCCAGGTCTTCACAGGATAATTTATTTTTGAGATGAGCCTCCACAATGGGGTTCTTCTTAAAGGAAGAACCTGCCACCATCAACGGCACCCGGGAAGTTTTGCCTCTCCGGAACAAGCTGACAAACCCTTTATAAATACCGGCCACCAATGTCCCGTTCGATACCGGGCACGCCACTATTTTGGGAGCATCTCTTAATTCATCGTAAATTTCATAAGCAATACTTCCATAGGCATCCAATTGGATGGGTGTATTCTTTCCTCCGGGATTGGCATCATACCAGTCATTTTTTTCCGCCTCCTCCATGGAGATAGTTACCGCCTTTTCATAATCGCCCGGGGTACGGGTAATCACGGCCCCCAGCTCTTCCATTTCTTTTACCCGTTGGGTATGATATGCCTCCGGAATATACACCCGGCATTTCAATCCGGCCAGCTTACTGGACAAAGCGATGGACACACCATAATTGCCACAGGTTGCCACTGACAAGGTATCAAAGCCTCTGCGCAAGGCATCCAGGCACTGAGCAAAGGCGATACGGTCTTTATGTGTTCCGGTGGGGTTTCCTCCTTCAAACTTTAGAAACAATTGCCGTATACCGGTAAACCGCTCCAAATTGCGCACCCTCAACATGGGCGTATCCCCAACTTCCGAGTCTACGATGTCCGTATATACTTCCAGTTTTTCTTCCAGTGAAGTTTGAGAGTTGTTGAACAGCTCCAGGGAAACTGCCCAATCCGAAGAAAAGTCAAAGCCAAAATGATCCAGATTGAATTTATCCATAAGTTTTAATGGCTGCTCTGTAAAAAAAATAGTTGGCCTATACTCAATTTACACAATCCTGTAATATAGCACAAGTCATCTCACCGGAACTTCCTTTAAATAAAGGACGGATTTAGAGAAAACTTCTAAGCCCTCATAGATACCCTTGCTAGTCTTCCTGATCGTTCCAGTCATCCCAATGGTTTTTGCCCGGCTTTTTGGGCCTTACCGAAACCTCTTCGTCCCATTCATCATATCCATCGTACTTGTCCCAATCCGAGTCTTCCAGGGCATTCTCATTTTCGACAGAGCTGTCTGATTCGTCCTCCCAATCTCCGTGATTTTCTTTGAACTTTTTCATATCGATGTTTTAAACAATTGAACTTATTTATCCTCCTGACGCAGAGAAAAAATAAAAGTCACAAGAGTTGAAAAGAAAAATTTTACTCACAGACGACACTTGAAAAAATCGAGTCAAAAAGGCTCAAAAAAAGCCCGGCAACCAAACTCAGCTACCGGGCCTCCAAAGCAAATACATTCCGTTTAAGTTGAACCTATCCCCACTTTTCCAAGGCCTTATTGTATTGTTTTATCAATGCCAAAGTGGCTTGGTCTTTCTCATACACCGAATACCAACCTTGGTATTCATGAGGGGGGTCTCCGGTAAAGTCATTTCCGGTATTCCAAACACATTTGGGAGCCTCCGGACGACCTTCACCGCCCCAGGCCCAAATATTAGCACCCACCAAAGGATCTCCCATTTTGACCGATTGCAAAACGGCTTCAAACATTCTTCCGTAAAAATCATTGCGGTACTTCACCGACGCGGAAGGGTCGTACTTGCCCTCGTCCCGGGCCACCCCAAACTCTTCCAACACTAAGGGTTTATTTAATTTCAAAGCCCACTGAACATGCTCCTTCAATACCTCCGCTGCAGTATCTACCGCCTGAAGATAAGTCGCTTGTGCATTCGCCGGATCGTACCAATTCCGGTTTTCAATCCAAACATGCACGGTGGTGTAATCAATCGCCTCGAACGAATGGTCTTTTAAAAACTCTGTTCCGGTAATGCCTTCCATGGTTCCTTCACTCCCTACGGTAAGCAATTGGTGAGGAGCCAAGGATTTGATCAAAGAAGAAGTAGTATTCAGCCATTGGTAAAAATCTGTCATGTTATTCGTACCTCTCGGCTCATTTCCTAATTCCCAGGCCATAATCGCCGGATCTTCTTTATAATCAATCCCTGAATAACCGTTGGTACGTCCTATGATAAACTCTATATGTTCATTAAAGTAGTTTACGGCCTGCGGGTCACTGTAAAAGCCTGCAGTAAAATTTTCATAGGCATCAAAATTTTCTCCGGTTTCAATATCCGGGTAGGGAATATTTTTTTCAGGATTGGCCCATACCCGGTACTGTGCCATGCCTCCCGACCATTGCCAGAAATTATTCAAGCACATCACCGTATGCATTTCCCTCCGGTGGAGTTGCGCCAACAAAAAGTCCAAGCCATCCAAAAGATCTTCATTATAAACTCCCGGAGCTGTCTGCAAGGCCGGTACGATCCGATAAGGCTCGGAGTCCGGACCCTCCGTTCCACACATAATCCGGATATTATTCACTCCATAGGATTGTAACAAATCCAATTCTCTTAAAAGTCGCTCCCGGTCTCCCCTGGGCCCTTGGGAAGCCAGGTTCATGGCATTCCAAAAATTCACGCCTACAAAACGGTACGGTTGTCCATTTCTCTCAAATTGAGTTCCTTTGACTTTTATAAAGTTTTTTTCAAATTCAGCCATACTATTGCGTATTAGATGGTTAGTTTTTGAAGTTACCACTTCTACATCTTCATTTACATGACATTCTTAGGACTGATCCCAACAATTGTCACCCTGTTTCTCTGTCTCAAACCCTTACAGTGCTTCAACTCACTGTAATACTCTTCCGGGCTCTCTTACTCCGCTTCCCTGTATTCCCGTCAGCTTGTCGCCCAATTCGTTACGGCAAGCTTCGGCATACTGTTGCAGTTCTTTTACCACTTCAGGATACTCTTCCACTACATTTTCGGTTTCACTGATATCGTTTTTCAAATCGTACAATTCCATTCCGGCTTCCAGTTCCACTTCCTTCAATGAAGGAATTCCTCCGGTTCCACCCGGCTCTCCGTTAAGCGAACGGTAGGTATGAGGGAAATACATTTTCCATCGACCGTCTTTGCTCAAGACCGCATGTAATTCATTGTCTTTATAATAAATATAATAGGCATCATGAGGGTTTTCAGCGCCTTCTTTATCCATAACAATAGGAGTAATATCCTTTCCGTCAATGGTTTTTTCTGGCAATTTCGCTCCGGTCAGTTTTGCAATAGTGGGCAAAATATCAATGGTCATGGCCATTTGGTCCGATACGACTCCTGCCGGAATTTTGCCTGGCATACGCATCACACAAGGCACCCTTACTCCTCCTTCCCAGGCAGTCGCTTTTCCTTCACGCAAAGGCCCGGCCGATCCGGCATGGTCGCCATACGCCAACCAAGGACCGTTATCAGAAGTAAAGACCACCAATGTATTCTCATCCAAGCCGTTGCGTTTCAAAGCTTCCAGTACTTGCCCTACCGACCAGTCGATTTCCATCATGACATCGCCATACAAGCCCCGTTCGGATTTACCTTTAAATTTATCCGATACAAACAGTGGCACATGCGGCATACTGTGAGCAAGATACAGAAAGAAAGGTTTTTCTTTATTTCTTTCGATAAAATTCACCGCCCGTTCGGTGTATTGGGTGGTCAACTGGCTTTGATCTTCATCTATATACCCGATAATCGAATCGCCTTCAATCAAAGGCAAACGCGGAAAACCTTTGTATACCGGATGATTAGGCCACATATCATTGGAATACGGTAAGCCGTAATATTCGTCAAACCCTTGATGAGTAGGCAATAAACCCGGCTGATGCCCCAAATGCCACTTACCGAAAATTGCCGTAGAATACCCTAATGGTTTTAAAAGCTCGGCCAGGGTCTCTTCTTCCGGATTCAACCCGTGGGTATGTTGCGGGGAAATCGCTCTGTGAATGCCAATACGGTTGGGATAACAGCCAGTCAACAAGGCCGCCCGGGATGCCGAACATATCGGTTGGGCCACATGGAAGTTGGTAAAACGGATACCATCTCCGGCCATTTTATCAATATTTGGCGTTTGAAAGCCTTTTCCTCCATAACAGCTCAAATCTTCATATGCTTGATCATCCGTAAAAATAATCACTACGTTGGGAGGGCGCTCTTCCGTCTTCTCTTCTGCCTTTTCCTGACAGGCAAATAAACCTGCCAACAAAAGGAGTAATAGGTAGTTGAATTTCATTTTAACTTAGGTATTAGGTTGAATATAAATTTGAATGGTGAAATTAAGATAATTCTCTGACATTCTCTTTGGACTCCTTTCACAATAGGCAGGCTTACTGTTTCCCCGGTCTTCAACAGTCACCAATTCCTTCTTTTCATTTAAATAATAGGTACCCGATGGGCTTCATCTTTTCTCTCAGTAAATATTCTTTCACTTCATTCTAGTGAACTACCGGATCCTAAAGTTCGCATAGACTCCTGGGTTAAGAAAGAGGTTTTCAGAAAATAGAGTTTTCTACCGGCCTTGACTAAAAGTCGCTAAAAAACACAACAAGAAAAACCAACAAAGACCTTAACGGATAGGACAATACATAGCTTCAAGTATTTCCGACAATAAAAAACCAACTAATACATGGTAATTTTACAAGAAAATAATTTAAATTAATGCCTGATAGTTGGCAAATATGTAAATCCTCAGTTTTGTAAATACCCTGACGGAAGAAGTAAATACACGCCCGGTTTGTATTGGCTTCTTCCGGTATTTTTGTATTTCCCATGATTAGAGATTCGCTATTTCTTTCCCCAACTAAAAATAGTTTAAAAAAAAATCAACCTTTTTATGGAATCCTTTCCCGAAGGGCATCCCATAAGAAAAAACCTTACCAACTATGAGAAACTTCATACTCTTCATTACCCTTATTACGCTAAGTCAACTAGGCTTTGCCACGGAACGAACCATCCAGGGGCAAGTTATTAACAGCGAAGACAGTACACCACTTCCGGGAGTAAATATTGTGGCTCAAGGCACTACAATAGGAACTGTTACCGATGTCAATGGTGAATATAAATTAACTATCCCCGAATACATTTCCACTCTAGTGATCTCTTTCGTTGGTTTTCAGACCAAAGAAGTAGAAGTTGGTGACCGGACGGAGGTGAATGTGGTATTAGAACCGGATACTCAAGAACTCGAAGAAGTTGTTGTCATGTCGGCCGGCTCTTCTCGTAAATACAGAAGTAAGAGTAAACGTAGCAATAAAAGAAGTAAAGTACGGAGCAGGGGTAATGCATCGTATACCCCCCCGTCAACGAACCAAAGCTATGAACCTTACGTAGAAAAATTGAATACGGAAGAATACGATCAAATCAATGAAAATATCTTCCACAATCCTTTACACAAACCTTTGTCTACTTTTTCCATCGATGTGGATGCTGCTTCTTACTCCAACTTACGCAGAATGCTCAACAACGGGCAAAAACCTCATAAAGACGTTGTGCGCATTGAAGAGATGATCAACTACTTTGATTACGAGTACCCTAACCCGCAAGGAGAACACCCCTTTTCTATCACCACGGAAATGGCCCCTGCCCCCTGGAATGAAAAGCACCAACTCGTCCATATCGGACTACAAGGAAAAAAACTCGATTATGACAATTTGCAAGCTTGTAACCTGGTCTTTCTCTTGGATGTGAGCGGTTCCATGAGCGATACCAACAAATTGCCTTTGCTCAAATCTTCTTTGAAACTGCTGGTCGACCAACTGAGTGAAAAAGACCGGGTCGCCATTGTGGTGTATGCCGGAGCTGCCGGGGAAGTATTGCCTTCTACCCCTGCCTCCGAAAAGGAAAAAATCTTTGCCGCTCTCGACCAACTACAAGCCGGAGGATCTACCGCTGGCGGTAACGGGATAAAACTGGCCTATAAAATTGCCAAGAAAAACCTCATCGAAAACGGCAACAACCGGGTCATCCTGGCTACTGACGGGGACTTTAACGTAGGAACCAGTTCCACGGCCGCTTTGGTCGATATGATCGAAGAAAAGCGGAAAGACGGCATTTACCTCACCATCACAGGCTTGGGCATGGGCAACTACAAAGACGGACGCATGGAGCAAATCTCCAATGCGGGCAACGGCAACTACTTCTATATCGACAATTTCAAAGAAGCAAAAAAAGTGTTTGTCACCGAGATGCGCGCTACCTTGTTTACCATCGCCAAAGATGTAAAAATCCAGGTGGAGTTCAATCCCAATAAAGTACAGGCTTACCGCTTGATCGGCTATGAAAACCGCATGTTGAAAGACGAAGATTTCAATGACGACAAAAAAGACGCGGGAGAACTCGGAGCCGGCCATACCGTTACCGCTTTGTATGAAATCATCCCCGTGGGGGTGGAATCGGAATTTTTGAAAAAAGTAGACGATTTGAAATATCAGAAAACAGAAGCCACTCAAGTCTCTGACTCTGACGAATTGCTCACAGTCAAGTTCCGGTACAAAAAGCCCGAGGAAGACAAAAGTCGCTTGATTGTACAAACGCTGGAAGACAAGCCCCTGAGCCTTGACAAGACTTCCGACAACTTCCGTTTCTCTGCAGCAGTGGCCCAATTCGGATTGTTGCTAAGGGATTCGGAATTCAAAGCACAAGCCAGCTATTCTAATGTGCTTCAACTTGCCCAAAAAGCCAAAGGAGAGGACAAAGAAGGCTACCGGGCCGAATTTATCCAATTGGTTAGATCCTCAGAATCGTTAATGGGCAAAAAGTAACGCTTTTATTCTTATACCATGGAGAACTGCTTGTTGTAAATGAAATGCATATTTCATATTTACAACAAGTCGTTTCTTCCACTTAAACTTTATTAAAAATCATTTAAATACTTATTAGTAAACCATTGAATATGAAAACATATGCACTTTGGCTTGTAGGAATTGTGATGTCTTGTTTATTATTTTCCTGTGGAGATCACCGTCACCGTTCCATGCATGCCCCTCAAGTCGCTGAAGCAGAACCATATTACAACGAACCTTCAAATACAGAAGAGTACGACAAGATTAAAGAAAATATCTTCCACAATCCTTTACACAAACCTTTGTCTACTTTTTCCATCGATGTGGATGCCGCTTCTTACTCCAACTTACGCAGAATGCTCAACAACGGGCAAAAACCTCACAAAGACGTTGTGCGCATTGAAGAGATGATCAACTACTTTGATTACGAGTACCCCAACCCGCAAGGTGAACATCCCTTCTCTATCACCACGGAAATGGCCCCTGCCCCCTGGAATGAAAAACACCAACTCGTCCATATCGGACTACAAGGGAAAAAACTCGATTATGACAATTTGCAAGCTTGTAACCTGGTCTTTCTCTTGGATGTGAGCGGTTCCATGAGCGATACCAACAAGTTGCCTTTGCTCAAATCTTCTTTGAAATTGCTGGTCGACCAACTGAGTGAAAAAGACCGGGTCGCCATTGTGGTATATGCCGGAGCTGCCGGGGAAGTATTGCCTTCTACCCCTGCCTCCGAAAAGGAAAAAATCTTTGCCGCTCTCGACCAACTACAAGCCGGAGGATCTACCGCTGGCGGTGACGGAATCGAACTGGCCTATAAAATTGCCAAGAAAAACCTCATCGAGAATGGTAACAACCGGGTCATCCTGGCCACTGACGGGGACTTTAACGTAGGAACCAGTTCCACAGCCGCTTTGGTCGATATGATCGAAGAAAAGCGAAAAGACGGCATTTACCTCACCATCACAGGCTTGGGCATGGGCAACTACAAAGACGGACGCATGGAGCAAATTTCCAATGCAGGCAACGGCAACTACTTCTATATCGACAATTTCAAAGAAGCAAAAAAAGTGTTTGTCACCGAGATGCGCGCTACCTTGTTTACCATCGCCAAAGATGTAAAAATCCAGGTGGAATTCAATCCCAATAAAGTACAGGCTTACCGCTTGATCGGCTATGAAAACCGCATGTTGAAAGACGAAGATTTCAATGATGACAAAAAAGACGCGGGAGAACTCGGGGCCGGCCATACCGTTACCGCTTTGTATGAAATCATCCCCGTGGGGGTGGAATCGGAATTTTTGAAAAAAGTAGACGATTTGAAATATCAGAAAACAGAAGCCACTCAAGTCTCTGACTCTGACGAATTGCTCACAGTCAAGTTCCGGTACAAAAAGCCCGAGGAAGACAAAAGTCGCTTGATTGTACAAACCTTAAAAGACAAGCCCCTGAGCCTTGACAAGACTTCTGACAATTTCCGTTTCTCTGCAGCAGTGGCCCAATTCGGATTGTTGTTAAGGGATTCGGAATTCAAAGCACAAGCCAGCTATTCAAATGTGCTCCAACTTGCCCGGGGAGCCAAAGGAGAGGACAAAGAAGGCTACCGGACTGAATTTATCCAGTTGGTACAAGCCTCCGAAATGCTGGTGGTAAAAAAGTAAGAGCCAACAACAATTATCCGATAAAAGCATTAAACGTTTTACCCCTTCAAGGTCAAATTTCCTTGAGGGGGTTACTTTTTTTCTAAGTAAAAGCATTCAATATTTAAATAAATGATAATAAACCTATTAAAGTCAAAAAGATATTTTTTATCATAAAAAACAGCATTTGTTTATGGAATCTCTTCCCCACCTGCATCCTATAAGAAAAAAACTGAAACTGTTATGAAAAATATCATTGTATTCATAAGCTTATTGGCCTTCTCTCAACTGGGATTTTCCTTTGACCGGACCATCACCGGCCAAGTAACCGATACAGAAAGCGGAAAACCTATTTCCGGAGTACATATTCTGGTAAAAGGAACTACCAAAGGCACTCGTACAGACCTCAATGGCAAATACGCATTGAAAATCCCGGAAGGCAGTATTACCTTAACATTCTCTTTATCAGGCTATCAAACCAAAGAAGTCCAAGTGAAACAACAGTCCACCATAAATGTCCGGTTGTCTGTAGAAATCATAGAAATCGTAGAGGATGTGGAAATCATAGAAGTTGTAGAGGATGAGGAAATCATAGAAGTCGTAGAGGAACCTGTAGAGGAAATGGATATGGCAGCCCCTCTCCGGCTTGAAAAAAAAGCCTTAAATTATTCGATCTCTGGTAAAGTTGCCGGAATGCCGGCACCGGAGCCTTATAGAGAGAACTTTAACACGGAAGAATACGATCAAATCAATGAAAATATCTTCCACAATCCTTTACACAAACCTTTGTCTACTTTTTCCATCGATGTGGATGCTGCTTCTTACTCCAACTTACGCAGAATGCTCAACAACGGGCAAAAACCTCATAAAGACGTTGTGCGCATTGAAGAGATGATCAACTACTTTGATTACGAGTATCCTAACCCGCAAGGAGAACACCCCTTTTCTATCACCACGGAAATTGCTCCCGCACCTTGGAATGAAAAACACCAACTCGTCCATATCGGACTACAAGGAAAAAAACTCGATTACGACAATTTGCAAGCTTGTAACCTGGTCTTCCTCCTGGATGTGAGCGGTTCCATGAGCGATGCCAACAAATTGCCTTTGCTCAAATCTTCTTTGAAATTGCTGGTCGACCAACTGAGTGAAAAAGACCGGGTCGCCATTGTGGTGTATGCCGGAGCCGCCGGGGAAGTATTGCCTTCTACCCCTGCCTCCGAAAAGGAAAAAATCTTTGCCGCTCTCGACCAGTTAGAGGCTGGAGGATCTACCGCTGGCGGTGCCGGAATCGAACTGGCCTATAAAATTGCCAAGAAAAACCTCATCGAAAACGGCAACAACCGGGTCATCCTGGCTACTGACGGGGACTTTAACGTAGGAACCAGTTCCACGGCCGCTTTGGTCGATATGATCGAAGAAAAGCGGAAAGACGGCATTTACCTCACCATCACAGGCTTGGGCATGGGCAACTACAAAGACGGACGCATGGAGCAAATTTCCAATGCAGGCAACGGCAATTACTTCTATATCGACAATTTCAAAGAAGCAAAAAAAGTGTTTGTCACCGAGATGCGCGCTACCTTGTTTACCATCGCCAAAGATGTAAAAATCCAGGTGGAATTCAATCCCAATAAAGTACAGGCTTACCGCTTGATCGGCTATGAAAACCGCATGTTGAAAGACGAAGATTTCAATGACGACAAAAAAGATGCAGGAGAACTCGGGGCCGGCCATACCGTTACCGCTTTGTATGAAATCATCCCCGTGGGGGTGGAATCGGAATTTTTGAAAAAAGTAGACGATTTGAAATATCAGAAAACGGAAAAAACCAAAGCGTCCAATTCCCGTGAGTTGTTAACCGTTAAGTTCCGGTACAAAAAGCCCGAGGAAGACAAAAGTCGCTTGATTGTACAAACTTTAAAAGACAAGCCCCTGAGCCTGGACAAGACTTCCGACAACTTCCGTTTCTCTGCTGCAGTAGCCGAATTCGGATTGTTGTTAAGGGATTCGGAATTCAAAGCACAAGCCAGTTATCCTAATGTGCTTCAACTTGCCCAAAAAGCCAAAGGAGAGGACAAAGAAGGCTACCGGGCCGAATTTATCCAACTGGTACAAGCTTCCGAAATACTGATTGGTAGAAAATAAAACGCTTTCAACAACCTGTTGTGAAGTAATTCAATGAGAACATTCTCATCGGTTATCAGAGAAAGCCGGCTTTTATAAAGGACACTTTTCTTTTCGTAAAAATAAGTACTTTATAAAACAAGCAAGCGGAAAATCTGATAACCGATTTTCATTTTCTTCGTAGAACTCTTATGACTTTGATATACATTGAAAATCCCTCATCTTTGGATAAATACACCTAATAACTAAATGATGAATAAACTGAGTTCTATGCAAAAGCTTTTGCTTATTCTCCTACCCCTGTTATCTTTTCTGAGTACTCAAGCCCAGGAGCAACCTGTTTTGGTCATTGATCCTCAAGGACATTCGGCCAGGGTACGGGATGTGGTTTTCACAGCCGACCGCAAGCGGTTAATCTCCGTTTCAGAAGACAAAACGCTCCGAATATGGAATACTTCCACCGGAGATTTGGTCGCAACACTTCGGTCTTCCATCGGTGAAGGCCCTATAGGGAAGCTGAATGCCGCTGCGCTTTCTTCAGATGACCGTTTGTTGGCGATTGGAGGATATTCTTCTAATAACGAAATTCGCATTATTGATTTGCAAACCCGCAAACAAGTCTCAGCATTAAAGGGGCATCAAAATGTCATTACGGATTTAGCTTTCTCTCCTAACGGCCAATACCTCATCAGTGGGAGCGGTGATAAAACGGCTAAAATCTGGCCGCTTGCCAACCTGTCAACCAACTCTTCCCCCACTGCCCAACTGACTTTAGAAGGGCATTCTGCTGCGGTGTATAACCTGGCCGTTGCCCCTGACGGAAGACAAGTCGCCACCGCCTCTTTGGACGGTACCATTCGTCTCTGGCAAATAAGTGCAGACTGGGGCAGTGCCCGGCTTACCAAAGTGATGGACGACCATCAGGACAGAGTTTTATCCGTGGCCTTTTCTCCCGATGGAAAATACATTGCAAGCGGAGGCTATGACGGGCGGATCATCCTCTGGGATGCCGAAGGGAAGCTGGACTTGGTCATCGAAGATTTACACGGTCAAATCTACCATGTGTCTTTTTCTCCGGATAGTCAAAAGATTGTAGGCATCACCAACCGGGGGCAAGTGGGCTTGTATGAACTGCCATTGGCCTTCAAAACCGGAGAATTCACCGAACATGATAATACCGTCACGGCAGGGGCTTTTGCCAAACAAGACAAAAATGATTTGCGATCAGTCATTGCTACAGCCGGAGGGGAAGCTTATGATATTTATGTGTGGAATGCCAATACCCGTCAGGTCATTACCCATATGACGGGTAAAGGGAAATCCAATTGGTCGGTAGCACGCGGCAAAGGCTTACAAATAGCCATTGGCCAAACCAATGAAAGTGCTAAGGAAAACCGCAAAGGACCTTTGGAAAAAACCTTTGACTTCGCTACCCTCACGTTTCACCCTGAAAAACCCAATTCACCGGAGTTTACAAGGGTTGAAACCAACTTTCAAGGAAAGGCGCTTAAACGTAAAAAAGACGAAGCCTATGTACTTCAAATCGGCAGCACTGCCCAAATTCAAAATAACCCCGATACCGACCGCATTTTGCGATGCTATACCTATACCCCCAAAGGGCAAATTGTAGTAGGTAGCGGAGCAAGCCTGAAGCTTTATGACCAGGCAGGACAGATGATACGGGAATACATCGGGCATGCTGACGAGGTTTGGGCCGTATCGGTTTCCGAAGATGGCAAATATTTGTATTCGGCCAGTGGAGATCAAACCGTAAAAGTATGGAACCTTCAAACAGCTGAAAACCTGGCCACCTTATTTATTGCGGCAGACAATGAATGGGTCTGTTGGACTCCGCAAGGATATTATGCCGCTTCGGCCGGGGGAGAAAAATACATTGGTTGGCAAATCAACAAAGGCTTACAACAATTGGCGGAATTCTATCCGGTCAATACCTTCCGGAAGCAATTTTTCCATCCCGAATTGGTAAAACGTACACTTCAGACGGGATCCTTTGAAAATGCTTTTGCCCAATATCAACCAACACAGCCTGAGCAACTAGTGGCCGAACCGGAAATTACCAATACCTTACCTCCTCAAATCGAATGGCTATTCCCTACGGCCATCGATAATGAAACGTCCAATAAAACAATAAAAATACAAGCTCGCGTCACATCCGACAGCAAAATCAAACAAGTAAAGCTCTTGGTAAATGGCCGGACTTACAGCAGCCGGGGTATCAAGCCTTCTTCTAAAAGCACAGACCATTACCGGCTCTTGGAGTACGAAGTTGAATTAGTACACCGCAGCAACCGTTTGCAAGTGTTTGCCAAAAACATTCATGCGGCTACGACTTCCGATGAACGGGTAGTTCATTACCTTCCTCCTGCCACCGCAAAATATACAGAGGTAGAAGAAGGAGAATTCCCCGATGAATTACCCTTTGATGTTGCTGACTTTGAAGTGGATTATATTGAAAAACCCAACTTGTATTTATTAAGTATCGGGGTATCTCAATTTAAAAACAGCGAATATAACCTTACCTATGCCGATGCGGATGCAAAAGCGGTGGCACGAATGTATCAACAGCAACGAGGACGCTTGTACAACCATATCTACACCAAAGAATTACTCAACGAGCAAGCCACGCAACAAAACATCCTGAAGCAATTCAAATGGCTGGAAGAGCAAGCAACCCCTAGCGATATGGTGGTGATTTTCATCGCTACGCATGGCATCAACCTGGAAGGGGAGTTTTTTATTCTGCCCCATGACGGAGAAAGTTACGACCTAAAACGCTCAGGAGTGAATTGGAGTCATTTTGCGGAAGTAATAGGAAATTTACCCTCAAAAGTTTTGTTGTTTGTGGATGCTTGTAACAGCGGTCAGCTAGGAGCCAATGTTGCAAAACGCGATAATACCGAAGCGTTGCGAACGATGGCTTCCGATGAATACGGGGTGGTTATCATGTCAGCCTCTACCGGGGTGGAAAGTTCCTTTGAACATCCGGATTGGGGGCATGGCGCCTTTACCTTGGCCTTGTTAGAAGGTTTGGAAAAAGGCGAGGCGGATTTCAAAAAGGATTTTATTGTTTATCTCAGAGAACTGGATTTGTTTGTAGCAGATAAAGTGCAAGAGCTTACACAAGGTAAACAACACCCCACCACTCAAAAGCCCAGTACCATCAGTCAACTGCCGGTGGTACAATTGGCCGAATAAAGCTTTCTAATTACTACTTCCATCACACAAAGGCACTGGTGTAGCATCAGTGCCTTTGCTCGGTCTAAGAGGCTTCTTCCACCTGCTCCACCCCCAACCAACGGGCCATTAAAGCCACCGTATTACCTTGTAGTAACACGGATGCTACCACGACTATAAAGGATATATTGAATAAGCGCTCCGCTCCGGGCAGTTGATGCACTACGGGAATCAAGGCAAACACAATAGGCGTAGCTCCGCGCAATCCCACCCAGGATACAAACAATTGTTTTTGCCAACTTTGTTTTTTAAAAAAGACATACGAAATCAATGTCCCTACCGGACGGGCTATTAATATCAAAAACAGAGCGATAATCAACCCCTCCCAAAGCACTTCCGGAATTTGAAATAAGTACACTTGTAAACCTAACATAAGGAACAAAGACGTTTCCATCATCCAAGAGAAACCATCAAAAAAGTTTCGATTATAATCCCGGTTTTCCCAAGGGTTGTTACCCATGACAATGCCGGCCACATACACCGCTAAAAAACTGCTTCCTCCCAAAATTTGATTGACCGCATACAGAGCCAATACGGTCGAGATCAAAATCACAGGGTTTTGCCCTCGCTTAAGTTTCACTTTCACCACTAGCCAGTGCATCACTTTACCAACCAAGTAGCCACTGGCCAAGCCAATGATCATATTGATAAAAAACTGGGGCAATAAACTCCATACGGTTTTGTCAGATGCCCCCATCAATGTGGCAATTCCCAGCGTCAGGAAATAAGCCATGGGATCATTAGTACCCGATTCTAACTCTAAGACCTCCCCTATCCGGTGCTTTAATTTCAGGCCTGTACTTTCTAATATTGAGAATACGGCAGCCGCATCCGTAGAGGAAATAATGGCTCCTAACAAAAGGGCCTGCCAAAACGACCATCCTAATAAGAAGTAGACCAGAGCGGCCGTTGTACCGGCCGTCAAAAGCACGCCCAGGGTAGCCAGCGTCACACCTTGCCCTACAATACTTTTGAAATACTTCCACTGCGTATTAAAACCTCCTGTAAAAATAATAAAAGCCAGGGCCAGTTCACTTAATCGCAAGGTGGCTGCCGGGTAGTTATAATCAAAATCATATTGTCCTCCATTCCCTAAAAAAACCCCAATGCCAAGTGTTAATAACAAAGAAGAAAAGCCCAACTTAGCCGCTATTTTACTGGTCACCGTACTGATTAAAAGTAAAATAGCGGCAATAAGTAGTATATAGTAATAGGTCATTGATGCACACAATTTTTTTAATGAAAGCCCTAGCCCTCCAAGCCCGGGCTATACATTTACCGGGTATCGATTTGCTCAACGAAAATAGTAATAAACGGGGAGAAGAAAAGAACCTTCATTAGGGAAAGAAGCAATAACCGGAATTCTGGGAGCTTTTGGGAGGCTTAGAAATTCATTATTTAACACGAGTTTCTTCTATAAAAAATACCCACCGGTGTTCGAAAAGAACACACAAGTGGGTATTTACAGAGCCTATACCTCCTGGCTTATTAGCACAATTCTTTAATCAGTCCGGTTTTCAGGTTATGCACCCATCCGTGAATAACAGGAGCTTCTTCGTTTGCATTTGCATCCTGCCAAAGCGAAGTATTCCGGATATTTGCAACTTGCGCTTGCACATTCAACTCAACCAGTTTATTGAGCCTTTCCGTATCATCTTTACATTCCGCCAGTTCCGCTTCATGACGTTTCTTCACATCTTTGATATGGCGAAGCCAGTTATCAATCAGCCCAATAGGTTTGTCCAAAAGTGCGCCTTGTACTCCACCACAGCCATAGTGTCCACACACAATAATGTATTTTACTTTTAAAACATTAATGGCATAATCCAACACGCTCAACACATTCATATCGGTATGCACTACCACATTGGCAATGTTACGGTGTACAAACATTTCCCCCGGTTCTACACCTGTCACTTTTTCGGCGGGCACCCGGCTATCCGAGCAACCGATCCACAATACTGCCGGTTGTTGGCCTTTGGCCAAGTTCTCAAAAAAATCCGCATCTTGGGATAATTTTTCTTCTACCCAGGCTTTGTTATTCTCTAATAATTGCTGATAGAATGTCATTGTTATTTCTTTATAGTTTTCTTTTTAAGACAATAATTTTGATTAGACCAGCTCCGGTACCGCTTTTAGGTCCAGCATGATCCCTCGCTCTTTTGCCGTACTTTTGAAGTTATGAATCACTTCCAAGGCATCAACGTCAATGTTTTTGGATGAAGTCCCGTCAATAACCACCTTACTATTATGTGGCAAATGATCCAAAGTCAATTGTAAACTGGCTTTATTCAAGAAAGACACATGCTCGCTTAAGCGAATGTTAATCGACTGATCTCCTTCACCCGTACTTTCCTTATCAAAGAAGTAAGGTACTTTGTAGTTTGCTTTCAGGATAAAGAATACTCCTACTGCCATACCGATAATGATACCCGTAAGCAAGTCTGTAGCTAAAATTGCTACGATGGTGACGATAAACGGGATAAATTGCTCAATACCTAACCTTATCTGTTGTTTGTATAAAGCGGGCTTGGTCAGTTTAAAACCTACCAAAATCAATACGGCGGCTAAAGAAGCCAGAGGAATTTTATTTAAAAGGAATGGAATAAACCCCACGGCAGCTGCCAAAAAGATACCGTGGTAAATTGCGGACATTTTCGATTTGGCATTTGCATTCAAATTGGCCGTACTCCGTACGATTACCGCAGTCATCGGCAGTCCACCAATCAAGCCACAAATCAAGTTCCCGACACCCTGTGCCTTCAATTCGCGGTTCTGAGGTGTTCTGCGCTTGGCCGGATCCATTTTATCCACAGCCTCTACACTTAAAAGTGTTTCCAAACTGGCAATAATCGCCAAGGTCACCGCCACAATATAGACATCCGGATTCGTTAGCTGTGAAAAGTCCGGCAAGCTAAACGATTCTTTTACAGAACCTAAGCTTTCAAATACAGGTAGATTTACCAAGTGGCTGGAGGTAATAGCCAAAGGAGAATTCATAGCGGCAAACACTGAATTCAATCCCAACCCAAAACAAACAGCCACCAACTCTTTAGGAATAAGTTTAAATGCAGGGATTTTTTTCAATGCAGGACGGTCCCATAAAATCATAAGCAATATAGACGATCCTCCTACGAGGAGTGCACCTACATGTATATGGTCAATTAATACCCCCAAGTAACTAACTATACTGCCAAGATTCCATATGGAATATTCAGCTTCACCTACAGCATTCGCATTTACTCCGAAAAAATGCGGAATTTGCTTTAAAATCAAAATCAATCCAATGGCGGCCAGCATCCCTTTAATCACCGAGGAAGGGAAATACAGTCCGATAATACCGGCTTTAAAAAAGCCCAAAGCCAATTGAAGCGCACCAGCAATAACCAACGCTAACAAGAAGACTTCATAACTTCCCAAATCGGTGATGGCATTGAGTACAATTACAGTCAATCCGGCTGCCGGACCACTGACACTAAGGCTGGACCCACTGAGAAAACCAACGACAATCCCACCGACAATTCCTGTGATGATACCGGCAAACAAGGGAGCGCCTGAGGCCAGAGCAATCCCCAAACACAATGGCAAAGCTACCAGGAAAACTACCAGACCTGCGGGTAGATCATTTTTGGTATAAGAAAGGTAACTGCTTAAATTATTCTTCATTCGGTTAGTTGTTTATAGTTCCCAAGAATTTCCTTAGCCTATTCTTCTTCAGGTTGTATATTCATTCCTAGAGTGCGGCTAACAATATTGCAATAGTACCTTTCCCGCTTTAGAGCGGTATTAAAGAGGTATTAAAATGAGATTAGAATTTTTTTAATGAGGGAAAAATTGCCTTAGAGGTGCTTTTTGAGGCTATTCTTACCATAAACTATGGTGAAAAATAAATTATGGGTTTATCATTTTTCTTAGAAGATGTCTAATCCTTGTAAAAGTTCGGAAACAAACTTTCCAACTGGTATCACAGACATCAGGCATCGTTACCCTTTCAAAGTAACTATTGGAAAGACACCTAAAAACAATTAACAAAAAGAAAGAAGAATGTTAGAAATACTCTTAGAGAGTTTAGAGCATATTTAAAATAACAAAAAGACTCAGGTCTCCTATAACCTTAAAACCTTGAGGGGAGTAGCTAGTTGCTGAGGGTTTTACCGCTTTTTGCCATTACATTGGTTTTCATTTACGGGGTCAAGTTTCTACCCGGATGAACTTTGTTGTCGACCGAAAAAAGTTTACTGCCACATTTCACTCAGCGAAAAACAACCTGGGATTAACATTACCTGGAAACGGGCTGATGTTTCAATGGCAGATGCAGCTCCACGATAGTCCCTTTCCCTTCGGAAGAATGTACATGAATCTGACCATTGTGCAATTGTAGGATCTTTTGGGTCAGTGGCAAGCCAATCCCGAAACCTTTATACCTGCGTACGTTCGTGGCCCTGAAAAAGGGATCGTAAATGTATTGGATTTCATCCGAAGGAATCCCCACTCCCTGGTCCTTGACCCGGATCACCAGGTCATTTCCGGAAATCAAGACAGCCACATGTACTATTTTGTTTTCTGAGAACTTACATGCGTTGCCCACAATATTACTCAATGCAATTTTTAACAAACTCTGGCTACCATACACCACTAGTTGGTCGGTATCTGTCGGCCAACGGCTAAAGTCTATATTTACTTTATTATCCGGATTGGTTTTGTCCAACTCCCCTTTGATATCAAAAATCAACTCATCCACCCTGAATTCTTCTATAATCAAACCTTTGTCGTCATAACTGGTTTGTGCCAATTTGAGCAAATTGGTGGTCAGGTGATCCAGCCGTTCGGCTTCGTTGGCAATGGCCTGCAAGGAGTCGATATAGTCCTGCGAACTCCGTTCTTTGCTCAGGGCCACTTCCGCCTCCCCGATGATGGCTGTCAACGGGCTGCGAAATTCGTGTGACGCATTGCTGATAAAGTTATTTTGGATTTCAAAAGAAGTTTCCAGGCGGTCAAGCATATTGTTAAAAGTGGTTGCCAGCTCTGCCAGTTCATCTTTACTATTATTGGTATTCAAACGTAAGTGCAAATTAGAAGCCCGGATCTTATTCACCTCCCTGATCATTTCGGTAATCGGCTTGAACACCTGCCGGGCGTACAGATGTCCCAACAAGAAAATGACCCCGTTACATAACACAAAACCGATAATCAAGGCCAAACGCAAATCTTTCAGTTCTTCTTCCCCATAATCATTCGAAGCCGAAACGATGACGATATAATTGTTACCCATAAACCTATGCGTCACCCCTACATAGTACAAGCCTTTCACCTCCGTTTCTCCATACCCGTCTTCAATCAACAAGTCCATGAACGTTTCGGGAAACAATGTTTTTACATTTTCGCGGGTAGCCTCACTGACCGGCAGTTTTATGATCCACTCTTTTTCTTTGGGTAAAGTCTGAAAGTGCTTATCGCGGATCTCTGCATAAATACTTGCATTTCCTTTATCTTCTTCCAAAAAGATTTGTGCGGCCAATTTTGCCCGCCCTTCCAGGCGTTTAAAAAACTCATGACGCAAGTATTGCCGGGCAAAAATGAAAATAAAAATGCTAAAAGATAAGATCACCAAAGAGGTGAGAATTGTAAATAATAACGCTATTTTTTGCCGAATTTTCATAGTAAATCACTGATCTCGAAGTATACTATACCCTTATCTGTTTTCCTCTCCTTCTTTCATCACATAACCCATACCGATGACGGTATGAATCAGTTTCGGAGAAAAGTCTTTGTCAATTTTATTACGCAAGTAGTTGACATATACATCCACTACATTGGTTCCCATATCGAAATTCACATCCCATACACTTTCCAGAATATCAATCCGGGACATGACTTTCCGTTGATGCTTCATCAAATATTCCAAGAGACGGTATTCACGGGAAGTCAATTTGATTTCTTTTCCGCTTCTACGGGCAATTTTCATATCGGTATCCAGCTCCAAATCCGCAATATTGAGTACTTTAGTGTTTGATGAGTCTCGCATAGTTCTGCGGGTCAGTGCCCGTATTCGAGCCAATAATTCTTTAAATTTAAAAGGTTTTGCCAAATAATCATCGGCCCCTGCATCCAATCCCTGCACGATATTTTCAGTTGTTCCCAAGGCGGTCAGCATCAAAATAGGCATGAGCTGAACCGCTGTCTCCCGGATTTTTTTGCATACCTCCACACCATTGATTCCCGGTAGTATGATATCCAGAATGATCAGGTCAAAATCATATTGTGAGGCCAATTGCAAGCCCATTGGCCCATCGTATGCTACCATTACTTCATATCCTTGTTCCGTAAGGCCCTTTTTGACAAAGGAAGCAATATTTTGTTCATCTTCTACCAGTAGGATCTTCATAGTCGTTCGTGTCAAGCATTCGATAACAAAGATACAAGGAGTAAAGGAATTTTTTCTGTTTAGACACCAGGTTCATCTGTTCAGAAGTGCCCCCATGAGTAAAACACCCATTCGAATACCATTGAAAGCGGTGGGAAAATACGTTTAATTCAGGCACAAGCCCTGAAAAACCTGCATCAATTCATTATCTTTGAACAATCTTATAGTAAATGATGAGGGCAAACGGAAATTATGAAAGTCTGGAAACAAAACCCTTGGCAAAGGTGCATTCCTTTTGTCTCTCAAGTGAGCATTTAAACGGATATTATCAACGCATTAGTGAATCATAGATCATGAGGGAAGACTATTTAAGCGGAGACAACAAGAATTTTTCAGAAAGAGAGCGGGAACTGGAAAAGTCGCTGAGGCCCTTAAGTTTTTCGGATTTTAGCGGGCAGGAAAAAATACTGGAAAACCTGAAAGTGTTTGTAAAAGCCGCAGTAAAAAGAGAAGAGGCTCTGGACCATGTCTTACTCCATGGCCCTCCGGGACTGGGCAAAACCACCCTTTCGCACATCATCGCCAACGAACTGGAGGTAGAGATCAAAATCACTTCCGGACCCGTATTGGAAAAGCCGGGCGATTTGGCAGGTTTGTTAACCAACCTGGAAGACAAAGATGTATTGTTTATCGATGAAATTCACCGCTTAAACCCTGTCGTAGAAGAATACTTGTACAGCGCTATGGAAGACTTCCGGATCGATATCGTACTGGACTCCGGACCCAATGCCCGTACCATTCAAATAGACTTAAATCCTTTTACATTAATAGGAGCGACCACGCGATCCGGCTTGTTGACATCCCCATTGCGAGCCCGTTTTGGCATCAATGCCCGCTTGCAATATTACGATGCCAAGTTGTTGACAAAAATTGTCAAGCGCTCTTCGGAGATCCTCGACACACCGATTCACGAAGATGCTGCGGTAGAAATTGCCCGCAGGAGCCGGGGTACTCCAAGGATTGCCAACAATCTACTTCGCAGAACCCGTGATTTTGCGCAGATCAAAGGTGATGGCACCATTACCAAAGAAATTGCTCAAATGGCACTGAATGCTTTAAATGTAGACCAAAGCGGTTTGGACGAAATGGACAACCGGATCTTATCCACCATCATCGAGAAGTTCAAAGGCGGTCCGGTAGGCATCGGCACCATTGCAACTGCCGTGAGCGAAGAGGGCGAAACTATTGAAGAAGTATACGAACCGTATTTGATCCAGGAAGGCTATATCAAACGAACGTCCAGAGGGCGGGAAGTGACGGAAAAGGCCTATCAACATTTGGGCAAAATTCCTCCGGCCATAGAAGGCACCCTCTTCGGCTAATCCTCATTGAAAAGTCCAAAGGAAGGATAATTCTGATTACTAATATCCATTATTCTTCCCTGGGTATTTTTCACCGGTTTAAACGAAAGTTATTCTCCCGTTGGATTTAAGTTCATATTGAGTAATTAATTTCGGCTTTTTATAAATTCTCGAACAGAAAAGAAGCGTTTTTGTAGGCATTTCGATGTATACAAACGCTTTATCATAGAAGTGGTTTACACTTATAGTTTTTGACCGAAGATGGAATCAAAATCGGCTCATCAAGGCACTTTTTGAAAAGAATAGCCAAAGCTATTGTTGAAAAAAGTAACACAAAGGAGGCCTTTTTGAAACATTTTTCAGAAAAAAGAAAAAGGTTAACTCACTTCATACTCTATATCGAATAAATCCAACGACTATGTCACAAACTTCCCGAAGAAAATTTCTAAAAAATTCAGGTATTATCGGTTTAGGATTTGGTGGATTACAAACATTTGTAGCCCAGTCCTTAGTAAGTTGCAGCTCCCCCGGCAAAAAGCAAAACCTCACAGAAGTATCTGTCACACCATTTAAAGGATACGGAGAGTTAAAAGCTGACCCCAAAGGCATCTTAAACTTGCCGGAAGGATTCCGTTACAAAGTAATTTTCCGCCAAGGCGAACAAATGGATGACGGCCTTATCAGCCCGGACAAGCCCGATGGCATGGCCACCTTCGAAGGGCCAGACGGTAAAATCATTCTCATTCGCAATCACGAAACCAACCCCGGAGACCCCAACGGCCCCTGGGGAGAAGACTTTTCCTTGCTTTCCAAAGTTCCTTCCGAAAAAATTTACGATGCCGGAAACGGACTCAATCCGGCTACCGGAGGAACCTCAACCCTTGTGATTGATGAAGACAGTTTGACTGTAGAAAAATCTTACCTGAGTCTTGCCGGCACCGTACGGAATTGTGCCGGAGGTTTGACGCCTTGGGGGAGTTGGATCACCTGTGAAGAATCCGTGCTCAAGGCCAATGAAGAACTGGAACAAGACCATGGCTACCCCTTTGAAGTACCCGCATCCGCAGAAATTCTATTGGCTGACCCAATTCCCTTAAAGGCCATGGGAAGGTTCAACCATGAAGCCGTAGCCGTAGATCCTCAATCCGGAATTGTATACCAAACCGAAGACCGGCATGACGGGTTGATTTACCGGTTTATTCCTGAGGAAAAAGGAAATTTACAAAAAGGAGGCCGGCTGCAAGTATTGGCCATCAAAGGGCAAAAAAGTGTAGACACCCGCAACTGGGCCAAATTAGACCTCCCTCCTTTTCCCATCAACCAGACGGTGGAAGTAGAGTGGTTGGATATCGATCAGGTAGAGTCGCCCGAAGACGATTTGCGTTACCGGGGGTTTGAAATGGGTGCCGCCCGGTTTGCCCGGGGAGAAGGCATGTGGTATGGCGATAAGGAAGTCTACTTTGCCTGCACCAACGGAGGAAAAATTGAAAAAGGACAGGTATTCCGCTATATCCCCAGCGAATTCGAAGGACAAGCCAAAGAAACAGAAGCACCGGGCAAACTCGAACTCTTTGCCGAACCCAACGATGAGGAAGTATGCCAATATTGTGACAACCTGACCATTGCCCCTTGGGGCGATGTAGTGCTTTGCGAAGACAATAAAAAACCCTTTATCATCGGTATTACGCCCAAAGGCGAGTTTTACAAAATCGCGGAAAACGTAGGTTATGAATCGGAGTTTGCCGGAGGCGTTTTCTCCCCTTCCGGAAAAACATATTTTGTCAATATTCAACATGTAGGACTGACCGTAGCCATACAAGGTCCTTGGCAACACGTTTAAAGATGTATCGCCAACGTAGACCTTCCAGGTTTTTGAAACCTGGAAGGTCTCTCTTATTTAAAGACCTTAAAAAGTAATACGAGTCCTAACAAAGAAAGTAAAGTAAGTCCCGAAGCCGCAAACACGACCGGTTCAAAGTAATGAAAGCCTCTGATCATATACATCAGGTACAACAGGCTGCCTACCAAACGGAAATACTCCAACACGTACACCCACTTTTTCCGCTCGAACAACAAGCCACAATGAATCACGGCCCAGCCTATCAGCAAGGCACCCAAAGACTTGTCCAACACAGTCATCGACTCATGGCCAAACAAGAAAAAAGCTGTACCTGCCAGCACCAAGACGTATTGAAACACCAAGTACAAATTCAGTTGCAGAGGTGTGAAAGAAGTAAATTTCTCTACCGATAACCGCTCCACCTCTGGCACCTGCAAGGGGCCTCCCAAATAATCCGGTTGCCAGCCGGGTGGTTTAAAGAACAACTTCCAACGGTCTTTCCAAGTAGGAAATGAATAAGCCTGTTGCCACATGGATTTCCAATGGATCACATTTGCCCATAAGGGGTTCCAAGAATTTAAAGGAGTGGTCACCCCATACACAGGTTTTTCCTTTTCCTCTTGAAAGGTTCCGAAGATCCGGTCCCAAATGATAAACACCCCTGCGTGATTCTTATCGATATATTCGGGGTTGCGTCCGTGATGTACCCGGTGGTGCGAAGGCGTATTCATCACTTTCTCAAATGCGCCCATTTTCCCGATCAGTTCCGTATGTATCCAAAACTGGTATAAAAGATTAAAACCGTTTGCAGCCAAAAAAGATAAGGTATCAAATCCGATAAATGCCAGTGGCAAGTAAAACGCAAACGTAAAAAACTTATGAAACCAGCTTTGCCGCAAGGCTACCGAAAAGTTATAATCCTCACTTTGGTGATGGACGACATGCCCTGCCCATAAAAAATTCACCTCGTGGCTCAGGCGATGCACCCAGTAATAAATGAAATCTACTGCCACAAATAACACCGCAAACCACAGCCAATTATTGGGAATATCAAACAGCCTGAAGTGTTCGAAGATATACTGATACACGCCCAAGGTAACGACCTTGGCAAATATACCGATCACCTGATCGCCAATGCCACAACTAATATTGGTCATCGCATCCGGCAAGTGATAGTAATCCGTTTTTCTTAAAAAAGTAACAATTAGCTCAAACCCAATTAAGATAAAATAAACAGGGATAGAGAGTATAACAGGGTTAAGGTCCATGGATTTTCAGTAAGTGATAAAAAACAAGGTAAGCTTTATTAGTCGTCCAATCCACAAGTTTTGTCGAGTTTACATAAAAATCGGAGAATTCGCAAGCAAAACCACCAGCAAGTCCTTGCAAAAAAGTCAGTCGAAAGTCAGCCTTCCTTATCCCAACCGGATAAAGCATTTAAAATTCAACAGGTAAAACTTTAAAAACGAGCACAATAAGTCCCCCTCAGCAAAAAAGAGTATTCCCCAAGCGAACAAACTAGGCCTGAGGACTTGTTTTTAAAGAAAATGTTTTCTTATTTTGCCGCGAGCATCGGGATGTAGCTCAGTCCGGTAGAGTACACGTCTGGGGGGCGTGTGGCCGCAGGTTCAAATCCTGTCATCCCGACCAAAACGGATATAAACCCACTGATTATCAGTGGGTTTATCTGTTTCATATGGGCAGTTGCTACAAGAATTGCTACAAATTTCGAGATTCCCAACGATAATTTTGGACTGGAAATGCCTGAGGAAAACGAATTCCCCGAATACAGAAAGGCCCTCTTACGGGACCGGGGCGGAGACGCCGGCAAGCGATGGTACATCGAGTTTTACGCCTGGGATGCCACTGACAAAAAGCTCAAACGAAGGACCTATTATCTCCCGGCAAAGTACAAAACCAAGTACGACCGGTACGAGTATGCCAAACAGGCTGTAGCCGCCATCAACAAGCTACTGCGGAAAGGGGCTCAACTCAACGTTCCGAAGATCAATAACTCGGTTCGGGTACAAGCGGAAAGAAAGCGGACCATCCGCGAAGCTCTGGAGTTTGCCTATAAGATCAAGATCTCCAATGCCCGGCCAGAAACCAAAAAAAGCTACAAGGGGATTTACAAGGACTTTTTGGACTTCTTGGATAGCAACCGGTTGGGGGAGAAGACCATTGAAGAGATTCCCAAAAAGTACTTCTACTATTATTTTGATGAAATCATCGTAGACCGGGAATTGTCCAATGCCACTCACAACAACCATTTGAATGCCTTAAAAACGTTTTTCAACGAGTTGATCAGCCGGGAGATCATTGACAAGAATCCTCTGCAACAGATCAAGCGAAGGAAACATATCGCCCGGAAGAACGAACCCTTTACCACGGAACAAAAAGAAGCGATTGAGGAATACTTGCTGGAAAACGACCGCTTGCTGTATTACTTCACCCGTTTTATTTACTACGGGTTTATCCGTCCTACGGAGATTTTACGCTTAAAAGCCGGGCATATCAACCTGCACGATGGGATCATTGTAATTTACCCCGAGGTGTCTAAAAACGCCAAACAGCAAACGGTGACCATCAACCAGGATTTCCGCAAGATCCTGGAGGAAATGAAGGTTTCGGAAATTCCCAAGCAACATTACCTCTTCGGGGCAGATAAGATGAAACCGGGACCGGACTCACTACTTCGTGTGCGCGTCACCGAGCGGCATATCAAAGTGCTCCGGCATTTGGAGATCTATGACGGGTTGGTGACGTTGTACTCCTGGAAGCATACAGGTGTGGTCAATGCTTACCGTGCCGGAGTGGATATCAAGACCTTGCAAAGCCAATTGCGGCACCATTCCTTGGAAATGACGGATATTTACTTGAGAAGTCTAGGAATGGTTCTAAATAACGAACTGAAGGATAAGAGTTGGTAGGTTTTCACCGGATTCACAAACAACAAAGGATTGAGGTTTTTGGCCTTAACCCTTTGTTGTTGCAGAAAATAAACAATAATAAAATACATCTCCCTTAAAATAATGTAATAACTAGGCATATCAAGCCTGTTTTTGGGAATCTATTGTGTTTTATATTTATTTAGTTACTCATTTCAATTTTAGTGTAAAAGTCAATCAAATCATGGCCTAATTCACATGGAAAAGGTGATAACCAAAGCCAAGGATCAAGAAGTACTAAACTATTTTTATAATTTTCTGAGTCTTTAGTCAATATTCTATGTTCAAAAAATTCACCACGCTTATCATATTCAAATACATAAATATTATCCTCTGAATCCAGTTTAATTATAGCAGTATAATCCGGGTCTGGAGAACGCTTATCATATGTTTCACATGCATAAATATATTTGGCTTTTCCAAATGCTTTTTGACGACTAAGAATCTGTATAATTTGCTCCCTAAGATGTACCTCTTTTATCAACTGAAGGCCCATTAAAGCATTTTTTCTTAACCCTAATAAATCACAAGATTCAACAGCCTCTTCAGTTTGCTTATCCCAATTTGCTAAAAGAGCTTTTTGATTTATTTTACTTTGGGTACAAGTAGAAAAAAGAACGACTGTTCCGACAATTAGTATCTTAATACTTTTCATTCTGAGTAAATTAAGGTTACCTGATCACCTTTTATAAATTCTTCTTCGTAACCAGTTTTACTAAACCTGGTTTTCTTTTTATATTTATTCAAATTTGTATCAGTCATTCTATTGTTATTAATAATAAACATCAACTCATTAACTTTTCCAGAAGCTGTTTTTGCATTCGCATATTTTGTATAATCAATAAAATGAGCTGCCAATTTATCCCCCTTAATTCCAATATGCTTCAAGTCAAGTCCGTCATAAGAATACCTTATAGGTGCCCCAACAGAGGCTCTTATTATATTTTCAACATATAAAGCATCAACTTCAGCTAATCTTATAAATTCACCTTCATATTCTGGATGTTCTGCTTCAGGATAATCACCCCTTGAATCTTGCAGGAAACGATTATCAGAACCAAAACCTCTTTCTACATGCCTTAACTCATGCCCTAATGAAATATATGGAATTCTTGGAACATTGTCCACCTCTATAAAATCATCATACTCAGGGTCAAAGTAAACCCATGCACCCTGTTCGCCATTACCGGCAGTACCTTGTCCATGTCTTCTATTTACCCTTCCTTTTCCTCTATGAATTACAGTTAATCTCCCCCATTCTAAAAGTGTTTCAATTAAACGTGCTCCTTCTTGGGTTTTAATTAGAAGTGCAATAGCTTTTAATACATTGGTTCTGTATTGAGCCGTTCCTACAATGGCAATTCCACAGGTTCTGTGGGGCTTATCTTCCTTTTGTTCTTCTTCAACAACTGGGTCCTCAATTACAGGTGGTAAAATATTTCCAGCTCCAGCAGTCAAGTTATCGTATTGGTCGGCTAAGGAAATAGGTTCTATTTTTTTTGCACTCAGGTCGGTTTCCTTCCAGTAGTGCTCCAGGATTTTATACCCTCCATCGTAGAGGATGGCCGGGGAGAGTTTGATTTGGGTGGTCATGGGTTCACCGTTTACCCCGTTGAAATTATTCTTAAAGAAGACGCAGTGTACATCGTAGAGTTCGAAGACCCGGCTCTTACTATCCTGGGTGACCGGGGAAACGACAATCTTTACTTTTTTCACCATGTCCATACCCACAGACCAGGCAAAAAAGCTTTGATCCGAGGTGGTTTCAAAGGTGATATCAAAGATTGTCCCGTTGGGTTTGCCCATCGGTTTGCCGTGTTCGTCTACCGAACGGGTAAAGCGAAATTTGAAGTCAAGAATGTTAATTTCCTTATCCTCAACATACATTTTAGCGATTAGGCTCATTGCACAAAATAGTATTTTACGGTTATAAATGCTGGTTTTACGGTAAATGTATAAAACTTTTTCAAGAATACAAATGCGTAGTAAGTGGTAAGTTTTTAAAATATTTTGTACTAACGGACGGATGAAGCTGTATACAAAGAAAAAGCAAGCCTACTGGCTTGCTTTTCTTAAATACAATTCCCCTAGTAATATGAGTTTAACTAAGCAAATGCAGAAAATAAATGCGTACTTCTACTTAAACAAGTAATTTCCGGATTTGCTGGGCAAAGTTCCGGATGCGGGTCTTGTCCCGTTCGGACAGCGGGGTTTTCCGGTTAAAAACCAGGATCAAGGTATAGAGTTTTTCCGGTTCCGCCTCCAAATAGAGGTGGTATACCGCTTTGGCTTCCGTGGATAACAGCTCCAGCTTGGCCCGGCCCGAGGGCATCAAGTCCACGTTGTCGATGTACAAATCCTTGTCCAGGCTTTTGAGCATTTTTTCCAGGTAGTTCAAGGCCTGTTTGTTCAAAGGCTGCTTTTGTTTCAGGGGTTTTAAGGGCTCTACCAACCTTCCGTCTTCGTACTTGCCGGTCAGCTCCACAAAGACGGACAGGTGCAGATCCTCCGGTTTCTTGCGCTCCCCGTGGATCTTGAGCACCGCCACCCGCATACAGCTAAACTCATGGGCCAGGCGGTTCATCAGTTCGTATACCCCGGAGATTTTTTGCAACACCTCCTGCCGCAGGTGACGGGCAAAGGCCCGGGCCATTTCCGTACAAGCCCGGAGCAAACCCACCAGGGCAGCCGCCAGGGCTTTACGTTGTTGTAGCAAGGCAAACACCAGGATACCGCAGAGCACCTGCACCAGGCCAAACCGCTTAATGATCTCCAGCAAGGGGGTCAGTTCTTCCGGCATGATTAATACAAATTTTCAAGGCGTTCACAGGCGTTTTTGACGGCTTGCAACTGTTCCTGGAGATAGTCTCCGGGAAAGCCCCATACTTCCGCGTCCCAATCCCCGGGACGGGTAGCTGAACCTATGGGAAAGCTGCTCTCCGGGGCCAGGTTCCGGACTTTCACTGCGCTGCCATCTTCGTAATAGCTGCCCTCCTGGTGCTGGTAGTACAATACCAGCTCTTGGGTGGTCCCGATGGGAAACTCCGGACGGGAGTTTTGCAACACCTCTTTCGGGCTTAACTGCCGTTTCCACAGGGCAAAGGAATGGAAACCGCCTTGCAGGTAGGTGCCACCCCCGGGAAAGTTGCCCGGGGCCGTTTCGCCATAGAGCTGTAAGTCCCCGGTGAAAGCTTGCCCCGTCAAACTGCCATCCCTGGTGACCGTTCCCAGGGGCGTCCCGTTGAAGTAGAAACGGGAGTCTTCCCCCAGGACAAAGACCCAGGAACTAAAGGCATGGAGATTTTTATACACCGCCTCCTGGTCGAAGGCAAAGGAATGCCCCTTGTCAAAGTCGTATTGAAACCGCCATTGCCGGTCGTTTTCACGGTACAACCTTATTTGCCGGTCGTTGCTGTGCAGAATCCCCAGGTCCTCCGTGTCGAAAGGGGCCGAAGGGTATACATTCAGCATGACCGTGAGCCCTTTTTCGTCTATGGGCAAGTCGAAATGGGGCACCAAAAGCTGCTGTTGACTGTCGCTTTCCTTATTGAAAGAAGTGGTTTGCACCAGGGCCGGTTGCCCATGCCACTCATCCCTCCAGGCGCCATTTCCCGTCCCGTCCCCCGTCACCTGGGACGGCAAAGAGACGGCAACACTGCTTACCCGGTCAAAAACCTGCTTGCCTTCCCTTTCGCAAAACCGGTAATCGGAAAGCAATAAACCGGGGTCAAAGGTTTCCCGCTCGTACACTTCCGGAACAAGGGCTTCCGTGCTGAACAAAGCCCTTTGCAACACCAAACCCTTACCGGGATTTTCCCCCAGCAAAAAGGCTGTATTTTGAGGGTTGGAAAAAAGCCCGTCCGTCCGGGTTTCAACCGGGACAAAAGGGCCCCGGCCTTCCCGGTACCAAATTTTTCTTGTGCTCAAAGTAGGGTATTGTATCAATAAGGTGTGCCGGCCCCGGATCGGGTTTGCCTTGATGCTTGTATCAAAACCAACTTCACCGGTTACCAGGGAGATTTGATCGCTTTGCAGGCGTATATGACCAAAATAATTGGAAGCGGGTGTGGTGACCAGAAGCTCCGCCGGTCCGGCTTGTTTTTCCGTATCCAACTCCAAGACCAGGCTACCTTTTCCCGCCTGCTGCATTTGGTCAAAACCGCAGGTGATTTCTATCGCGGCCCCTGGAGTACTCCGGTTCACCCGGTAGCCCGTACCCCTGTAAAGCCCCCGGCTTTGGTACAAATCTTTCAGTGCGTTTTGTTTGCCAAAGCCCAGGTTTCCGGTTTCCTCCAGGGAATAATTTTCCAGGGTTCCATGTGCCGCTACAAGGGCTGCCGGCTTGGCATAATTGAACCGCTTGGAGTGGTCAAACGCCCAAAGCGGCCGGTCGCTGCCCCGGTGTAAAAGGTCCACATCCAAAGGCCAATAGCCGGTACAAACCGCATGTAATGAAGAAGGTACCAAACCTACCCATTTGTGCAATGCCTGGACTTCGCCCTGAGACAATGCTTTGTCGTACAGCGAGACTTGAGACAAACAGCCTTCAAAACTTCCGAAACTCAAAGGGGCATTACTCACAAAATCCTGACCGGCACTCAAACCCGTACACTCCGTTTCGGCCACCTTTCGCCCGTTGACCGACAAAGCCAGGGCTTTGCTCTGCGCTTCGTAGGTAACAACAAAGTGAAAGGTGTCTTGGAGACGAAAACCGTCCCAAAGACAGGAATAATTCAAGCCTCCCGAAGCGTACAGGGTAAAGCCTATTTGCCCGGTATGGGCCCTCAGGCTCCAGCCCGTCCCCTCCAGTTTTTGCACCAGGTCACCCCCTTCAACTACCCTGGCCAGGCCTACCAACGAAAAGCTTTGCCCCTGATGGAAGGCAAAGCGCTTGTATATGGGATTGGGGATTACTACCCGCTGGTTCCCGGATAGGTTAAAACTAAGCTGGGCCCGGGTATGCCACAAGGCCCGTTGGTCAATTACTGTTGCTTTCATAAGAGTTCAATAGCCAGGCCGATTTCAATGTTTTCCAATCCTTGTTTCGCGCTTACCGTCCCCCGCAAATACCAATGTTCGGCTGTGCTGCGGGCAGCGGCATAGGCCCGGACTTCCGCCCAGGTACTTTTGAGCGTCCAGGTGCTTTCCGAAGCCAGGCGCACCTCCCAAATCACCGCCTCTATTTCCAAGGGGGAATAGCGGGGGGCGCCCAGGCTTCTGGGCCCTTCCAGCTTCCAATAGGCCGATTTGACAAGATGGTCCGAAGTGACAAAGCGGTCCAGTACCTGGGGGCTGTTTGTCCCTCCTCCGTTGTCGCCGGAACCTACGCTACTACACAGCTGATACAGCCGTTTGCGTGTCATCTGTACTGCCATGGTTAAAAGCCGTAATAGGTGATGGTTAATACTGACGTTTTGCCCGGATCAATCCCGATAATTTGAAAGCGCTCCAGGTCTTGCCGGTGGGTGAGTTCCAGTACGGAAGCATCGCCCAAAAGCATCCCTTCACTAGCGGTAGGCTCACTGCCATCTGTCCACCAACGGGCCGCTTTTGCCGTCCCTTCCGCCTCCAGCACCAGCAAGGCTTCCACCGCTGTTTGCGGCAAGGTCAGTTTCTTCACCGTATTGTCGAGTAAAAGGCGCTGGGTCCCTACGGTTTTTAAAATGTTTTTCATCGTTCAAATATTTTGTATTCCCCCGCACCAAAACGGCCTCTACAGGTAGCCAAACCCGGCTCATCCAGATTGACAATGCTGTCCGCGTTGTGGGTCCACTCCTGACTGCCGCGAAAGTTTCCGGATTTGGTCGATTGCATAATACAGACAAAAGTGGTATTGGGGTACGACTTCCGGAAGCGTTCAAATTCTTCCGGCTCCAGGTCCAATACGTTGATGGAATCAATAAAGCAAGCTGCATAGCCCTGGTCCAGGTGTTTTTTCACCCCTTCCAAATGGCGCGCATCGGAAAAATGCACCGGGTCTTCGGCCGCAATCCCGTTTTCCTCCATCTTGGTTTTGAGCGTCAAGCCGAAGCCCTCTTCGGCGGCTACATACAAGACCTTTCCAAAACTGCCTAAGTATTTAGCCAGTTGAAAAGCCAGGTTAGACTTGCCCATCTTGGGTTTGCCGTAAATAATGAGGTAAAAGTTTTCGCTGGGTTGCCCGATAAACTCCGCCCACTTGCCCGAGAAGGGAAGGACTTTAAAATCCATCTTTTGCAGGTCCCCCGCACTCATTACCCCTTGGGGTACCCCTTCCAAAGACCGGCTCTCCAGTTCCGGGGACTTGTCTTGAGACAGCTGCTTTTCCACCGCTTTCAGCTTGGCATAATAGGGGTCATCTTTAGGGACTTTGCCCTTTTTCAAAGCGCTTTGAATCAGGGCTAACAAGCGCTCTGCCTTTTCCGGAATCTCTTCGCCTTGAAGGTTCAAAAAGCGTTTAAGCAAGGTCACCGAATAACGCAGCTTTTTCTTTTGCGCCTCTTGCTCCAGTTCCAAAGCCAGGCTTTTGGAAAATTCAACCGTCTGCCGGGTGATCTTGTCCCGTTCCATCCCGTTGTACAGGTCCACCGCTTCGTCCTGGAGCTTGCGGAGCAGGGGTTTATAAGGGTCGGAAAAGCGCTTTTCCTTGGCTTTCTTCTGCAAGTCCAGGATCGCATTTTTCAACTCCTTACGGCCTTTGGCCTTACCTTGCATAGTGGCAAACTTCCGGATAATTTTTTGGTCTTCGCTAAAGTGGTACACATCCTCTTTAAAATGAATTTCCTGTTGTACGGAAGCTTTCTTTTTCATCTCCGGTTTCTTTTTAGGCTCAATCATTTGTTTTTCCGGTTTGGTTACTACGGGCTTCTCTTCTTTGACAGCCGGCTTTTCCAAAACCACGATCCGGGTACGGACCCCGGTTTGTTTAAAGGCCCCGCTGCCGGTAAAGCTTTTTTCCGGTAGTACTTCGGAAGTTCCACCTTGTTCCTCCAAAAACTCCCGGAAAGCCGTTTCCTTTTTCGACTGCCGGAAAAACAAGCCTTCCGAAGCCAGGCTGATCACCTGACCCCCGGGTTTGACCATCTCAAAGGCATGAAGGATATGTTCGGCATCCTGCCCCTTTTCAAAGGGAGGATTCATCAAGATGATTTCCGGCCTGTCTTTTTCTGCTGGACGGTACGAAAGAAAATCATCAAACGCCACTTCAAAACCTTTGAGGCTGAGCACTTCGTGAAAGGAGCGGTTGAGTTCGCCTATCACCAGTTTGTTTTCCGGAAAGGCTTGTTTGATCTCCGCGGCCAAATGGCCCAGGCCGGCGCTGGGTTCCAGGATCACCGCCCCTTCCGGCACCCTGGCCAGGGCAATCATTTTTTCCGCCACCGCTTTAGGCGTAGGAAAAAAGCCCGGCTGTTTGCTCGTCCGGAACTTCTCTTCCAATTCCCGCAACCGCCTGGCGCTTTGTGCCTCTTCGGAAAGTTCAACAGGAGCCAATTCCTGTAACGCTTTCTTAGCCGCCTGAAACCGGCTTTCCGAATCAAGGCCCATGGTTTGCAAACGCTCCAGGCGCTTACGGGCTTCGTCCAAATAGCTCTCCGGCGTATTGCCACGGATGGTAGGATAAAAAGAGTACAGCTCGTTCAAATCGGCAATCGTCCGGATCCCTTGCAACAGCTCCGGAACACTGCCGGCTTCCCAGCCTTCGGCCAACTTCCGGAAGGCAAAGGCCTTTTGCTCCAGGGCTTCCGCGTCCGCCTCCAGGCTTTTCATAATGCCCGCCCTTCTCGGGGTCCAGTTCTGGTGAAACGTCCCCCCGGAACGCTTGGCCGCAGCCTTTTTCTCCAGGCTTTCCGCCTTTTGCCTTAGCTGTTCGGCAAGTTTCTTTTTCGCCTCCGGACCAAGGATTTTCTTTTCCGGCTTCCCCTTTCCCTCCAGATCCAGGTATTGGGGCACCGGCCGGTGATGGTACCGCAGGGCATAGCGCACCCCGGAATGCCCCCAAAGCACCAGGTTCTTACCGTAGTGTTCCGGCGTTTCGCGGTAAAATACCTCCGGGATTTGGGAGAGTCCGGGCACATACCAATGCTGCTGTTCTTCCGGTATACGCTCGGTCATGTCCTCCATCCCGTTGAACTTGCTCTCCAGGGCCATCTCCAGCTTACCCAACATCAGCTCTTCCAACAAGACGTCCCTGCGTAACTTTTCCCGGTCCCGGTAGCTCTTCGGCTCGCCCAACCTGTAATGCGGTTTGCGTTTGCCGGCAGGCACCTGCACCCTGTCAGGTAAAGCAAAAGGCGTCCATTGCGAGGCAAGTACCTTAAAGCCATAGCTTTCCTGCTTGCCCGAAGGCTTGACCCGCTTCCGGATGCTGCGCATATATACCCGCATGCCGTAAATCTGTTGCAGGTGTTCCCCTACGATCACCACGTTTTTATCCGGATCAAGATACGTATCGACCCGGAAGGTAAACGAATGATCGTCCTCTGACCGGACCCGTTGCGAATCAAAATCGTACAGCTCAAAACTGTCCGAAAGGCGGATACGGCCCCCGGTAGTAGAATGCCATTCTTTGGCGGAGGACTCCACCGTTTCCCGGACTTCCTTCCATGCCGCATAAGCCGCCAGGTGTTGCTTGAAGGGCAACTTCACAGCCGGTTTCTTGGCCGGCTTTTCTTTCAAAGGAAGATCCAGCTTGCTCACCATCGTGATGACCGAAAAGTTCCGGTGATCCCCTTTGCTCACCCAGGCTTTGCGCTTCCGGCCCCAGACAAAATAACGCTTGAGTTCTTTTTTAAGCTCCTCCGGAAGGGCCTTGTATTCCCCATAATCAAAATGCAGTTCGGCCTTCCGGTCCGGGTTGATGATATAGTAACTATCACTCATGGATCAGCTTCTTTTTCTTCAGGTTTGGATAACAGCCAATAGGCCAACACGGCTCCAGTAAAACTTCCCCAAATAGGGGCCGTTTTAAACTCCGTGTGTTGGGCAATATGGTGACCGGCCAGCCCTCCGGCCAGGCCCGCCACCATCAACAACAAGCGCTCGGGTTCCTTATCCGGACACATGGACCGATTTCTGCTTCTTTTTCTTGCTGAACACGCCCAGTTCCTTGAATTTCTCCACCGCGTTGCCGGTGGCCACCATCCACATCAATGCCGCTTCAATCGCTTCTTCGGACTTGTCATTGTCCAGCTCGAAGCGCTCCGCGATAAAGCCGATCAGCTCTTTGTGTTCCTCGGTGGAAAGGTCGTCCAGCTCTTGATCGATGAAAGGGGCCGATGCCACCACCCGGGGGATCTCTTTCACCACGTTCAAAAGCTTTAACAGCTTCATCCATTTGAACTTGGACTCAAAGATTTCAAAAAGGGTGTAGATCAACACAAACACCGCCAAAAGGATCTTTTTCAGGTTTTCAATTCCGAATTGCATATAGGTATAAAGTTTAAGAGTGGAAAATTAAGCACCTGTGCTTCTTGTCACAGATGCGGTTACATTCACAATCCAATAGCTTGGAAAGCTATGTTGCCGGTTTACTTCTCTTTACCGGTCAAAACGATATAGAGTAAAAGTGCTGCCAGGGCCAGGCCCATGGAACCGGCTTTTTGCAAGGTCGCGCCCCCTTCCACCACCGTCTCGTACTGCCTGAGCAGTTTTGGGTTGGTAGTGGGATAGCCCCAGACCGCCGGCCAGGGCTTCGCCCGGTCGCTGTCCAGGTGGATGAACCCGGCCCCAATGCCGATTCTCCGGAAGCCCGCTTTGATCGCCCCTTGTAGGATCTTATGAGCCTGCCCCAGGGTCTTGAACCCGATGTCTACGGCAAGCCCCTTCACATGGGCACTGTCCGGTACGGAGTTTTTCAAACCCGCATTGTAGCGCTTGGTCCGGTAACCGCTGTTGACCGTGTAAGGGATGCCGGAATACTCCCGGGCCTTGTCCAGGCGGGACAAAAAGCCCGGGTCCATATTCCGGCCAGAACCCGGGGCGTCCGGACTGTCAAATTCGTGATACTTAAAATATTTCATGGTTTAAGAGAAAGCATCCAAGATTCGTTGGATATGTTCGGGTTTCTTGTGCTTTAAATAGGTCTTTTGAAAGGCCAAAAACTCCGGCAGGCTGCCGGAAAACACCTTGGTTTCGTCCGAGTCCACCCAGAAGCGCACCGGCCGTTCGTTCAACACCGCCTCCACTTCCCAGTAGTCCCCCTTGGTCTTGCCGGTGGCCTTGCCCAGGTAGGTCTGGTCCTCCACTTTGACGATTGGCAAAGCCCCCAAATACGTCTCCCCGATCAAGGGGAGCGAGAAGCTGTTGACCTTCTTGTAGACCGAAGCCCCGTAGCGGTTTTTGGCATAGACGTATTGGGGCGAACCGGCGGGTTTTTCCGGCTCCGGACGGTTGATCAAGCGCTCAAAAGTGCTGCGGTTCACTACCGTGGGATAACCGGCCAGAACCAGGGCTTTTGCCGTCCCCCGGCCAAACGTCCCGTCCGCCCCTCCGGAAGCCCGGAGCAGGGCGGCGGCACTCCCGCCTTTTTGCAACAAGGCCGCCTGCAATTGCCTCACCAAAGGCCCTGTACTCCCTTGTCGCAAAGGAAAACCCTTAGATACCGGTGCTCCCGGTACCTTGGGTGACAAACGCTTGCGCGTAGATAAATAAATCAACAAACCCGCGACAAACACAAAAGGTAATGGGGTATCTTTCATCGTATAGTAACTTTATCCCGGGGTACAAAATAGCGCTGCTGCTTGTTTTCCAGCTCCACAAAGAACACATCCCCTAAGCGCACCACCGATTGCTTCATGCCCAAAGGCTGCTCGCTTTGGATGTACTGCACGCTTTGCAGGTCGGAGGAAAACACCGGTACCAGCCCCTTGCCATAGACTTTCTCCGGCAAGACCAGACCGCTTAAATCACCCGCCAGAAGTTGGCGGAACTTGCCAAACTCCGAAGGGCTCAAGGCGTTTTGGATGTTTTTCAACAGGTCCTTGCCGTAGCGCATCCGGTAAGCTTCGGTCACCTCCCCAAAAGATACCCCCGCTTGGGCCATGTCCCGGGTTGTACCGAAAAGCTCTTCTTCGTCCTCCGACCATCCGAAAAAGTCATTCTCCCACATGGCCGAGTAATAACGGGAGGCGTACACCGCTGCACGACCCAAGGTGGTATCCGAGCCGTACGCCCGGTCGAACTTCTTCTCCTGTTCCCGCTTCTGCACCTTCCGGACTACCTGGTAACCCACAAACACCACCCCCGCTCCCAGCAGGGCTTTCCACACCAAAGGAGGGATGCCTTCCACCACTCCTTTGGCTGCCGATCCGGCCGCTAATAAGGCTGTTGCTGCCATGGATTATAAAAGGTTTTTGTTTGCTTTGATAAGATAATTGATGCCCGGCAAGCGGGACTTCTCCGCCAGGATCTCCAGGGACTCCTGGCTTAAATTCTTCTCCAGGATCTTTAACAACTCCTGTTTGCTGCGGCTCACTTTCAGCCGGCCGCCTTTAGACTGCTTGGTTAACTGTGGAATCATGGCTCAATGCGTTTATCATACTACTGGCGGCCCGGGGGTAATCCTCCGCCTGGGAGAAGGCCTGCAACAACTGACCAAAGGCCTGTTTGTCCGCCGGGCCCAGGCCCTTGTACCAGTGGGTAAAATTCTCAATGTCCGGATCGCTTTCGGGCGCCCCGGCAATGCCGGCAGGCGTTTGCCCTTTCATCGCCCCCAAAAAGCCGCTCAGGCTTTGCAGGAGCATAGACGTGGCTTCCGGGTGTTGGTAGGCACTCTCCACAATGCCCTCCAGGCCCCCTTTCCGGCTCTGCTCCCGCTCCCGCAACTGCAACTCGTAGTCCCGGTCTTTGAAAGCCAGGTCTTTTTCCGTCTCCTGCAACCGGCTCTTGGTGTTTTCCAATGTGTGTTTCAGTGTCCGGTTTTCTTCCCGGAACTCCCGCACTTTGGCCTGCAAATCCTGGATCACATAGTCTTTCCAGCTTTGCGGCCCCGGTGAGGCTGTTTCTTCGGTCAATTCCTTCATGGGTTTGGGGGTTGTACGGTGGGACTGGCGCCAGGCGCGCTTCCGGCAGGGTTCCGAGCAATACTTCTGGTTCACCCGCACCGCTGTATAGTCCCTTCCGCAATGGCTACATTTAGGCAAAACTTTCCTGGTTATGTTCGGTGTATTTGATCACGGTCACGTTACGGCTGCCGCCTTCCTCAAAGCGCAGCCACAAAGGCCCCTGGAGCCGGAGGTTCTCCAGCACGGGGGAGCGGTACTGCTCGCCCGGGGCCAACTCCAGGCCCGGGGCACTGCCGCCCGAAAAGCTCATCCGCACAATACAAGCCCCCCGGTTCAACACTTCAAAGCCCGCACAGTCCAGCTCTACAGGACCGTCTTCGTACGGGTTTTCCAGCGTGGGGACCAATTGCCGCAAACTCATCGCTCTAACAAAAAGACGATCTGGTACACCACCTCACCACTGGGCTGCGAGGGCAATACCGTTTTGACTTTCAACTGCTGCCCGTGGTTGGACAAATCCACCGGCTCCCAGGGCTTCTCCGGGGCGTAGTGGTACACCTCGCTGCTCTCGGTGTCTACCAGCGTCCCGCTGCTGTCCTCCAGGCCGATTTCAAAGAAGGAGAGGCCCCCGCCCGAAAACTCGTGTATCCGCAGGCCCGTCACTTTCCTGTAGGCGCTGTCCAGATGCACCATGGTCGTCCTTGCCCCGCCGGGCGTGCCGGGCGCAAAGCGCACCAGCTCCGTTTGTTTTTTAAATGCTCTTGCCATCATTAATTGGATCTAAGGGTTCAACAGTCCGGCCCGCCAGCGGCAGGCCGGTCTTTCTTGAATTGTGTAGAAAACAGAAAAATTACTTCTCCTGGGTCTTGGTGCCGAACAGCTCTACCTTCACCCAGTAACGGTCCCCTTCCTGACCGGTAGGAGGCGTTACGCTGCTGCCTTCCGGAAAGCGCAACTGGATGCGCACCGGTACTTCTTCCCGCAGGATAAAAGGCGTATACACCGCAAAGGTGCTCTCCGGACCGCCCAGCAAGCCCTTCGGCTCATAGGACAACAAGGCCGAAACCGGCATCTCAAACAAAACCCGGTCGTTTTGCTTGATCAGCAAGTCCGCGTTGAACAAGGCCGGGTGGATATCGTTCCTGCCCGTTACGGTATTGTAGTACAAACCGATGGCTGAGGTTTGCTCCCCGGCCAACCAGCCGAAACCGATGCGGTCCACCGCCATGTTTTCGAACTTATCCAGCTTGGCACGGTCCAGGTTGCGTACCCCGTCCTGCTTGGAATCCGAGGCTTTTACCAGATCCGCCGTATCCGACTTGCCCGTGATCTCGTGTTTTACATACAGGATATGGGAAGAGCTCTTCAGCTCGTTGGACAAAAAGCGTTCGGCCGTCTCCGGAGGCAACTGCCCCGTGTTGGCCGCGTGCTTGATCATCTCATGGGCACGCGTGGTGATCTTGTCGTAATTGACAGTTAACATCTTGGTATAATCGTTAAAGGTTTTTATTCAATTTTCTTGAAGGGTCCGTATACCTACCCCCCTGCTTAAATCCCCAGGGCAGCGCCTTGCAACAAAGCCGTATCTTCCATGCCTTGCAGCAAATGACTGTCTTCCGGGATCATCTCCAGGTCCGCGGCCACCGCGTCCAGGTCGGCAAACTCCTCCCCGTAGCCTTCCGCTTCGCCCAGCTGCGGCACGAACTGGGCCGCTTTGCCCTGGCTCAGCGAAGGGATAAACTGGTTGGCCGTCTTAAAGACCGAACTGATGGCCACCCCTGCGGCCAGGTCTTTCACCGCCTCACTTTTCGAGCTCATATGCACATAGGCAGAGCCCAGCAACAGGGCCGGGGAAATAAACTTCTTGATCCCCTCCGGCAAGGGCAGCATCGAAGAAGCCGCCTTTTCCAACACCATGCCCGAAGAGATAAACAACACCTTCTTGCCGGTACTTTGTAGTTTTTTTGAATCAACCATAGCTTTTTAAAAGTTAAATAGTGACTTTGCCCAGCCCCCTGCGGGAGGCCGGGGTGTTACGTTTCGTACTTGTTTTGCGGCTTGTGGCTTTGCGTTGGGTCGTTTTCTTCCTTACGGTGCTTGTTCCTTTCCTCCGGGCAGGTGCCCCGCTCAGGCCTGCGGGCTTTTGGCTCTTGTTCATCAACAGCAAACCGCCCACTGCGACCGCGGCAAGTACCAGGCCCATCGAGCCTCCACCCGCCGTCTGCGGTGTTGGGGATGACGGGTATTGAGGCGGCACATAAGGTACCGGAGTACCAGAGCCGTCCGGAACAGGGCCTTTGCCCGGCAGCGGAATCCCGATTTTGTCCAAAGGAAGTTTTTTCTTCGCCAACTCGGCCGCCTTCTCCGCCAGCTTCTTTTTGTTGCCCTTTACCAGGTCTTTTACCACCTTGACTCCGCCTTTTACCAGCTTGCCCGCGCCTTTGGCTACCTTGATCACCAGGCCTTTCAACCAGGATACGATCTTGGCAATAAAACCGCTGGCGGCTGTTCCTCCCACCGCTGTACCGGCGGCACCTAGGCCGGTGGCGGCGCCCAAGCCCTCTACACCCCGGAAGCCAAACCGCCTCTTTTGCCGGAGCATCGCTTGTAAACGGCTATGTACACTGGTACTTGGCGTTGACCTTCGGCTGGACCCTGGGGGCCAGCCTCCCGGGAGGATACCCCGGTGCTTTAAAAGAGGACTGCCGGTTTTCGATTTAAACCGGAAGAAAGGATTCCGTTTTTTCAATAGCTCTTGCATCCTCCGTTTCACCGCTTCCGGATCTTTTGCCGGGCTTTGAGGGGTCTGCTGCTCGGTGGGATTGCCCGAAGGAGCGGTTCTGCCCTTGTGCCCTCCAATGGTCTGGTCGATATGGGCCGGCTCCAAAAACGGAAAACCGTGTTTTTTTACCCCTTTCTCCCAACCCCGGATAATGTAATGCCGCAAATTGCCTTCTTTGCCTTTTAAGGTGTTTACCCAGAGGTTCCGTGTCTTTTTCAAGCGGTCCACCGACTTGCGCCAGCTGTCCAGGTCCAGGCCAATCTGTTTAGCCTGGGCTTCGCTTAGGTAGCCGTAGCCCAGACGTTCGCTCATCTTAAACAGGTTGCTCCGGAAAGCGGCTTCCAGACCACCCCGGGCGGCTAAGGACAAAGGGTTGTACCGGGCAATGGCATTGCCTACCGCACGCACCCCGTCCCCTACCCGATCACCCACCCATTTCACGCCCTTGCCTACAGCCTTCACGCCTTTTTTCACCGTCTTGCCTACGGCTTTTACTCCTTTTTTCACCCCCTTCCACAGCTTTTTAAAAAAGCCACCCAAGCCGCCCAGTTTGGCTTCCTGTTCTTCCCAGGCCTCCAACTCGTCCAGGCGTTGGCTTCTCGCCACCGGGTCCTCCCAGACTTGGAGCACCGAGTCGATTTGCCGGGCCAGGTCCACGCCCCGGTAGCCGGCATAGTCGGCCGCCAGATTTTGAGACACCGCGATCCGGGTGTTTTGCAGGTGCTTTTTCAAAGAGTCCAGAAAACCCCGGTACAAGCCGTCCCCGTCCACCGCTCCCAGACCGGGAACGCCCAACAAGTCGAACTCGTTGCCAAAAGTTTCCGGAACTCCCAGGCCTACCGCTTCGTAAGGCGAAGGCTCTTCGTCTACTCCGTTTAAATATTGTATCGGTAAATGCATTGCTCTGTCAAATTTTGCTGAATAAGGTACTTCGTAATTCCAGCGGTCCACTACCGGATCGATCACGTAATGGCCTTGCGAAAGGCGGTGGCCGGCTTTGGGTACCACCACGTACACGTGTTGGTAGTAGTCGCGGCCCTTGTACCTGGTCATCCGGTAGTAATGCGGAACCTTTAAATTGCTTAAAATACTGGAAATAAAGATCGTATAATCATCGCAGTCCACGCCCCGGGCCCGTTCCTTCCAAATACGAAGCGGTCTATGCAACTGCTCCGTGCCGGGATCGTCTTTCCGGTATTGGATATGCCGGTAGATAAAATCAAAGATATTTTTTGTGGTCGTCTCCAGGTCCTTGCCCTTCAGGTGCCGGGCCAGCTTTTTCGTATCACCCAAGGTCTCTTTGACAATCTTTTCAATCAGGTTCAGGGTATCGAAGACGTCCCCGTGCTGTAGGATTTTATCCGTGCCCTCCAATTGGCTGAAAGGAGGAAACAACCGGTTGTACTGTGAGCCCGCCTGGAGCTCCCGTTTACCTGTGGCTACCATCCCTAAATCCCGTTGACGGTTTGCGTTTTGCCCAACTGCTTGGTAAAGCTCTCCGAGAAGGGATAGCCGTTGGCCTCGCCCTGAACATCCACCTTGATCTCCATAGAGGACAAAAAGGCAAAGAAGTTCAGCCCTAAAGAGAGCAAGGAGGCCTGTAACGGAAAGCGCTCTACGCTGCTATCCCGGGGCAAGATCCGGTAGGTAGACCCCGCAGGGGGCGACTTCACGATCAGTTTCCATACCCCCTGCCCGTCTTTGACGTATAAGGAAATGACCAGATGGCTTAACTGTAAGCTGTGGGTGGAGTAATTGGAAAACCGAAAGGCCGGCTCAAAGTACACCTTGCCCTTACTGATCCGCGGCCAGTCGATCCCGGCAAAGCCGATGTCGATCTTTCCGGCCGTGTATTTGGTCTTCAGGGCATCGCCGGCCACCAGGCCCGCCAGCAAAATCCCCCCGGTGATTAAGAATACATTCATACGATTTCGAATTGGATAAGGCAAGTATAAGAAGGGTGGATTTTTCATTGAACAAACCTAGCCAAACCCGCTGATTTTCAATGAAAAATGTGTATTTTTAGCTATCTTTACACCGATTAAAAAACCAAAAAATCCTGTAAAAAATGAGCATGATCACTAGAAAAGAAATGGCCGATATGTACGGGGTCAGCTATTCCACCATCCGAAGGTATTTAAAGGCGATTGGCATTGATAACCCCAGGCGGATCAGCCCCAAAGAGATGAAACAGTTTGTAGAACACTACGGGGAGCCGGACGGTTGGGAATAGGCATAAAAACAACAAACCCCAGCTGTTGAGAGCTGGGGTTTGCTGTAGTTAAATAGATTTAAAGGAAATATCTTGCGCTAATTAAATTTTAACTTAGGTAAGTCATTAACTAAATCTACTGTCTGTACGCTCACATTGATAATGCTTAACAACAAATCCAAGATATATCTTGGGTTATCTACTTCTTCCGCCCAATCATTGGGATCGTTTTTGATGCCACTTTTCTTATCGGTTTTTACCTGGTAGCGTTCCATAATCCATTCAATGGCAGATTTGCCATTGACCACATATTCATAAGCTTTCTCCGGGATGTTAGAAACGACTATTTTGCTGTTGTATATGATGGTGTCCTTTTGACCTTTCTTGGGGAAACGCATTTTTTCCACCCGGTAGAAACCGGAATCCGTTCCACTTACTTCTACACCATCATAAGGTAGTATTTCTTCGTAATTGATATGCAATTCTGCTAGTTGACGTCCTGCTTTGCTGAACTTCCAAAAATCCCGAACGTCTTCCACTAACGGAATGCGGGGCAGCATTTTCTTTAGATCATTGGCAAAAGTTGTGCGATAATCGGGGCTGTGCAATATGCCATAGACATAGTAGAAAATATCTTCCTTGCTCACATTCTTCCCATAGACCTTTTTTGTCCGTTCGAAAATGAAGTCCGAAACACCATCCCTACGGATATATTCGCTGTCTCCTGCGGCATCAAACAGGCTGGGGCTGTTCTTTTCCCGTTCTTCGTAATAGTAAAGAGGTAAAGATTGACCTTTTTCTAAAGTATCAAGGTTTGGAATAGCATCAGTCATTAAAGCAGAAAAATCCTTACTTGCTCCTTTTCCTGTTACACATATCAATTTATTGGTATTGGATGAAGCCGGAAATAATTTACGATTTTGCCCTGGCCTTTCAACAAGGGAATCATCAAAAAATAAGTATTGTTTAAAGTATGGTCTGTACAATGCTTGCTTTAACGAAGTTTCATTGAAGGAGTGATCTCTATTTCTTTCAATATCTTTCTTTAAATCAGCAGACCAACTGATTTTCTTTGGATCAGTTATGATGAAATTATCAACCCTAATTTTTTTCTTCTTAGTTTGCTCATGATAGCTTTTTCGTTGTTCATTGTAAAAAGTAATTGTTTCTTTAAGCAGTGAACTTAACTTTTCCTTAGATGAGTTATATGTCCAAGCATCACGATTTGTCTTGACACCCCACGATATAAAATCAAAAATAGAATTGTCACTTTTGGAGTCCCCTATTAGTGGTAGGAAGGTTTCAAACAGATCATTTCGTTGATTGAGCCAATCGCCATGTTCGTTAGGTTTCAAAGTTTTCCATTTCATTTCACCACTAGCAGCTGATTTGAATTTGCTCACAATCGCCAACTTTTCTTCACGACTTAGGTAATCGCCAATATCGTGGTAATGAATGGTAGCTTTCCTCGTTTTAGTTTTCGGATTTTTTACCAAAAGGGTGATGGATATGGGCGTACGGGAACCCGAACCAAAAATCTTTCCTCCTTCTTTTCGGCTTAGCTCACCACTCGTACGCTGATTCCCTCGGAGATTAAATACCCAAATACTGGAAAATTCTTTTTCAATGGCTTTTCTAAATCCGTCTGTGCTGTTTCCATCTAACCAAGCTCCATTGCTCACAAATGCTATAATGCCGCCATTTTTAGGGTCTAATCGGTCGGTGCTCCATCGAAAGGCCTTAATGTAGGAATCGTAAAGTGAGGTTTTCAATCCTGCGGAAGACAGCTTGGCGTATGTTTTGGCAATATCACCATCTAATTTGGTATACTTCTGATTCTGCGCATTATCGTTAGCAGACCTTTGACCTACTGAATAAGGGGGATTTCCCATAATTACCCGTAAAGGCGCTTTCTTTTGGCGTTCTACTCGTGCAGAGTTTTGCGGAAACATTTCGGAAAATAGCTTTTGGCTGTCGTCTGTTTCGCCTAATTGGAAGGTGTCGGTTAATACAATGCCTTCGAACGGTTCGTATTCCGAATCTTCTCCTAACTGGTCATGAAAAGCATTTTCAATGTTTACGGCTGCTATGTAATAGGCCAACAATACGATCTCATTGGCGTGCAATTCATTGTGATATTTGCGTTCCAAATCTTTGGACTGAATCAGACCACTTTGCAGCAACCGGGTGATAAACGTTCCCGTTCCTGTAAAAGGATCGAGTACATGAATATTTTCATCTGAAATACTGCGGTCAAACTCTTTTTGCAAAACATCATTCACCGAATGAATGATAAAATCCACCACTTCTACGGGCGTATAAACAATGCCCAATTGCTCCACCATTTTCGGGAAAGCGGTTTTGAAGAACTTGTCGTACAATTCAATGATGATACGCTGCTTTCCTTCTGCATTGTCAATACCTTCTGCACGTTTGCGAACCGATTCATAGAACTTTTGAAGGGTTTCTGATTCTTCGGCTACCGATTCGCCTTCCAAAGCTTCCAACATGCTTTGCATAGCTGTGGAAACGGCATTGTTTTTTACAAAGGAATAACCTTCAAACAGGGCTTCAAAAATCGGTTTAGTGATAATATGCTGGGCCAACATATCAATGGCTTGTGATTTTGAAATGCTCGGATTGATGTTTTTCTGCAACCCGGCTAAGAAATTATCAAACGCCTTACGTTGGTCGGTTTTGGTTTCAATCAGGTGTTTGATACGTTCTATCTGGCGGTCGGCAATTTGCGCCACATCCTTTGCCCATTGTTCCCAATACCTCCGGTCGCCTACTTTTTTCACCATACGGGCAAAAACCACGGATTGCAATTGCTCGAATTGTAAAGCCATCTGGCGACTAATATCTTTGTTAGTTTCGTAAGCTGCCGAATCTTGATTGACCAAAGAAGGATTACCGTCTCCGTCAAAAGAATATTCCGGCCGTCCCACTAAAATATTGTTGGGCTTTTTCTTATTGAGTTCAATTTTGTTGACGGTAGCATTGAAACGGTCGTCATGTGCACGCAAGGCATTCAATACCGTCCAAACCACTTTGTAACGTTCGTTATCATCAAGGGCTTTGTCGGCTTCCACATCAGCCGGAACCACCACGGGAATGATGATATAACCGTATTTTTTACCGGGCGACTTGCGCATTACACGCCCCACAGACTGGACTACATCTACTTGCGAGTTACGGGCAGAAAGGAACAATACCGAATCTAAGGAAGGAACGTCAACCCCTTCACTTAATACACGTACATTGGTAATAATGCGGCATTCGTTATCTTCTGTTTCTTCTTTAAGCCAAGCTAACATTTGGTCACGTTCAGGAGCGGCCATAGTCCCATCCATATGTTTTGATGAAACCGTAACCATTTGTTCCCTTTTCTCAATTGGCAATTCGTTCAAGTAAGTATCAGTGGCAGTGTTATAAGTGGCTGTTATTTTTTGTGAGGTACTGATATTTGCACAAAAAGCTACAGCTCTTCTCATTGGATTAGGATCAGATTCTTTTGTTGCACCTTCATCCCCTAAAAACTGCTTAGATAATGCATTAACAGTTCCGATGATTTTTGATACATCATCTGTGTTGATTTCGAATTCACCGTCTGCAATCATACGTTGTACAGCTGGAGGCACATCCTTATCATTGAGTGTGAGAATAAGCACTTTGTAATCTGTAAGTAAATCGCGTTCAACGGCTTCTCCAAAACCAATTCGATAAATTTCTTCTCCGTACAAAGCCGGGTCATCCATTGAACACAAAACAGCTTCTGCCTGTGCCGCCTTACTTTTAGTATCATCGTTGTAAAGGCGTGGTGTGGCGGTCATGTACAGGCGTTTTTTCGCTTTGAGGAAATCCGCATCATGTACTTTGGTAAAAGCGGATTCATCTTGGCCGGCTAATGAAACGCCTGTAGTTCGGTGCGCTTCATCGCACACAATCAGGTCAAATTCTTTAAATCCTTTTTTTAGTAATTCTTTTTGTGCCCTTGCAATAACGTCAACGGATTGGTAGGTAGAGAACACTACTGTCATTCCTGGCTCACCCTTTTCTTTGATTTGTTCAAATTGATGCAAGATATTATCTGTATCAGTCGATGCAGGTAAAGTCAAATCAATGACACTAAATGAATCGGAGTCCTCTTTTTTACTTCTTTTTTTGGTAATATCAGGATCAGAACAAATACAAATAGCATTAATTGGTTCATTGGCGTCAGAGCTCCACTCTCTCAATGTCTGTCCAAGTAAAGCAATGGAAGGCACAAGAAATAGAATTAAGCCTTTGCCATCGGTTTCATTTTCAGCAATTCGCAGAGCCGTAAATGTCTTTCCCGTTCCACACGCCATAATAAGTTTACCTCTATCTGAGGATTTAAAATGTTCATTAGTTTTCTCTAATGCTTCTTTTTGGTGGGTTCTAAGGCTCTTTTTAGGCGTTCTGGCTGCAACGCCGTGTATGCCTTCTTCTAGTTTATACCAATCAACAGGGGCTTCTAATAAATCAAACAAATTGATCCTTGTGACAGGTGGGTTTTGGTTGCGAATGGCCTCCGTAGCATTGCTTCCCCATTTGTTAGTGGTAGAAATCCAAAGGCGATGAGCAAAGCGGGTGGTTTGCATTTGCTCATTTTTAAATTCACGGCTCGAAGTTGAAAGGAAACTGTCAACGGCCGGCTTATCTATTGTAGAGTTTTCTTGAAAACATTTACATTGAATGGCCCAGTAATCACCATCGTGAGTTAATGCAACTAAATCTATTCCGGTATCATTCCCTCCAAAATCTATTTTTCCAGGAAATTCATTCCAAAGCCAAATATTCTTAAACAGGGTAGCATATTTAGGATCGGTTTTTAAATAGGCTTGTATTAATCGTTCAAAGCGTTCTCCTTTATCACGCTCAGAAAAGGCAATTTTTCTGTATTTATCTAATATTTTCTGAAAGCTCATTTTTTTGATATTCAATTATTTAGTTTAAGCAAAAACCACTTCAAGGCACTAAAAATATGGATAATCAATTTTTTAGCCCTTGTTCTATTTTGCTCAATATATCTCTTTTCAAAAGTTTCCTTTATTGAGTTTACCTCTGTATAAATTCAAGCCGCCAAGATAGTAATTAAATTATTTCTATATCATTTTCAATTGCAAAAAGTGGTGTGAAATAGATACGATCACAAATTTATTTGTACCACCAGATTTAAAAGGAGAAATGTCTATAATAAACACTATTATTTAACACTTATCTCAATAAGTCTATTGAGAATCATACTTCCCAATGTTCCACTTGTTTTTAAAGAAGCACTTTGCCTTTGATGAGGAGGTAAAATATATAAATGGTCATTGTTATTTTCATTTATTCCCCAATTATTTGGTTGCCTTAAGCATGCAATTAAAATATCTCTCTCATTATTGTTAATAATACTATCCACAAATTGTCTAATTCGTTTGACACTTGGACAATTATTTATAACTCTTTGAGATAATTTAAAGTTTATTGAATGATAAGGGAATAACTCAAGTATACAAATGTTTCTTGAGATTAAACTTAATATATTATCGTATGAATAATTATTACCAAGACGGTCTTTAAGACCCTCAATTAAACTATTAAATTTTTTAAGCCAATATTCGCCACCACTTGTATGACAAAATTGTGGATTCAGATAGAGAAAAGGAAAATTTTCATCTAAGTTCTCCTGTCTAAGATTACGGGCTAATGCAGTTCTATATTCTATTACACTATTTTCTGAATAGTAATCATTATGATGAAAGCCTGGATTCACCATCAATAAATATATCCTTGCGTCTCTTAAGTTCCCAGTATAAGGAACTGGCATTAGACCAGTATGTAATTGGAAATTATTTCCAAACAAGTTGTTTGGATTTTCTACATACTGCTGAAAATTAAGATTTACTTGATCTACATTTTGTAATATATCAATGTCATCATTATGTAAATAGTTGTCATTGTTAATATCAAGGTTTCGCCAATAATTGATTATATCTATAGCACACATAATAAAGTTAAGTTATCTGATTAGTTTTACTTAATATATTCACAATATCAATAAAAAATCACATTTTTCTACTTTTCTCCCACTTACCAAAATACCCAAAAATACTATAATTAATTACTAATTTAAAACAATTATCATTTATGTTCATTGAAAAAACTTTACAAAAGGAACCTGTTAAATAGCGTTAAAACAATGCTTTAACAAATTCTAAGTATAATATCGACCAAAACTAAAACAATACATTTCCAAGAACCTTCCTACTCTCTGTCGTTTCCCCCAAACATCCTCCCACCCCCTCAAAACCCTACTCCCCCCAAACACTACTTGCATTTTTGCATACTTTGCACACTTCGCGAATACAACTACTATAAAACATTGTATTTCAATATCTTGTAGTATGCAAGCAGAATGCAAAGCCCTTGCATACTACGTTTTGTTTAGTATTGATTATCAACAACTTAGCGAGTTTGTAGTATGCAAACTGATTTTGCATACTTGCCGGACAAGTGTGCAAAATGCAAATCGCTAACTGCACACTTCCCACTTGTATCTTGTTGATTTAAAACCAGTTGTAAGAAAGTGTGCAAAAATGCAAAAATGCAAGTAGTATTTTTATAAAAGTTAAGAGTGAATAGGAAGAAAAGGGAGCCTATAGAAAAATCACAGCCCCCTTTTTTGTACTTTACTACGTTTTAACCCCTTTCTATTCTCTTAGTAGTACTTTATATATATATAATAGATAATTCTACAGACCTCTAAAGCTTCTTTATGTAGAAATAAAGCCTGGAGACTAAAACAGCAAAAAGCCCTGGAAACGACTTCCCAGGGCTTTTTGTAAGCTCTTCTCTACTTAAAGGAAAATTCTTATTGGTTTAAGATATACACGCTTTTACGGTCTATCCGGCCTCCGTAGCGCAAGACACCCGTTTTCCGGGCATTGGTCAGGTAATTGGCCGCCGATCGCTCGCTCATCTTGTACTCCCGTTTTAAGGTCTGTTTGATTTCCCGGGCTTCCAGCTGGTTTTTCCCGCCAAATACCTTCCGCCAGTTCACCCGGAAGTGTCCGGATTGGTCTTTATAAGGAGAGGCATTGATAAAGTTAAACACCTTCAAAATCTGCTCTTCGTAGTACTCACAGAGCTGTGCCGCCGCATAAGAGGACGGATAGGTCACATACTCCAGGCTGGATTCGTGACAAGCCGCCCTCAGGCATTCCATCACCCCTGCCAAACGGATATAGTGCATCTTCATCCGGCTATGCACCGATTTGTAAAAGGAGCTTTTCTGCGGGTCCCGCAAGCTGTTGATAAAGTCTACCTTTTTGTCGTCCCATTCGTAGTAAATCTCCATTGCCCGCTTGTCAAAAGCCAACACATGACTTTCCAAATTTTCCTCTTCGTCCTTGTCGAACTCCAAGGCATACAGCCGTTCGATCAGGTTTTCATAGGCCTCTACAAACTCCCGTTGTAAAGGTTCCTTTTCCCGGTCCGGAACAAAGGGCCTATCTCCTGGGGGAAAGCAAAACAACATCCGGTAGATAAAGCCCGAGTTCTTCCGGTTCCCCCGGGCCAGCTCGTGCAGGGAGTTGGGCACCATCGCCCCTTTGATGGGCACAAAAGGCGTGGGGTTGTAATAGCTTTTGTTTTGCCGCTCGATGTTCACCGGGGCCCCGTCATAGATTTTTAACCAGGCCGCCTCTTCCTTCGCCCCTCCGTTCTTGTTGTAGGAGCCAAAGCCGGCAAACCAGGTCACCAGCTCATCGGTAAACAGACAGATCCCCCGCTCGTTGGAATCCATCGCCTTGCCCAGGGTTTCAAAGGTAATATCGTCAATGATATAAGTACGCCTTTTGAGTTTTTGCAAACGCTTCTCCAGTTCGAAGTTTTCGTTCTTCAGCTGCTCCATTTCGTTACTGTCCCGCGTTTTGCTCGCGGCAAGCATATCGAACTTGTTTTTCATCTGTTCCTCCTCCAGCTTTTCCTTTTCCTTCAAATACTCGTTATAAGCCCGCATATTGCGCTTGTGGATAGGCTTGTAGGCAAAATTCATCGCCGAAGATTTCCCTTGTCCGGATTCATCGATCAGGCATTGCCACAAAGCCAGGATCACCGGGGAGCGGTCCGTCTTCGCCTTATAGGTCTTCCCTACCGCTGCCGAAACCGCCCCTAAGATGGCAGAGCCCAGCATATCCGGAATTTCCTTGCGGTACTCCACATAGTGCAAAAGGATGTTCCGCACCGTCTCCGGAAACACATTCACCGGGAAGGAGCTGTTGAACGGGTTTTGCATCTTGTCTTCCTCTACCGTATAGGCTTCCAGGTTTACTTCCTGCTCGTTGTATTCTTCAAAAAACTGATCAAAGGAGGGCATAGCGTTTGGCGTGGTTTCGGAGTTCGTCAATGGTTTTGTCTAGCTGGGCGGCCAGGCGGAGGTTCTGCTTCTCCACCAGGCCCCGGGTTTCCTGCAAACCCTGGATCAAAGCCAGGAGCCGGTACCGCCGGCTCACCTGGATCTTTTGTACTTTCTTGTCAAACTGCTCTTGCACTTTGAGCAGGTCTTCGTACAGGGCATAGTCTTTTTCGTTGTAGTCCAACAAGGCATTGAGCAGGGTAATCACATCCGTGGTAGTGTCGGAGATGAGGTCCAGCATTTTCTTGCGGTCCTCCCCCTTGTCGTGACGGCTGAGGACGGCAAAGAGTTGCCGTCTCAAGGCCGCCTCCACCAGCACAAAACAGTAGTACTGCAAGTTGGCCTGGTCTACCACCCTATCCACTTTCCGGGCCACCTGGGCCGCGAACTGCTCCCGGAACTGCCGGTAGCGTTCCTCGATCTTGAAATACGCTTTCAAGGGCTGTTTTTGGCTGTTTAAAAGCCCTTCCAGCCGGTGGATGACCGTGAGAATATCAATAGGTTGGCGCTTTTTGTGCATCTCTTGCAGGCAGTGCCATAACGCCCGGTTTTCGGGCTGTAAAAAGGTGTTGGTGTTGACGACGGTTTGGGCCAGCTCCACGCTGCCCACCACCTGGATACAACAACCCAACACCGTCTCTTCGATTTGAGTAATGGTGCGGTAGTACATAGGGATTACAGGTTCATGTAGTGAATATCATAAGCGGCCATAAAGTGGCCCAGGGAAGGAAACAGGCAGTTTTCCGGAACGTTCCACAGCTCCAGGCCATTTTGCAGGAGACGGAGTTTGTAAAAGGCCTGGGGTTTGGTGGTCGGGTAATGTACCTCGTAGGTGAGCACCCGGGCGGGCAAAACGCCCATCGCCGTAGAAACAACTACCTCTTCCCCCGGTACGTATTGGTTGACTTTCTCATTCATTGTTTTTTCTTGTTTTTTAGTTTCCAGTACTCCATCCGGCAGGCATCCGAACAGAAATGAGCGTTGGGTCTTTGCTTGAGCGCGGTCTTGCCGCAATGGTCACAGATGATCTCAAAACCTTGCCTACGGCTGTCGTAGTCCCGTTCTTCTTCCGTAACACGCGTCTTTTCCCCGTCCGTTTTATCCGTCTCCGCGTCCCTTTCTGCCGTCTCCTTCGCGTCCTTCTTCTTGACTACCGGGATTTGAAAACCGATTTGAGGGCGTTCCCGCTCCGGTTCGTAAGGGACCGTGACCGGCACCGGCCGGGAGGCCTCCTGCGGGTTTTGTTCCTCCAGTACCGAGCGGTGGGCAAAGTAGTAGATATACCACATACTCAACAAAAACAGGCTCACCACCGAAAGGCTGACGCCCATCATCACCCGGGCTGCGGTATGGGTAAACTGCTTTTGTTCCACCGCTTGCTGCTCATAACGGCCCTGCGCATGTTGCAACCCATCCCGCCAGTCGGCTTTGAGCCGGGCAATCTCCGAGGTATGCCCGGCAATCACCTGCCGGGTAGTGGGATTGTACATATTGATCTTGCCTTTCCAGGACACCGAAGCCTTGTAGGCGGCCAGGGCTTTTTCCTCTTCGGCAATCCGTTGGAGAAAACCTCGGTTGATTTGAACCGTGTCACGTTGAAAATTATCCAACAGGACTTTTTGCTGGGTATCGGTATGTAAGACAAACAATTCCGCGCCTTTCATACTGCTGAAGACCGACAGGGAAAAGAGCAAAGCCACCCAGAGAAGGCTAAACGGGTTGATCTTCTGCCAGTTGCTTTTCAAGGCGCCTACAAAGAAATAGCGCAACTCCAGTCGTAGGCCCAGTTCCAGAAGCACCAAGAGGCACAGGGTAATCAAGCCGCTGAGGAAATAAGCCGTTTCCTCGGCTACATAAGGCAACAGTTCGGCCAGTTGGAGAAAGGGAAAGGTAAAGGCCGCGGCAATGCTCAAGGCGTTGCACACAAAGGAAAGTACCAGGGCAATCCGCTGTTTCGGCTTGTACTGCTCCCAGTAGGGCTTTTCCCGGAAAATTTCGGCAAAAGCCTGCATGTCTGCTTTTCGCTTATGCGATTGCAGAGGGTTTGATTCTGCCATACGTTTGAAAGGTTAAAATTAAGGGTTGAATAAGAGCGGCTTACTTGCGCTTGGCCAGCAAGCGGAGTAAATCCTTGTTTTGTTCCTGCAAAAGCTCCAGCATCATTTGTTGCCGCTGGATGATCTGGGAGTAAGAACAGAGTTTGGAGCTCAGGTCCGTTTCCAGTTGCGTAAAGCGGCTTTGCAAGTCGGCCGCCAAAGCCAGGGTTTTAGAAGTCTCCCCCTTGTGCAGGGCCACTTTCAGCTTTTCCAAATCCATCGCGATAGGGGTTAAAGCGTGCATAGTCTTAGTTTTTCTTCTATTTCGGATTCCAAGGCGTTTCGCTGCATTCCTTTAAAAGGATCGTCAAAGTAAAAATCCGGGTCGGTCAACTGTTCGATGTTTAAATGCAAAGCCCGCATCAATTCGATCAATACCCAGGGGTTCGTGGTCGTACCGCTGATGGTATTGTAATACGTCCGTTGGGCCACCGGGTGCTGTCTCCGGGCACACTGGGAAAGCACTGTGTTTTGCAACTTGGCTTTGCTGGGGGCGGACAGGCAATAATGAATTCTCCGGGCCAATTCAAAGTCATTGGTGTTGCTGGGCCGGGATTTGGATTTGACACAGGAATTCCGGTCCGCTTTCAAGGCCGGTTTGCCTTGGCGTTGCTGTTTTTTCATAGCTTTTTTATGTAGGTTTAGAACAATAAATTAGGGAGGTCCCCATTTCTTGAAGTCATTTTCAAAATCTTTGCATTATTATACATTAATTTGCGTTTGACTTCAATGCAATTATATAAATATGTTATTATTATTCCAAAATATCATTATCATTATTTTGGAATTAAATTATAAATAATTGATTCCCATGAACATAGGAAGTAACATAAAAGCTAGAATTTATGATAAAGGATTGGATATACCACAAGTTGCTTCAAAATCCGGTATTTCACAATCGACCTTATATAACTTAATTACAAAAAAAAGTGTGGAAACTAAATGGCTGGAGAAGCTTTCGGCCGCTTTAGAAATGCCTATCACCGCCTTTTTTGAAGAAACACAAGCCGATAGCCGTGACCAAAGCCAGGTAGTCAAAGGCGATGGAGTGGTAGCCATGAACCACAGCCAGGGAAACCAAATTACAGGTCCCGACCAAGACAAAGCACTTAAAGATTCTGAGAAATTGGAATTAGAAGAACTGCGAAAAGAGAACCGGGAACTGTACAAACAATTGCTGGAGTGCAAAGACCAATTATTAAAACTCAAAGGACTATAATTCTAAAATACTTTATTATTCCCCAATAATGCATTTTAACTCATATACCAACATAATTATCTAAATTTCAAATGAATATCAACAAATCACAAGAGGTTCATGGTGACAATGTGGTCGCTTTGAACCATTCAAAAAATCATCACATTACTGCTAACTGATTTACACCTGGAACAGATTCAAGAGCTAAAAGCTCAAAACGAAGTGCTTTTTCAATCAATTCTAAAAATCAATGAAAAGCTAAATTTTACCTTGGATAGGTTGCAACAACAAGAATTGCTGATCCAGCACCTTCTTCAAAAAGTTCAACATAACAACTGACATTGAAAGACCTTTTCTTTTTGATCAAAGCACCGGTTACCCCGGTGCTTTGATCAATTAAGTTTCACTTTTCTAAACAACGTACAATATGGACGAAATGAAGGTCAAAAGAAGTCGTAACCTCCGAGGAACAAAAGCCCTCTGTACCGCTACAAATCGCATTGCTACAAGCATCAACCGCTGCTACAAAATCCTTTCCCTCTGTGTATCAAGCCATTCCCTCGTTTTTTCAGTCATTCCTGTCATCCCGACCATTTGGTATATAACCCACTGATTTTCAGTGGGTTATCTTGCTTTATACCCTCGGTTGACACAGGTTTTGACACAAAAATCATTAAAGAACTTGGTTTAACGATGCCGGACGAACAATTGCACTTTGACTATAAACCCGCCCGTTTGGTGGATCGAAACGGAGACCTCAAAAAGAGGTGGTACGTGGAATTTTATGCATGGGATGCCAAACTTGATAAACTCAAACGCAAATGGGTTTATATCCCCGCAAAATACAAAACCGCGAAAGAGCGAAAGGCCTATGCCAAAAAGTTGATCCAGTACACCAACAGCCAACTGGAGAAAGGGGCAGTATTCAACGCGCCCAAGATCCGCAAGAAAAGCAACAAGCAAACACAAAATATCCAAGAAGCCCTTGAACTCGCTTTTAAACTCAAAACCGTCAACGCCAGGGCTGAGTCGGTAAAAAGCTATAAAAGCGTGTTTAAGGACTTTATCGCTTTTCTAAAGGACAATGAGGTAGCCGGCAAAAAGATCGAAGACGTGCCTTTGAAACTGTACTACGACTACTTTGATGAACTCATCATTGACCGGGAAGTCTCCAACAGTACGTTTAACAACCGTTTGACCATTCTCAAGACCTTTTTCAATGTCTTGATCAGCCGGGAGGTGATCGAGAAGAACCCTTTGGCTTCCATCAAACGAAGGAAGCACAAGCCTTCAAAAAACCAGGCCTTTTCCGAAGAACAGAAAACAGCCATTGAAGAGCACTTGTTACAACACGAACCTTCTTTGTATTTCTTTACCCGGTTTATCTATTACGGCTTTCTGAGGCCTACGGAGATCACCCGTTTAAAAGCCGGTCATGTCAACCTTAAAGAGGGGCATATCATTGTGTATCCGGACGTCTCCAAAAACGGCAAACAGGAAACGGTGGCCATCAACAAAGGCTTTCAAAAAATCCTGGAGCAAATGAAGATAGACGAAATTCCGGCCGACTATTACATCTTCGGGGCCAATAATATGCAACCGGGCAAAACCCAACTCAGACGGGTAAGGGTTACCGACAAGCATATTGCCGTCTTGCGCAAATTAGGTTTGTTTGACGGAGTGATTACCCTGTACTCCTGGAAGCATACAGGCGTGGTCAATGCCTACCGGGCCGGAATTGATATTAAAACCCTGCAAACCCAATTAAGGCATCACTCCCTGGAAATGACGGATATTTACTTGAGAAGTCTGGGAATGGTGATAAACAATAGTTTGTCCAACCAGGATTGGTAGGGAGCATATAAAAAAGGATTGAAGCTTTCAGGCTTCAATCCTTTGTTGTTCAAAGCCTCAAATCCCCCCTGATCATGACGGGAGTGGGCCACTTTGCCCTTTTGGTTTTTAGGCCTTTGTTCTTTCTTCAACCCTCTATCTCATAAATAAGAAAAGCCGGATTTGTAGTGGATTGCTACAAACCCGGCTTTTTTTCAGGTTAGTAAGTTAGTACCTTCCTTTATACACCTCATACAGTACCTTTTCGACGTCTTCAAAGGACTTTCCTTCATATACCGCAGCAATGGCTTTGTCTAACTTCTTGCCCATTTTCTTATGTAACTTACGATAATTAATTTTTGACACTTTATACATGGGGGATGGAAAGAGATATTTATCAGAATAATAATACCTCCCATACCACTCTTCTAAGCACCGGTTTCCTTTAATAGGCGTTTCCCCTATAAAGCCTATTTCTCCTTCTGCTTTATCACGAGCGTAGAACCGAACCCTGTATCTAAGGTTTTCTTCTTCATAGTTTTCATGATACTCCTGTTCACATATGCCAGCTGATCTTCCCGAAATCATAAATACATCATAACGGTAACCAAAATCTAAATTTACACGGTCTTTATTGTATGAAGTTGGCAAAGCATAACCAGGTTTGGTTCTTATTCCTATAATGTTTCGGTCTAACTCTACAAGATAGGTAAGTACCCCCGCTTTCTTGTTTTGTATCACTACAGCATAAGTATCTGTCGACTTATCATAACTTTCATAAAATATGACCTGTCCTTCTGTAGTTTTACTCTCAATACTGCGACAAGAGCCACTAAATAGTAATACAATGAAATAAAAAATGATTGAATTTCTCATGGCATTAACTTTATCAATTTTACATTACTCGCATGATCCCGCATGACATCCCATTGAGATTTATACAAACATTTTCGTTGAAACCTGGAATTAACAGTGTTCTTTTCATCCATCGCATAATCCATATAGTTCTCATCCGTACCACTTTGTGGTTTGTACTTGGCTTTATATCCTTTTTTAGAAGCCTTTTCTCTCTCGGCTTCTAATTGTGAAAGTTCAGTCTTTTTGGCTTCCAGTTCGCCCGCTCTTACAGAATTTTTACTTCTTTCTACTTCAAGATCAGTGTTTGATACATCTAAAGATGAAAGATTGACTTCACCTTCTAAACACATCATATCCTGAATTTCATTAATCCTGTATTGAAACATCCGGTATTTATTATAGCCCAAACTTCCCACCGGATCCAATCTGGATTTGTACTTCCAGTATAAATTGTGATAACGAAGATACTTATCCAGATCCATATTGAGAGTCTGTAAGTTATGATTACGGTTCTCAAAATCATCAAGTCGACCTTCGAGGTATTTAATTTCACCTTTTATATTTTTGGCTTCTTCGTCAATTTCTTGACGGGTTCGTTCCGCTACCACTTTACCATCCCCGAGTCCTTTACTAAAGGTATGTGGCAGTCCTAAACCGTGTCCTATTTCGTGTATTATTTCATCCACAGAAGAAAAACCATTGGAAAACATATGGGTGATTCCATTTCCTGTATATGTATAGCCATTGACTTTCCCTTGAGTTAAATCCCTACCAATATCATCAGCAAAAGAAGCATGTATATCAGCATGATAAAACACATAAACCTGAATGTTCTGGGGATCCGAATTTAACTTGTCTCTTGGAGTTTTTTCATCCACATTGATCACACCTTGTTGGGCAAGTATAGCATGCATTTGTTGTTGTGCCTTCAAAAACACATCGTACTTTCCGTTGGTCCCGTTGTTAATCAGGGGATTGTTCCAAGCCTGGGTAAAACTCTGGTGGGTATGTGCCGTTTGTGCTGCCCGGACCTGGTCCAAAGGGGTTTGCGCCTGGGTATCGTAGCTTACCAGCCGGGTAAACTCAGTCATAAAATCGTCAATAGCCTGATCCATACCGCTTTGGGTATAGGCACTTTGCTTAGTTGCGATTTCATGGGTTTCCTGGGGCGTCCTCGATAACTTTATATAATCTTTTTGCATCAAGGAGTTAAACCTAAAACGTATTTTATCATCTCCTGATAAATAATTATTGCCGGACACGTTAAAAAAATATTTATTAAAAAAGTCTGAGTGTAAAAGCGTAATTTGATGGGTGGTACTGGCCACTTCACAGTGAATAAGCGCCTGATTAAAGGATTTGTTGTTGAGGTAATCTTTGAACTGCGCCTCCCGGATATCCGGAACCGAAGCGGTAGGCACTGAATTAAATCTTTTTGAAGTTCCTAAAGAAACATGTACAGGCTGTATAATGACCTTGTAACGTTTATCATTCGGATAGATAATCAGTTTCCCAACCACCTTATCACTGATCTCCGCAGTGATATAGACCTCCGAAGAAAAGGGTTTTAAACACTCCAGTTTGATAGTGGGTAACTGGCTTTCCTTGGTTTTGAGGTTAAGGGTAAGGGACTTGTCCGGCCCCCCGTCAATGGTTATACTGGACGGGTCGGAACTAATAAATTTGGCAGTGCCCTGTTTGCCGCATTTGCCTTTAAACCCCTTGCCTTTTTCCAAGCGTACCACTACCTCCACGGTATTCTTGGTGTTGTTCATATTCCCCTGTACATTGGGTGGCCATATCGACAAGTACGGACAGAGGTAATCGCGGTTTCCGGAGGTGTTTTTGTCCTTTTGTACAATACCCGCAAGCTTGGGGTACTCATTGATCCGTCCTTCGGCTACTACGTCTTTCTCAAAGCGATCAAAACCAAAGGCTCCGTCATAAGACTTGTCTCCTTTGCCGTACTTTCCGTCCGCCTGTTCCCGGGAACGGTAAAAGTCTACCACAAAAGGGTCTACCGGCAACCCCAATGGTTTTACTTGGATATAATTACTGGGATTACCTGATTCGGATACGATAAACATAGTGAATTCGGTTTAATAGTGATTAATGGGTTTTGGGAATGGCTTCTAACAGGACTCTTGTAATACCCCCTGTGATAGTGACGTCTTTTAACAGACCGTCTTCCAGTGGTTTGCCGTCCCGTTTGAAGTCGTGTTTGCGGTTGTCCAGATTGATGTCCAAGTTTTTACCCGGCCCGTTTTCTGTCTGGATGACCAAGGTTACTTCACCCTCCAGGGTTTTATCTATTTCCTCCCCGTTTTGATCTTCGTAATGCATTTTGATAATCTCCAACTCCTTCTCCGGGGCAATGGTCGTCACCGGGGTATCCTGGGCGCTCAAATCCGTTTCCTTCCAGTAGTGTTCCAGGATTTTATACCCTCCATCGTAGAGGATGGCCGGGGAGAGTTTGATTTGGGTGGTCATGGGTTCGCCATTCACCCCGTTGAAATTATTCTTAAAGAAGACGCAGTGTACATCGTAGAGTTCGAAGACCCGGCTTTTGCTGTCTTGCGTCACCGGGGAAACGACAATCTTTACTTTTTTCACCATGTCCATACCCACCGACCAGGCAAAAAAACTCTGATCCGAGGTCGTTTCAAAGGTGATATCAAAGATTGTCCCGTTGGGTTTGCCCATGGGTTTGCCGTGTTCGTCTACCGAACGGGTAAACCGGAATTTGAAGTCAAGAATATTAATTTCCTTGTCCTCAACGTACATTTTAGCGATTAGGCTCATTGCACAAAATAGTATTTTACGGTTATAAATGCTGGTTTTCCGGTAAATGTATAAAACTTTTCCAAGAATACAAATGCGTAGTAAGTGGTAAGTTTTTAAAATATTTTGTACTAACGGACGGGTGAGGCCGTATACAAAGAAAAAGCAAACCGAATGGCTTGCTTTTCTTAAATACAATTCCCTTGATATATGAGTTTAATGAGGCAAATGTAGAAAATAAATGCGTACTTCTACTTAAACAAGTAATTTCCGGATTTGCTGGGCAAAGTTCCGGATGCGGGTCTTGTCCCGTTCGGACAGCGGGGTTTTCCGGTTAAAAACCAGGAGCAAGGTATAGAGTTTTTCCGGTTCCGCCTCCAGGTAAAGATGGTATACCGCTTTGGCTTCTGTCGATAACAGCTCCAGCTTGGCCCGGCCCGAGGGCATCAAGTCCACGTTGTCGATGTACAAATCCTTGTCCAGGCTTTTGAGCATTTTTTCCAGGTAGTTCAAGGCCTGTTTGTTCAAAGGCTGCTTTTGTTTCAGGGGTTTTAAGGGCTCTACCAACCTTCCGTCTTCGTACTTGCCGGTCAGCTCCACAAAGACGGACAGGTGCAAATCCTCCGGCTTTTTGCGCTCCCCGTGGATCTTGAGCACCGCCACCCGCATACAGCTAAACTCATGGGCCAGGCGGTTCATCAGTTCGTATACCCCCGAGATTTTTTGCAACACCTCCTGCCGCAGGTGACGGGCAAAGGCCCGGGCCATTTCCGTACAAGCCCGGAGCAAACCCACCAGGGCAGCCGCCAGGGCTTTACGTTGTTGTAGCAAGGCAAACACCAGGATACCGCAGAGCACCTGCACCAGGCCAAACCGCTTAATGATCTCCAGCAAGGGGGTCAGTTCTTCCGGCATGATTAATACAAATTTTCAAGGCGTTCACAGGCGTTTTTGACGGCTTGCAACTGTTCCTGGAGATAGTCTCCGGGAAAGCCCCATACTTCCGCGTCCCAATCCCCGGGACGGGTAGCCGAGCCTATGGGAAAGCTGCTCTCCGGGGCCAGGTTCCGGACCTTTACCGCGCTGCCGTCTTCGTAATAGCTGCCCTCCTGGTGCTGGTAGTACAATACCAGGTCTTTAGCCGTCCCGATGGGAAACTCCGGACGGGAGTTTTGCAACACCTCTTTCGGGCTTAACTGCCGTTTCCACAGGGCAAAGGAATGGAAACCGCCTTGCAGGTAGGTGCCACCCCCGGGAAAGTTGCCCGGGGCCGTTTCGCCATAGAGCTGTAAGTCCCCGGTGAAAGCTTGCCCCGTCAAACTGCCGTCCCTGGTGACCGTTCCCAGGGGCGTCCCGTTGAAGTAGAAACGGGAGTCTTCCCCCAGGACAAAGACCCAGGAACTAAAGGCATGGAGATTTTTATACACCGCCTCCTGGTCGAAGGCAAAGGAATGCCCCTTGTCAAAGTCGTATTGAAACCGCCATTGCCGGTCGTTTTCACGGTACAACCTTATTTGCCGGTCGTTGCTGTGCAGAATCCCCAGGTCCTCGGTATCGAAAGGGGCCGAGGGGTATACATTCAGCATGACCGTTAACCCTTTTTCGTCTATGGGCATATCGAAATGGGGCACCAAAAGCTGCTGTTGGCTGTCGCTTTCCTTGTTGAAAGAAGTGGTTTGCACCAGGGCCGGTTGCCCTTGCCTCTCCTCCCTCCAGGCACCATTTCCCGCCCCGTCCCCCGTCTCTTGGGACGGCAAGGGGACGGCAACACCGCTTACCCGGTCAAAAACCTGCTTGCCTTCCCTTTCGCAAAACCGATAATCGGAAATAAGCGTTTGGGTATCAAACAACTCTTTTTCGTACACTTCCGGAACAAGGGCCTCCGTGCTGAACAAAGCCCTTTGCAATATCAGGCCCTTGCCGGGACTTTCCCCCAGCAATGGAGCAATAGTATGGGTATTGGAAAAAAGCCCGTCCGTCCGGGTTTCTACCAGGACAAAAGGGCCCGGGCCTTCCCGGTACCAAATTTTTCTTGTGCTCAAAGTAGGGTATTGTATCAATAAGGTGTGCCGGCCCCGGATCGGATTTTCCTTGATGATTGTATCAAAACCAACTTCACCGGTTACCAGGGAGATTTGATCGCTTTGCACCTGTAAATACCCAAAATAATTGGAAGCGGATGTGGTGACCAGAAGCTCCGCCGGTCCGGTTTCTTTGGAAGTATCAAACTCCAAGACCAGGCTACCTTGTCCCGCCTGTTGCATTTGATCAAAACCGCAGGTGATTTCTATCGCGGCCCCTGGAGTGCTCCGGTTCACCCGGTAGCCGGTACCCCTGTAAAGCCCCCGGCTTTGGTACAGATCCATAAAAACACTTTGTTTGCCAAAGCCCAAATTGCCCGTCTCTTCTAAGGAATAATTTTCCAGGGTTCCATGTGCCGCTGCAAGGGCTGCCGGCTTGGCATAATTGAACCGCTTGGAGTGGTCAAACGCCCAAAGCGGCCGGTCGCTGCCCCGGTGCAAGAGGTCCACATCCAAAGGCCAATAGCCGGTACAAGCCGCATGCAAAGACGAAGGGATGAGTCCCACCCATTTGTGCAATGCCTGGACTTCGCCTTGCGACAATGCTTTGTCGTACAGCGAGACTTGGGACAAACAGCCCTCAAAACTTCCGAAACTCAAAGGGGCATTGCTCACAAAATCCTGGCCGGCACTCAAATCCCTACACTCCGTTTCGGCCACCTTCCGCCCGTTGACCGACAAAGCCAGGCTTTTGGTTATTGCCTGGTAAGAAATGGTAAAGTGAAAGGTGTCCCGGAGGCGAAAATCCTCCCAAAGGCAGGTGTAACTCAGGCCTCCCGAAGCGCACAGGGTAAAGTCTATTTGCCCGGTATGAGCCCTCAGGACCCAACCCGTCCCCTCCAGTTTTTGCACCAGGTCGCCCCCTTCAACTACCCTGGCCAGGCCTACCAACGAAAAGCTTTGCCCCTGATGGAAGGCAAAGCGCTTGTCTATGGGATTGGGGATTACTACCCGCTGGTTCCCGGATAGGTTAAAACTAAGCTGGGCCCGGGTATGCCACAAGGCCCGTTGGTCAATTACTGTTGCTTTCATAAGAGTTCAATAGCCAGGCCGATTTCTATGTTTTCCAATCCTTGTTTGGCGCTTACCGTACCCCGCAAATACCAATGTTCGGCAACGCTGCGGGCAGCGGCATAGGCCCGAACTTCCGCCCAGGTACTTTTAAGCGTCCAGGTGCTTTCCGAAGCCAGGCGCACCTCCCAAATCACCGCCTCTATTTCCAAGGGGGAATAGCGGGGAACGCCCAGGCTTCTGGGTCCTTCCAGCTTCCAATAGGCCGATTTGACAAGATGGTCCGAAGTGACAAAGCGGTCCAGTACCTGGGGGCTGTTTGTCCCTCCTCCGTTGTCGCCGGAACCGCCGCTACTACACAGCTGATACAGCCGTTTGCGTGTCATCTGTATTGCCATGGTTAAAAGCCGTAATAGGTGATGGTTAATACTGACGTTTTGCCCGGATCAATCCCGGTGATTTGAAAGCGCTCCAGGTCTTGCCGGTGGGTGAGTTCCAGCACGGAAGTATCGCCCAAAAGCATCCCTTCGCTGGTGGTAGGCTCGCTGCCATCCGTCCACCAACGGGCCGCTTTTGCCGTCCCTTCCGCCTCCAGCACCAGCAAGGCTTCCACCGCTGTTTGCGGCAAGGTCAGTTTCTTTACTGTAGTATCGAGTAAAAGGCGCTGGGTCCCTACGGTTTTTAAAGTGTTTTTCATCGTTCAAATATTTTGTATTCCCCCGCACCAAAGCGGCCTCTACAGGTAGCCAAACCCGGCTCATCCAGGTTGACAATGCTGTCCGCGTTGTGGGTCCACTCCTGGCTGCCGCGAAAGTTTCCGGATTTGGTCGATTGCATAATGCAGACAAAAGCGGTGTTGGGGTACGACTTCCGGAAGCGCTCAAATTCTTCCGGCTCCAGGTCCAGTACGTTGATCGAATCGATAAAGCAAACTGCATAGCCCTGGTCCAGGTGTCTTTTCACCCCTTCCAAATGGCGGGCATCGGAAAAATGCACCGGGTCTTCGGCCGCAATCCCGTTTTCCTCCATCTTGGTTTTGAGCGTCAAGCCGAAGCCCTCTTCGGCGGCTACGTACAGCACTTTACCGAAACTGCCTAAATACTTGGCCAGTTGAAAGGCCAGGTTGGACTTGCCCATCTTGGGTTTGCCGTAAATAATGAGGTAAAAGTTTTCACTGGGTTGGCCGATAAACTCCGCCCACTTTCCGGAGAAAGGAAGGACTTTAAAATCCATCTTTTGCAGGTCCCCCGCACTCATTACCCCTTTCGGTGTCTTGGCTTCCATCCGGATTCCCTCCAGTGACCGGCTCTCCAGTTCCGGGGACTTGTCTTGAGACAATTCTTTTTCCACCGCTTTCAGCTTGGCATAATAGGGATCGTCTTTAGGGACTTTGCCCTTTTTCAAGGCGCTTTGAATCAGGGCTAACAAGCGCTCTGCCTTTTCCGGAGCGGCTTCCCCTTGCAGGTTCAAAAAGCGTTTAAGCAAGGTCACCGAATAACGCAGCTTTTTCTTTTGCGCCTCTTGCTCCAGTTCCAAAGCCAGGCTTTTGGAAAATTCAACCGTCTGCCGGGTGATCTTGTCCCGTTCCATCCCGTTGTACAGGTCCACCGCTTCGTCCTGGAGCTTGCGGAGCAGGGGTTTGTAAGGGTCGGAAAAACGCTTTTCCTTGGCTTTCTTCTGCAAGTCCAGGATCGCGTTTTTCAGCTCCTTACGGCTTTTGGCCTTGCCCGACATCCCGGCAAACTTCCGGATGATTTTTTGGTCTTCGCTAAAGTGGTACACGTCCTCTTTGAAAAGGATTTCCTGTTGTACGGAAACTTTCTTTCTCATCTCCGGTTTCTTTTTAGGCTCGCTTGTAACAGTCTTTTCCGATTTGGCAGCCGGCTTTTCCAAAACCACAATCCGGGTACGGACCCCGGTTTGTTTAAAAGCCCCACTGCCGGTAAAGCTTTTTTCCGGTAGTACTTCGGAGGTTCCACCTTGTTCCTCCAAAAACTCCCGGAAAGCCGTTTCCTTTTTCGACTGCCGGAAAAACAAGCCTTCCGAAGCCAGGCTGATCACCTGACCCCCGGGTTTGACCATCTCAAAGGCATGAAGGATATGTTCGGCATCCTGCCCCTTTTCAAAGGGAGGATTCATCAAGATGATTTCCGGCCTGTCTTTTTCTGCTGGACGGTACGAAAGAAAATCGTCAAACGCCACGTCAAAACCTTTGAGGCTGAGCACTTCGTGAAAGGAGCGGTTGAGTTCGCCTATCACCAGTTTGTTTTCCGGAAAGGCTTGTTTGATCTCCGCGGCCAAATGGCCCAGGCCGGCGCTGGGTTCCAGGATCACCGCCCCTTCCGGCACCCTGGCCAGGGCAATCATTTTCTCCGCCACCGCTTTAGGCGTAGGGAAAAAGCCCGGCTGTTTGCTCGTCCGGAACTTCTCCTCCAATTCCCGCAACCGCCTGGCGCTTTGTGCCTCTTCGGAAGGTTCAACAGGAGCCAATTCCTGTAACGCTTTCTTAGCCGCCTGAAACCGGCTTTCCGAATCAAGGCCCATGGTTTGCAAACGCTCCAGGCGCTTACGGGCTTCGTCCAAATAGCTCTCCGGCGTATTGCCACGGATGGTAGGATAAAAAGAGTACAGCTCGTTCAAATCGGCAATCGTCCGGATCCCTTGCAACAGCTCCGGAACACTGCCGGCTTCCCAGCCTTCGGCCAACTTCCGGAAGGCAAAGGCCTTTTGCTCCAGGGCTTCCGCGTCCGCCTCCAGGCTTTTCATAATGCCCGCCCTTCTCGGGGTCCAGTTCTGGTGAAACGTCCCCCCGGAACGCTTGGCCGCAGCCTTTTTCTCCAGGCTTTCCGCCTTTTGCCTTAGCTGTCCGGCAAGTTTCTTTTTCGCCTCCGAACCAAGGATTTTCTTTTCCGGCTTCCCCTTTCCCTCCAGATCCAGGTATTGGGGCACCGGCCGGTGATGGTACCGCAGGGCATAGCGCACCCCGGAATGCCCCCAAAGTACCAGGTTCTTACCGTAGTGTTCCGGCGTTTCGCGGTAAAATACCTCCGGGATTTGGGAGAGCCCGGGCACATACCAATGCTGCTGTTCTTCCGGTATACGCTCGGTCATGTCCTCCATCCCGTTGAACTTGCTCTCCAGGGCCATCTCCAGCTTACCCAACATCAGCTCTTCCAACAAGACGTCCCTGCGTAACTTTTCCCGGTCCCGGTAGCTCTTCGGCTCGCCCAACCTGTAATGCGGTTTGCGTTTGCCGGCAGGCACCTGCACCCTGTCAGGTAAAGCAAAAGGCGTCCATTGCGAGACAAGCACCTTAAAGCCATAGCTTTCCTGCTTGCCCGAAGGCTTGACCCGCTTCCGGATGCTGCGCATATATACCCGCATGCCGTAAATCTGTTGCAGGTGTTCCCCTACGATCACCACGTTTTTATCCGGATCAAGATACGTACCGACCCGGAAGGTAAACGAATGATCGTCCTCTGACCGAACCCGCTGCGAATCAAAATCGTACAGCTCAAAACTGTCCGAAAGGCGGATACGGCCCCCGATAGTAGAATGCCATTCTTTGGCGGAGGCCTCCACCGTTTCCCGGACTTCCTTCCATGCCGCATAAGCCGCCAGGTGTTGCTTGAAGGGCAACTTCACAGCCGGTTTCTTGGCCGGCTTTTCTTTCGGATCGCTTGTAACAGGTTTTTCCTCTTTGGGTGGGTCAGTGGTAAGATTGGCGGTTTCTTTCTTGTCTTCCGCCCGTTGCAAGACTTCGATTTGGAAGGCATAGCCTTGCCGGTGACCGGTGATCTTGTATTCGTCCCCCGCAAAAACCGCGTCTTGGATATCGCTATGCGGGGTTTTAAAATCCCCTGCGAACCAGGAATGCGTCACCGTACTTTTGTTCACCCGCACCACCTTGTACCAGGCCCGGCGGCTTTTGATATACAAAGCCCCTTGCAGGCTCTCCCGGTCAAACACCTGTGCTCCCCCGGCTTTCAACTCGTTGAGCCGGGCGGTATAATACGCCAGCTTCTCCTGGGTTTCTTTATAGTCCTCCAAGGTCCTTTCCAGCGATTCCAGGGAAAAAGCCTTCTCTTCTTCGCTTTCGGCTTGTTCCAGGCGTTCCTGGCTGTTTTCGATCATTTTTTCCTGTTGCCGCAGGCGTTTCTGCGCCTCTTTGATCCGCCGTTGCAAAAAGTTGGGATCGGACAACTTAGGCTGAGTGGCCGAAGTCGCGGCCGATTGGGCCATCGCCCGGTACTGCTCGCTCTTGCGGTATTCCTCCAGCCCTTTGTCGTAGCGGTCCATCACCCGGTTGCGGCTACGGGTAAAGGCCCGCCCCCCGGAGCTGTTTACATTGGGTTGGGTCAGCCAGGACCAGTCCTTCCGGAGCCGGTTAAACTCCGCTCTCAACTGTTCGGAACGCTCTTCTGCTTTTTCGGCACGGGTGGCGTACTTTCCCGCCCGGTATTCCGCTTTGGCCGCCTTGCCCTCCTCCTGCTCGGCAAAGCTTTTGCGCGCCTGCTTTTCTTTCAAAGGAAGATCCAGCTTGCTCACCATCGTGATGACCGAAAAGTTCCGGTGATCCCCTTTGCTCACCCAGGCTTTGCGCTTACGGCCCCAGACAAAATAACGCTTGAGCTCTTTTTTTAACTCCTCCGGAAGGGCCTTGTATTCCCCATAATCAAAATGCAGTTCGGCCTTCCGGTCCGGGTTGATGATATAGTAACTATCACTCATGGATCAGCTTCTTTTTCTTCAGGTTTGGATAACAGCCAATAGGCCAACACGGCTCCAGTAAAACTCCCCCAAATAGGGGCCGTTTTAAACTCCGTGTGTTGGGCAATATGGTGGCCGGCCAGCCCTCCGGCCAAACCCGCCACCATCAACAACAAGCGCTCGGGTTCCTTATCCGGACACATGGACCGCTTTCTGCTTCTTTTTCTTGCTGAACACGCCCAGTTCCTTGAATTTCTCCACCGCGTTGCCGGTGGCCACCATCCACATCAATGCCGCTTCGATCGCTTCCTCCGAGTTTTCATTGTCCAGCTCGAAGCGCTCGGCGATAAAGTCAATGAGCTCTTTGTGTTCCTCGGTGGAGAGGTCGTCCAGCTCCCGGTCGATGAAAGGGGCCGATGCCACCACCCGGGGGATCTCTTTCACCACGTTCAAAAGCTTTAACAGCTTCATCCATTTGAACTTGGACTCAAAGATTTCAAAAAGGGTGTAGATCAACACAAACACCGCCAACAGGATCTTTTTCAGGTTTTCAATTCCGAATTGCATACAAATTAAAGTTTAAGAGTGGAAAATTAAGCACCTGTGCTTCTTGTCACAGATGCGGTTACATTCACAATCCGATAGCTTGGAAAGCGGTTTACTTCTCTTTACCGGTCAAAACGATATAGAGTAAAAGTGCTGCCAGGGCCAGGCCCATGGAACCCGCTTTTTGCAAGGTCGCGCCCCCTTCCACCACCGTTTCGTACTGCCTGAGCAGTTTTTGATTGGTAGTGGGATAGCCCCAGACCGCCGGCCAGGGCTTTGCCCGGTCGCTGTCCAGGTGGATGAACCCGGCCCCGATGCCGATTCTCCGGAAGCCCGCTTTGATCGCCCCTTGCAGAATCTTATGGGCCTGCCCCAGGGTCTTGAACCCGATGTCTACGGCCAGGCCCTTCACATGGGCGCTGTCCGGTACGGAGTTTTTCAAGCCCGCATTATAGCGCCTGGTCCGGTAACCGCTGTTGATCTTGAACGGGATGCCGGAATATTCCCGGGCTTTGTCCAGCCGGGACAAAAAGCCCGGGTCCATATTCCGGCCAGAACCCGGGGCGTCCGGACTGTCAAATTCACTGTATTGAAAGTATTTCATAAGCACCAGTGCTTGTTTTTCATTTTAGGAGAAAATCAATAATATCTCCCGTAAATCCTTCTAACTAAAAGCGTTGAGAATCCGCTGGATATGTTCGGGCTTCTTGTGTTTTAAATAGGTCTTTTGAAAGGCCAAAAACTCTGGCAGGCTGCCGGAAAACACCTTGGTTTCGTCCGAGTCCACCCAGAAGCGCACCGGCCGTTCGTTCAACACCGCCTCCACCTCCCGGTAGTCCCCCTTGGTCTTGCCGGTGGCCTTGCCCAGATAGGTCTGGTCCTCTACTTTGACGATTGGTAAAGCCCCCAAATACGTCTCCCCGATCAAGGGAAGCGAGAAGCTGTTGACCTTCTTGTACACCGAAGCCCCGTAGCGGTTTTTGGCATAGACGTATTGGGGCAAACCGGCGGGTTTCTCCGGCTCCGGACGGTTGATCAGGCGCTCAAAAGTGCTGCGGTCCACTACCGTGGGATAGCCGGCCCGGACCAGGGCTTTTGCCGTCCCCCGGCCAAACGTCCCGTCCGCCCCTCCGGAAGCCCGGAGCAGGGCGGCGGCACTCCCGCCTTGTTGCAACAAGGCCGCCTGCAATTGCCTCACCAAAGGCCCTGTACTCCCTTGCCGCAATGGAAAACCCTTAGATACCGGTGCTCCCGGTACCTTGGGTGACGAACGCTTGCGCGTAGATAAATAAATCAACAAACCCGCGACAAACACAAAAGGTAATGGGGTATCTTTCATCGTATAGTGACTTTATCCCGGGGTACAAAATAGCGCTGCTGCTTGTTTTCCAGCTCCACAAAGAACACATCCCCTAAGCGCACCACCGATTGCTTCATGCCCAAAGGCTGCTCGCTTTGGATGTACTGCACGCTTTGCAGATCGGAGGAAAACACCGGTACCAGCCCCTTGCCATAGACTTTCTCCGGCAAGACCAGACCGCTTAAATCACCCGCCAAAAGCTGGCGGAACTTGCCGAACTCCGAAGGACTCAAGGCACTTTGGATGTTTTTCAACAGGTCCTTGCCGTAACGCATCCGGTAAGCTTCGGTCACCTCCCCAAAAGATACCCCCGCTTGGGCCATATCCCGGGTTGTACCGAAAAGCTCTTCTTCGTCCTCCGACCATCCGAAAAAGTCATTCTCCCACATGGCCGAGTAATAACGGGAGGCGTACACCGCTGCACGGCCCAAGGTGGTATCCGAGCCGTAGGCACGGTCGAACTTCTTCTCCTGTTCCCGCTTCTGCACCTTCCGGACTACCTGGTAACCCACAAACACCACCCCCGCTCCCAGCAGGGCTTTCCACACCAAGGGAGGGATGCCTTCCACCACTCCCTTGGCCGCCGATCCGGCCGCTAATAAAGCTGTCGCTGCCATGGATTATAAAAGGTTTTTGTTTGCTTTGATCAGATAATTGATGCCCGGCAAGCGGGACTTCTCCGCCAGGATCTCCAGGGACTCCTGGCTTAAATTCTTCTCCAGGATCTTTAACAACTCCTGTTTGCTGCGGCTCACTTTCAGCCGGCCGCCTTTAGACTGCTTGGTTAACTGTGGAATCATGGCTCAATGCGTTTATCATACTACTGGCGGCCCGGGGGTAATCCTCCGCCTGGGAGAAGGCCTGCAACAACTGACCAAAGGCCTGTTTGTCCGCCGGGCCCAGGCCCTTGTACCAGTGGGTAAAGTTTTCAATGTCCGGATCGCTTTCGGGCGCTCCGGCAATACCGGCAGGCGTTTGCCCTTTCATCGCCCCCAAAAAGCCGCTCAGGCTTTGCAGGAGCATGGACGTGGCTTCCGGGTGCTGGTAGGCGCTCTCCACGATGCCCTCCAGGCCCCCTTTCCGGCTCTGCTCCCGCTCCCGCAACTGCAACTCGTAGTCCCGGTCCTTAAAAGCCAGGTCTTTTTCCTTGGCAAACAAATCCCGTTTCGTCCGGTCCAGTTCCTGGGTTAACTCCCGGTTTGTCTCTTTATAATCCCTTACCTTCGCCTGCAAATCCTGGATCACATAGTCTTTCCAGCTTTGCGGCCCCGGTGAGGCTGTTTCTTCGGTCAATTCCTTCATGGGTTTGGGGGTTGTACGGTGGCACTGGCGCCAGGCGCGCTTCCGGCAGGGTTCCGAGCAATACTTCTGGTTCACCCGCACCGCTGTATAGTCCGTTCCGCAATGGCTACATTTAGGCAAAACTTTCCTGGTTATGTTCGGTGTATTTGATCACGGTCACGTTACGGCTGCCGCCCTCCTCAAAGCGCAGCCACAAGGGCCCCTGGAGCCGGAGGTTCTCCAGCACGGGGGAGCGGTACTGCTCGCCCGGCGCCAACTCCAGGCCCGGGGCACTGCCGCCCGAAAAACTCATCCGCACCATACAAGCCCCCCGGTTCAGCACTTCAAAGCCCGCACAGTCCAGCTCTACAGGACCGTCTTCGTACGGGTTTTCCAGTGTGGGGACCAATTGCCGCAAACTCATCGCTCTAACAAAAAGACGATTTGGTACACCACCTCACCACTGGGCTGCGAGGGCAATACCGTTTTGACTTTCAACTGCTGCCCGTGGTTGGACAAATCCACCGGCTCCCAGGGCTTCTCCGGGGCGTAATGGTACACCTCGCTGCTCTCGGTATCTACCAGCGTCCCGCTGCTGTCCTCCAGGCCGATTTCAAAGAAGGAAAGGCCCCCGCCGGAAAACTCGTGTATCCGCAGGCCCGTCACTTTCCTGTAGGCGCTGTCCAGATGCACCGTGGTCGTCCTTGCCCCTCCGGGCGTGCCGGCCGCAAAACGCACCAGCTCCGTTTGTTTTTTAAATGCTCTTGCCATCGGTTTTAAGGGTTAAATAACAGATTGGTTCAACAGTCCGGCCCGCCAGCGGCAGGCCGGTCTTTCTTGAATTGTGTAGAAAACAGAAAAATTACTTCTCCTGGGTCTTGGTACCGAACAACTCTACCTTCACCCAGTAACGGTCCCCTTCCTGACCGGTAGGAGGCGTTACGCTGCTGCCTTCCGGAAAACGCAACTGGATGCGCACCGGCACTTCCTCCCGAAGGATAAAAGGTGTATACACCGCAAAAGTGCTCTCCGGGCCGCCCAGCAAGCCCTTCGGCTCATAGGACAACAAGGCCGAAACCGGCATCTCAAACAAGACCCGGTCGTTTTGCTTGATCAGCAAGTCCGCGTTGAACAAGGCCGGGTGGATATCGTTCCTGCCCGTTACGGTATTGTAGTACAAACCGATGGCTGAAGTTTGCTCCCCGGCCAACCAGCCGAAGCCGATGCGGTCCACCGCCATGTTTTCGAACTTGTCCAGCTTGGCACGGTCCAGGTTGCGTACCCCGTCCTGCTTGGAGTCCGAGGCTTTTACCAGGTCCGCCGTATCCGACTTGCCCGTGATCTCGTGTTTTACATACAGGATATGGGAAGAGCTCTTCAGCTCGTTGGACAAAAAGCGTTCGGCCGTCTCCGGAGGCAACTGCCCCGTGTTGGCCGCGTGCTTGATCATCTCATGGGCACGCGTGGTGATCTTGTCGTAATTGACAGTTAACATCTTGGTATAATCGTTAAAACGTTGAAAAATCGTTTAAATACCCAGGGCAGCGCCTTGCAACAAAGCCGTATCTTCCATGCCTTGCAGCAAATGGCTGTCTTCCGGGATCATCTCCAGGTCCGCGGCCACCGCGTCCAGGTCGGCAAACTCCTCCCCGTAGCCTTCCGCTTCGCCCAGCTGTGGCACGAACTGGGCCGCTTTGCCCTGGCTCAGCGAAGGGATAAACTGGTTGGCCGTCTTAAAGACCGAACTGATGGCCACCCCTGCGGCCAGGTCTTTGACCGCCTCACTTTTCGAGCTCATATGCACATAGGCAGAGCCCAGCAACAGGGCCGGGGAAATAAACTTCTTGATCCCCTCCGGCAAGGGCAGCATCGAAGAAGCCGCCTTTTCCAACACCATGCCCGAAGAGATAAACAACACCTTCTTGCCGGTACTTTGTAGTTTTTTTGAATCAACCATAGCTTTTTAAAAGTTAAATAGTGACTTTGCCCAGCCCCCTGCGGGAGGCCGGGGTGTTACGTTTCGTGCTTGTTTTGCGGCTTGTGGCTTTGCGTTGGGTCGTTTTCTTCCTTACGGTGCTTGTTCCTTTCCTCCGGGCAGGTGCCCCGCTCAGGCCTGCGGGCTTTTGGCTCTTGTTCATCAACAGCAAACCGCCCACTGCGACCGCGGCAAGTACCAGGCCCATCGAGCCTCCACCGGCCGTCTGCGGTGTTGGGGATGACGGGTATTGAGGCGGCACATAAGGTACCGGAGTACCAGAGCCGTCCGGAACAGGGCCTTTGCCCGGCAGCGGAATCCCGATTTTGTCCAAAGGAAGTTTTTTCTTCGCCAACTCGGCCGCCTTCTCCGCCAGCTTCTTTTTGTTGCCCTTTACCAGGTCTTTTACCACCTTGACTCCGCCTTTTACCAGCTTGCCCGCGCCTTTGGCTACCTTGATCACCAGGCCTTTCAACCAGGATACAATTTTGGCAATAAACCCGCTGGCGGCTGTTCCTCCCACCGCCGTACCGGCGGCACCTAGGCCGGTAGCACCTAAGTCGGCCACACCTAAGCCGGCGGCGCCCAAGCCCTCCACGCCCCGGAAGCCAAACCGCCTCTTTTGCCGGAGCATCGCTTGCAAACGGCTGTGTACACTACTGCTTGGCGTTGAAGTCCGGCTACCCGGGAGGCCGGCCCCCGGGGTCCAACCACTTGGGGTCCGGCCTCCCGGAAGGATGCCTTTAGGTCTTAAAGGAGAAGATTTTGATGCAAAACGGTAGAAAGGATTCCGTTTTTTCAACAGCTCTTGCATCCTCCGTTTCACCGCTTCCGGATCTTTTGCCGGGCTTTGAGGGGTCTGCTGTTCGGTGGGATTGCCCTTCGGGGCCGCTGAACCCTTGTGCCCTCCAATCGTCTGGTCGATATGGGCCGGTTCCAAAAACGGCAAACCGTGTTTTTTCACCCCTTTCTCCCAACCCCGGATAATGTAATGCCGCAAATTGCCTTCCTTGCCTTTTAAAGTGTTTACCCAGAGGTTCCGCGTCTTTTTCAAGCGGTCCACCGACTTGCGCCAGCTGTCCAGGTCCAGGCCGATTTGCCTGGCTTGCGCTTCGCTCAAATAGCCGTAGCCCAGACGCTCGCTCATCTTAAACAGGTTGCTCCGGAAAGCCGCTTCCAGACCACCCCGGGCCGCCAGTGAAAGAGGATTGTACCGGGCAATGGCATTGCCTACCGCACGCACCCCGTCCCCTACCCGGTCACCCACCCATTTTACCCCTTTACCTACGGCCTTCACGCCTTTCTTCACTACCTTGCCCACGGCTTTGACGCCCTTTTTCACCCCCTTCCACAGCTTTTTAAAAAAGCCGCCCAAACCGGACAACTTCTCCTGGGCTTCTTCCCAGGCCTCCAGCTCGTCCAGGCGTTGACTCCTCGCCACCGGGTCCTCCCAGACTTGGAGCACCGAGTCGATTTGCCGGGCCAGGTCCACGCCCCGGTAACCGGCATAGTCGGCCGCCAGATTTTGAGACACCGCGATCCGGGTGTTTTGCAGGTGCTTTTTCAAAGAGTCCAAAAAGCCCCGGTACAAGCCGTCCCCGTCCACCGCTCCCAGGCCGGGAACGCCCAACAAGTCGAACTCGTTGCCAAAGGTTTCCGGAACTCCCAGGCCGGTAGCACCTAGGCCGGTCGCACCGAGGCCTACCGCTTCGTAAGGCAAAGGTTCTTCGTCTACCCCGTTTAAATATTGTATCGGTAATTGCATTGCTCTGTCAAATTTTGCTGAATAAGGTACTTCGTAATTCCAGCGGTCCACTACCGGATCGATCACGTAATGGCCTTGCGAAAGGCGGTGGCCGGCTTTGGGTACCACCACATACACGTGCTGGTAGTAGTCGCGGCCCTTGTACCTGGTCATCCGGTAGTAATGCGGAACCTTTAAATTGCTTAAAATACTGGAAATAAAGATCGTATAATCATCGCAGTCCACGCCCCGGGCCCGTTCCTTCCAAATACGAAGCGGTCTATGCAACTGCTCCGTGCCGGGATCGTCTTTCCGGTATTGGATATGCCGGTAGATAAAATCAAAGATATTTTTTGTGGTCGTCTCCAGGTCCTTGCCCTTCAGGTGCCGGGCCAGCTTTTTCGTATCACCCAAGGTCTCTTTGACAATCTTTTCAATCAGGTTCAGGGTGTCGAAGACGTCCCCGTGCTGGAGGATTTTATCCGTGCCCTCCAGCTCGCTGAAAGAGGGAAACAGCCGGTTATATTCCCTGCCGGACCTTATTTCCCGTTTACCTGTGGCTACCATCCCTAAATCCCGTTGACGGTTTGCGTTTTGCCCAACTGCTTGGTAAAGCTCTCCGAGAAAGGATAGCCGTTGGCCTCGCCCTGAACGTCTACCTTGATCTCCATGGAGGACAAAAAGGCAAAGAAGTTCAGCCCTAAAGAGAGCAAGGAGGCCTGTAACGGAAAGCGCTCTACGCTGCTATCCCGGGGCAAGATCCGGTAGGTAGACCCCGCAGGGGGAGACTTCACGATCAGTTTCCATACCCCCTGCCCGTCTTTGACGTATAAGGAGATAACCAGATGGCTTAACTGTAAGCTGTGGGTGGAGTAATTGGAAAACCGAAAGGCCGGCTCAAAGTACACCTTGCCCTTGCTGATCCGCGGCCAGTCGATCCCGGCAAAGCCGATGTCGATCTTTCCGGCCGTGTATTTGGTCTTCAGGGCATCGCCGGCCACCAGGCCCGCCAGCAAAATCCCCCCGGTGATTAAGAATACATTCATACGTTTGTCAATTGGATAAGGCAAGTATAAGACGGGTGGATTTTGCATTGAACAAACCTAGTCAAACTCACTGATTTTCAATGAAAAATGCGTATTTTTAGCTATCTTTACACCGATTAAAAAACCAAAAAATCCTGTAAAAAAATGAGCATGATCACTAGAAAAGAAATGGCCGATATGTACGGGGTCAGCTATTCCACCATCCGGAGGTATTTAAAGGCGATTGGCATTGACAACCCCAGACGGATCAGCCCCAAAGAGATGAAACAGTTTGTAGAGCATTACGGGGAGCCGGACGGATGGGAATAAAAACAAATAACCCCGGCCGGGGAGGCTGGGGTTTCTTTAATAATAGACTATTCTTAACGGTAAGTTGTGCTTTTTGACAAGTTTTGGTTTGTGAGTTAACCACAATGACTTAGCAATACGCCCCTACTAAAACAACATATTTTTAAGTTCCTCTGTTTTGAAGTCTGGAGATCCTTGCCTTGAATAGTAGTAAGAGAACCTGGCCACCACGTCCTTTGTAAATTGACTATTTAAAGAAGCAATTCTTGAGAAATCAGACTCAAAATCTCCTCTTTTAATTGATTTGACCTTTTGAAAGTTGATAAGCCCTCCTTCTATAGAATTATATTTGGGGAGAAAATGATATTTATTTGAATAGCTGTTTTGTAAGAGTTTTTCTAATGTGTTTTTGGCTTCATTTATGACTTCTGGTCTAGCCTTGTTCTTTTTGATTATGTTCTTCTTTTCGGAGATTATACCTTGTGTATTTTCTTCAATCAGAACAAGTAGAATGTCTTTAGCTTTTTGTTGAGCCAAATCGCATGACGGGGTTAAAACAATAAATTTTTTATTAGAGGAGTTCTCTTTAACAATATCGCCAGTAAAAATATTAGGTTTAACAGGTGGAGTAATATATGTTTCAGCAGGGTGGTAACTCTCAAAATTGTACTCCTCTGTCAACTCTAAATATTCCTGGATATGTAAGAGAGTGTATCTCAATAATGATTTTTCTTTTTGTAATGGATTTCGACTGGTATCGTTGACCCAAACGTCCACAGAATTGGAAAGATGCTTCCAGAAAATATCATTAAGATACTTTTCAATTTCTCCTTTTTTACCTAAAATATTCGTAACTCCTGTATTATAAATATTAACCAGTTGCTCCAAGTAATTATCGTCTTCACCTCTTGTTCTTATTTTAAATAAACTACTTTCTTCTTTTAAATCATCATCAATATGCTGAGGGGTTCCGGTTATGACAAATACTGGGAATCTTAAGTTTCCTTTGATCTTTTTCAATACTTCATTTCCAGAATAATTTTGATCAGCCTTGCCATTTTCATCAAGTTTTAAATCAACAATAGCTGCATCAAAAGATGATTCCACATTTTCCAAAGATTTTAAGGCCGATTCCTTATCAGCTTCGAAGGTAGGATTGATTTTTACATTACTATCAAGATTATAAGCATTAATGCTTCTTTCATAACTCTTTTTTTGTTCAGGATCATCCTCAACAATCAGCAATTTTAACTCTTTCATATTTTATCAATTTCTATTTGAAAGTAAGCCCCCGTCTCTGACTTTCTGGCTGTAAGTTTTCCATTCAGCCGTCCAACAGCCTCACCGGCTATAGCCAGACCTAAGCCTGTTCCACTGTGTTTTTTGGTGTACCCAGGTTCAAAAATCACATCTGATTCAATTTCATCATCTGTTAAGCCCGGACCATTGTCTTTAAAATTAATTTTAATGGATTTATCGGAATCTGAAACTTTTATAGTTATCGTTTTCGACTCTTGATTAGTTAGGGTTAGCCAGTAAATGCTGTTTTCTATTAAATTTGTAATACAAGTAAAAAGATCTTCTTCCCATCCAAAAATTATTAATTGTTCATCACAATCAAGAATAAATTCAATGCCAGTATCTTTTGCTGATTTTTTAAAAATCTGCCAAGCATTAGAAATGATTTCACAGATGTTGAAATTCTTTTTATTTGATCGTCGTTGATTGGCCAAAGGATTAACTCTTTTAAATAAGTCAGAAATCAACTTGCTATTCCGTCTGAAGCCGTCAATGCTTTCATCTAATTCTTCAAGCGATTTTTCCTCTTTGGTTTTTTTATAATACCTTATATACCTTTCTATGACCTTAGCTTCTGTATTGAAAAAATGAATTGGCTTGCGCCCCTCATGTAAAATGATGGTAACGATTTTCCCTAGTGTGGCTTGACCTTGATAAATAGAGATTGTTTTTTGAATGTCTTTCAGAAGTCCAGCTTTTACCTGTTCCTCTGTCTTTAAGATTGACTTTATCTGGTCAATATTCTCTTGCCCAACCTTAAACTGTTCGAGTTTGGCTTCAATATTTTTGGATAAATCTGAAAAACTGAAAAGGTCGGAAATATTATTTTGTAAAGTATTTCTACCTCTGCTTTTCAAACTTTTCATTCTAAAAGTGAATCTTCTTAATTCTAGCTCTTTAAGAGCTTTCTGTGCTAATTCCTTCAGGCCAAAATAATATTCATTTTCTTTCAATCCATCCCGTGCACTCTTTTCTTCAAGTCTTGAAAGTTCTTCTGGCTGTATAGTAATAAAACCAACAATTTGATTATTGCTTATTCTTAAAGTTGGATTTTGGATCCTTTCCTTATCCAAATCGAGCCAATCAACTCCGCCATTGCCATAAGGACGAATTCTGAACTGGTTTTTATATATATTTACTCCGTATGCCTCATTTAACAACCTTTTTGCCTCATTTTTTCCAGCATATTCCTCGGAGACGGGATCAATCAACCCTTTGTTAATGAGGTTATCAATAGCTTCTGGTTCTCGGTCAAAAACTCTAAGATCAATATCTATATCTCCACAATATTTCCTTCCATTCTCTAAATTATAATGGGTAACAATTTTTTCGGATTGTTTGGAATCAGAAAGTACATTATTCTCAAATATCAGATTTGCATTTCCTTGGCTGTTTATACTACCACTGATTCGATAATCATAGAACTTAATGATCTCATAGGTTTCAATGTCAAATTCCCTGTCATTAAATTGCTCAATTGGACAATTATTAAACGACAGGTTAATCTTGAATATATCTTTTTCAAAATCTTTAAATGGAGATATTAATTTCCTTAACTCATTTATCAACTTTTCTATAGAGGTCTTATCCCATACTGATATTTTACTTTCTTCAGGTTCATCTTTAGCAATAATCTCAATAGTTGTCCCGGAAGGTTTATCTGTTTTCTGTTTTTCAAGTAAAAGCTCAATATTCTCCAAAAAATCATCTGTTTTAAAAACCCTCCAGTCGATTACAGCAGTTGACTTTTCTCCAGTTTTATCAACAGATAACAAGGTCATTTCTTGTCCCAAAATTGATGCAGCAAACCTTCCAATACCTTTTCTCCCCTGAAAAAACCGCTTCTTATATGGACTTACTTTACGTTTAAGTTTGTCATTGGTGGCTGGAACAAGCCATTTATTTACTACTGTCTCGAAATTCATTCCATGCCCATCATCTACGACTGTAATTATTAAAGCATCTTCATTATTTACTTTTTTGTAATTGAAATTAATATTTACCTGATCAGCATCAGCATCATAAGCATTCTTCACCAGTTCAACTAAGGCAGCATATGAGTCACCAATCAAATCACTTCCAATGGTATGGATGAGTCTAGCTGCAGGCCTGATTTTATATGTTACGTTTTGTTTACTCATAAAAGAGATCTTAATTTTTTAGCTATTTCAAAAGCCATCAATGGCGGGACAGCATTTCCAATTTGCCTGAAGCCTGGAGTTCTGTTAATGCCTTCCCTAATACCTTCAAAATAATAATCGTCCGGAAAGGATTGCAGTCTGGCAGCTTCACGAACTGTTATCGACCTGTTCTGACTGATATCAGGATGAATATAATAGTGTCCGTCTTTGGCTATATGGGCAACTACAGTTTGAGAATAAGGCTCATCCGGAGCTACTACCTTAAATCTGTCATAGAATGAATCTCTGTTTTTATGAGTTTTCAGACGATCCGGCAAATCATTATAATTCAGACGCTCTCGTTTTTTATTCCACTTTTTCAAAGCAATCCTGTAAATCTCTTTGTCCTGGTCTGTATGAGGCCGGGCAACATGCTGAGTCAATACATCAATTCCATTACGGATTAAGCTTTGTTCCAAATAACTGTTGGTGTCAGACTTATATGTTAAAAACTTGTCTTTTCCCTCTCCTGCCTGAATTCCAGGCAAATCCTCAAACAAGTGCCTCACCTTATAATCCGTGTTGATTTTGATTGATTCAAGATCAGGGATATCCAATGACAATTCTTTTCTCCAGCCAATAATTATAATCCGTTTCCTGTTTTGTAACACTCCGAAGTTATTGGCTTCTACAATAAATAGCTTGAGAAAGTACCCTTTTGTCAGAAAGAGCTTTCTCATATCTTCCAGATAAATCCCGTTACCAGCTGATTTCAGTCCGACAACGTTTTCAAATACAAACATTTTAGGTTCGTATTTTCCAAGAAACTCGGCATAAGGTATATAAAGGTAATTCCTCGGGTCATCTGACATACTTGTTTTAGACCTTGCCCTTCCTACCAATGAGTAGGCCTGACAAGGAGGCCCTCCAATTATCAAATCAACTTTCCTTACTCTCAGTTGTTCTTCAATTATTTTATTGATTTCAGAGTAATGTTCTGCCCCAATCGGCAAATTGATTATTGTATCCAATACTTCAGACGGTACAGAGGAATACAGTTCCTTTCTTGATATATCTCCTTTCAGATAAGCTATATAAAGGTCATATTTGTTAATGGATTTCAGATAATGATAAACTGCACGGGTTCTGAGCGTATAGCAGGCGGCATTGTCAATTTCAACATGTGCAACAGGTTTGAAACCAGCTCTGATAAACCCTTCAGAGAGGCCTCCCGCTCCTGCAAATAGATCTATATATTTCAATTCACTCATTTAATTCTGGTCTTATTTATTTAGTTAGTTTGCGCACAAGGGATTGAAGGGTTCTTTCTCTCTTTTCAGGTTTTAGCTCACATTCCCATACAATAATTACCTTCCATCCTTCCTTAAACAGTAAGTCGATATTTACGAGATCTCTCTGTTTATTTTTATTGATTTTATCAATCCACCATTCTGTTCTTGTTTTGGGTACAACAAAATACTTGCATCCCTCATGGCCATGCCAAAAACAACCATGGATAAATACCACGGTTTTGTATTTGGGAAACACCAAATCCGGTTTTCCAGGCAATTTTTTATCATGCAACCGGTATCTGAACCCTTCAGAAAATAAAAACTTTCTGACCAACATTTCAGGCTTTGTGTCTTTCCCTTTTATCCGGCTCATGTTGTAACTTCTTGTCACTGGTTTGTGTACATCAGCCATTTAATATAGTATTTTTAAACAGGTTGACATTACTGTTAGTCCGGTTTATCTGATCAAATAATTTTGATTTATTACTTCCTGACTTTAAGGTATTATCAACCTTATACATTATCACAATTAATATTTTAAATATTTCATATAAACCCTTCAATAGCAAACAAATACATTATTTTTAATTTTTATTTGCTATAAAAATACAGCATAAATATATAATTTGAAATTTTATATAAACACACATTGTTTTTTATGATTAAAAAACATTAAACTTTTCCAAGAATCCTCCTACCCTCTGCCATTTCTCCAAAATATCCTCAAAACACCACTCTTCCCAAACACTACTTGCATTTTTGCATACTTTGCACACTTCGCCAGTATAACTATCATAAAGAACTGTATTTCAACACCTTGTAATATGCAAGTAAAATGCAAAGCCCTTGCATACTACGTTTTACTTTTTGTTGATTATCAACAACTTAGCGATTTTGTAGTATGCAAACTGATTTTGCATACTTGCCGGGCAAGTGTGCAAAATGCAAATCGCCAATTGCACACTTCACACTTGTATCTCCTTGATTTAAAACCAGTTGTAACGAAGTGTGCAAAAATGCAAAAATGCAAGTAGTATTTTTATAAAAGTTAAGAGTGAATAGGAAGAAAAGGGAGCCTATAGAAAAATCACAGCCCCTTTTTTGTACTTTACTATGTTTTAACCCCTTTCTATTCTCTTAGAAGTGATTCTCTATATGATTCTACAGGCCTTAAAAAGCTCTCTCCCCCTTTAAGGAGAACTAAGACTAAACAGCAAAAAGCCCCGGAAACGATGTCCCAGGGCTTTTTGTAAGCTCTTTTTTTATCACTAAAGGAAAATATCTTATTGGTTTAAGATATACACGCTTTTACGGTCTATCCGGCCTCCGTAGCGCAAAACACCCGTTTTCCGGGCATTGGTCAGGTAATTGGCCGCCGAACGCTCGCTCATCTTGTACTCCCGTTTTAAGGTCTGTTTGATTTCCCGGGCTTCCAGTTGGTTTTTCCCGCCAAATACCTTTCGCCAGTTCACCCGGAAGTGTCCGGATTGGTCTTTATAAGGTGACGAATTAATAAAGTTAAACACCTTTAAAATCTGCTCTTCGTAGTACTCACAGAGCTGTGCAGCCGCATACGAGGACGGATAGGTCACATACTCCAGGCTGGATTCGTGACAAGCCGCTCTCAGGCATTCCATCACCCCTGCCAGGCGGATATAATGCATCTTCATTCTACTGTGTACCGACTTGTAAAAGGAGCTTTTCTGCGGGTCCCGCAAGCTGTTGATAAAGTCTACCTTCTTGTCGTCCCATTCGTAGTAAATCTCCATTGCCCGCTTGTCAAAAGCCAACACATGACTTTCCGGGTTGCCCTCCTCGTCCTTGTCGAACTCCAAGGCATACAGCCGTTCAATCAGGTTTTCATAGGCCTCTACAAACTCCCGTTGTAAGGGCTCCTTTTCCCGGTCCGGAACAAAGGGCCTATCTCCGGGGGGAAAGCAAAACAGCATCCGGTAGATAAAACCCGAGTTTTTTCTATTGCCTCTTGCCAGTTCGTGCAGGGAGTTGGGCACCATCGCCCCTTTGATGGGCACAAAAGGTGTGGGGTTGTAATAGCTTTTGTTCTGCCGCTCGATGTTCACAGGGGCCCCGTCATAGATTTTTAACCAGGCCGCCTCTTCCTTCGCCCCTCCGTTCTTGTTGTAGGAGCCAAAGCCGGCAAACCAGGTCACCAGCTCATCGGTAAACAGACAGATCCCCCGCTCGTTGGAATCCATTGCCTTGCCCAGCGTCTCAAAGGTAATATCGTCAATGATATAGGTACGCCTTTTGAGCTTCTGTAAGCGCTTCTCCAGTTCGAAGTTTTCGTTCTTCAGCTGCTCCATTTCGTTACTGTCCCGCGTCTTGCTGGCGGCAAGCATATCGAACTTGTTTTTCATCTGTTCCTCCTCCAGCTTTTCCTTTTCCTTCAGGTACTCGTTATAAGCCCGCATATTGCGCTTGTGGATAGGCTTGTAGGCAAAATTCATCGCCGAAGACTTCCCTTGTCCGGATTCATCGATCAGGCATTGCCACAAAGCCAGGATCACCGGGGAGCGGTCCGTCTTCGCCTTATAGGTCTTCCCTACCGCTGCCGAAACCGCCCCTAAGATGGCCGAGCCCAGCATGTCCGGAATCTCCTTGCGGTACTCCACATAGTGCAAAAGGATGTTCCGCACCGTCTCCGGAAACACATTCACCGGGAAGGAGCTGTTGAACGGGTTTTGCTTCTTGTCTTCCTCTACCGTGTAGGCTTCCAGGTTTACTTCCTGTTCGTTGTATTCTTCAAAAAACTCATCAAAGGAGGGCATAGCGTTTGGCGTGGTTTCGGAGTTCGTCAATGGTTTTGTCTAGCTGGGCCGCCAGGCGGAGGTTCTGCTTCTCCACCAGGCCCCGGGTTTCCTGCAAACCCTGGATCAAAGCCAGGAGCCGGTACCGCCGGCTCACCTGGATCTTTTGTACTTTCTTGTCAAACTGTTCCTGGACCTTCAATAAATCCTCGTACAGGGCATAGTCTTTTTCGTTGTAGTCCAACAAGGCATTGAGCAGGGTAATCACATCCGTGGTGGTATCGGAGATCAGGTCCAGCATTTTTTTGCGGTCCTCCCCTTTGTCGTGACGGCTGAGGACGGCAAAGAGTTGCCGCCTCAAGGCCGCCTCCACCAGCACAAAACAGTAGTACTGCAAGTTGGCCTGGTCTACCACCCTATCCACTTTCCGCGCCACCTGGGCCGCGTACTGCTCCCGGAACTGCCGGTAGCGCTCCTCTATCTTGAAATACGCTTTCAAGGGCTGCTTTTGGCTGTTTAAAAGCCCTTCCAGCCGGTGGATGACCGTGAGAATATCAATGGGTTGGCGCTTTTTGTGCATCTCTTGCAGGCAGTGCCATAACGCCCGGTTTTCGGGCTGTAAAAAGGTGTTCGTGTTGACGACGGTTTGGGCCAGCTCCACGCTCCCCACCACCTGGATACAACAGCCCAACACCGTCTCTTCGATTTGGGTAATGGTGCGATAGTACATAGGGATTACAGGTTCATGTAGTGAATATCATAAGCGGCCATAAAGTGGCCCAGGGAAGGAAACAGGCAGTTTTCCGGAACGTTCCACAGCTCCAGGCCATTTTGCAGGAGACGGAGTTTGTAAAAGGCCTGGGGATGGGTGGTCGGGTAATGCACCTCGTAGGTGAGCACCCGGGCGGGCAAAACGCCCATTGCCGTAGAAACAACCACCTCTTCCCCCGGTACGTATTGGTTGACTTTCTCATTCATTGTTTTTTCTTGTTTTTATGTTTCCAGTACTCCATCCGGCAGGCGTCCGAACAGAAATGAGCGTTGGGTCTTTGCTTGAGCGCGGTCTTGCCACAATGGTCGCAGATGATCTCAAAACCTTGCCTACGGCTGTCGTAGCCCCGTTCTTCTTCCGTTACACGCGGCTTTTCCCCATCCGTTTTATCCGTCTCCGCGTCCCTTTCTGCCGTCTCGTTCGCGTCCTTCTTTTTGACTACCGGGATTTGAAAACCGATTTGGGGGCGTTCCCGCTCCGGTTCGTAAGGGACCGTGACCGGCACCGGACGGGAGGCCTCCTGCGGGCTTTGTTCCTCCAGCACCGAGCGGTGGGCAAAGTAGTAGATATACCACATACTCAACAAAAACAGGCTCACCACCGAAAGGCTGACACCCATCATCACCCGGGCCGCCGTATGGGTAAACTGCTTTTGCTCCGCGGATTTCTGTTCATAACGGCCCTGCGCATGTTGCAACCCGTCCCGCCAGTCGGCTTTGAGCCGGGCGATCTCCGAAGTATGCCCGGCAATCACCTGCCGGGTGATGGGATTGTACATGTTGATCTTGCCCTTCCAGGACACCGAAGCCTTGTAGGCGGCCAGGGCTTTTTCCTCTTCGGCAATCCGTTGGAGAAAACCTCGGTTGATTTGGACGGTATCCTCTTGAAAGCCGTTGAGCAGGGCCGCCTGCTGGGTATCGGTATGTAAGACAAACAATTCCGCGCCTTTCATACTGCTGAAGACCGACAGGGAAAAGAGCAAAGCCACCCAGAGGAGGCTAAACGGGTTGATCTTCTGCCAGTTGCTTTTCAAGGCGCCTACAAAGAAATAGCGCAACTCCAGCCGTAGGCCCAGTTCCAGAAGCACCAAAAGACACAGGGTAATCAATCCGCTGAGGAAATAAGCCGTTTCCTCGGCTACATAAGGCAACAGTTCGGCCAGCTGGAGAAAGGGAAAGGTAAAGGCCGCAGCAATGCTCAAGGCGTTGCACACAAAGGAAAGTACCAGGGCAATCCGCTGTTTCGGCTTGTACTGCTCCCAGTAGGGCTTTTCCCGGAAAATTTCGGCAAAAGCCTGCATGTCTGCTTTTCGCTTATGCGATTGCAGAGGGTTTGATTCTGCCATACGTTTGAAAGGTTAAAATTAAGGGTTGAATAAGAGCGGCTTACTTGCGCTTGGCCAGCAAGCGGAGTAAATCCTTGTTTTGTTCCTGCAACAGCTCCAGCATCATTTGTTGCCGCTGGATGATCTGGGAGTAAGAGCAGAGTTTGGAACTCAGGTCCGTTTCCAGTTGCGTAAAGCGGCTTTGCAAGTCGGCCGCCAAGGCCAAGGTTTTAGAAGTCTCCCCCTTGTGCAGGGCCACTTTCAGCTTTTCCAAATCCATTGCAATAGGGGTTAAAGCGTGCATAGTCTTAGTTTTTCTTCTATTTCGGATTCCAAGGCGTTTCGCTGCATTCCTTTAAAAGGATCGTCAAAGTAAAAATCCGGGTCGGTCAACTGTTCGATGTTTAAATGCAAAGCCCGCATCAATTCGATCAATACCCAGGGATTCGTGGTCGTACCGCTGATGGTATTGTAATACGTCCGTTGGGCCACCGGGTGCTGTCTCCGGGCACACTGGGAAAGCACTGTGTTTTGCAACTTGGCTTTGCTGGGGGCGGACAGGCAATAATGAATTCTCCGGGCCAATTCAAAGTCATTGGTGTTGCTGGGCCGGGATTTGGATTTGACACAGGAATTCCGGTCCGCTTTCAAGGCCGGTTTGCCTTGGCGTTGCTGTTTTTTCATAGCTTTTTTACGTAGGTTTAGAACAATAAATTAGGGAGGTCCCCATTTCTTGAAGTCATTTTCAAAATCTTTGCATTATTATACATTAATTTGCGTTTGACTTCAATGCAATTATATAAATACTGATACAATATTCCAATATATTGATAGAGTATTTTGTAATCAATTTTATAAAATATTGATTTTCATGAATGTAGGAAAGAACATTAAGGCTAAGATTACTGAAAAAGGATTAGAAGTACCACAGGTTGCTATAAAGTCTGGAATTAAGCAATCAACCTTATATTATATAATTTCTAAAGAAAGTGTGGAAACTAAATGGCTGGAGAAGCTTTCGGCCGCTTTAGAAATGCCTATCACCGCCTTTTTTGAAGAAACACAAGCCGGTAGCCGTGACCAAAGCCAGGTAGTCAAAGGGGATGGAGTCGTGGCCATGAACCACAGCCAGGGAAACCAAATTACAGGTCCTGACCAGGACAAAACACTTAAGGATTCTGAGAAATTGGAATTAGAAGAACTGCGAAAAGAGAACCGGGAACTGTACAAACAATTGCTGGAGTGCAAAGACCAATTATTAAAACTCAAAGGACTATAATTCAAAATACTTTATTATTCCCCAATAATGCATTTTAACTCATATACCAACATAATTATCTAATTTTCAAATGAATATCAACAAATCACAAGAGGTTCATGGTGACAATGTGGTCGCTTTGAACCATTCAAAAAATCATCACATTACTGCTAACTGATTTACACCTGGAACAGATTCAAGAGCTAAAAGCTCAAAACGAAGTACTTTTTCAGACTGTTTTAAAGCTCAGTGAACAGGTAAATTTCTTCGTAAAGAAAATACATCAACAGGATCTTGTGATCCAGCACCTTCTTCAAAAAGTTCAACATAACAACTGACATTGAAAGACCTTTTCTTTTTGATCAAAGTACCGGTTACCCCGGTGCTTTGATCAATTAAGTTTCACTTTTCTAAACAACGTACAATATGGACGAAATGAAGGTCAAAAGAAGTCGTAACCTCCGAGGAACAAAAGCCCTCTGTACCGCTACAAATCGCATTGCTACAAGCGTTAACCGCTGCTACAAAATCCTTTCCCTCTGTGTATCAAGCCATTCCCTCGTTTTTTCAGTCATTCCTGTCATCCCGACCATTTGGTAGATAACCCACTGATTTTCAGTGGGTTATCTTGCTTTATACCCTCGATTGACACAGGTTTTGACACAAAAATCATTAAAGAACTTGGTTTAACGATGCCGGACGAACAATTGCACTTTGACTATAAACCCGCCCGTTTGGTGGATCGAAACGGAGACCTCAAAAAGAGGTGGTACGTGGAATTTTATGCATGGGATGCCAAACTTGATAAACTCAAACGCAAATGGGTTTATATCCCCGCAAAATACAAAACCGCTAAAGAGCGAAAGGCCTATGCCAAAAAGTTGATCCAGTACACCAACAGCCAACTGGAGAAAGGGGCGGTATTCAACGCGCCCAAGATCCGCAAGAAAAGCAACAAGCAAACACAAAGTATCCAAGAAGCCCTTGAACTCGCTTTTAAACTCAAAACCGTCAACGCCAGGGCTGAGTCGGTAAAAAGCTATAAAAGCGTGTTTAAGGACTTTATCGCTTTTCTAAAGGACAATGAGGTAGCCGGCAAAAAAATTGAAGACGTGCCTTTGAAACTGTACTACGACTACTTTGATGAACTCATCATTGACCGGGAAGTCTCCAACAGTACGTTTAACAACCGTTTGACCATTCTCAAGACCTTTTTCAATGTCTTGATCAGCCGGGAGGTGATCGAGAAGAACCCTTTGGCTTCCATCAAGCGAAGGAAGCACAAGCCTTCAAAAAACCAGGCCTTTTCCGAAGAACAGAAAACAGCCATTGAAGAGCACTTGTTACAACACGAACCCTCTTTGTATTTCTTTACCCGGTTTATCTATTACGGTTTTCTGAGGCCTACGGAGATCACCCGTTTAAAAGCCGGTCATGTCAACCTTAAAGAGGGACATATCATCGTGTATCCGGACGTCTCCAAAAATGGCAAACAGGAAACGGTGGCCATCAACAAAGGCTTTCAAAAAATCCTGGAGCAAATGAAGATAGACGAAATTCCGGCCGACTATTACATCTTCGGGGCCAATAATATGCAACCGGGCAAAACCCAACTCAGACGGGTAAGGGTTACCGACAAGCATATTGCCGTCTTGCGCAAGTTAGGTTTGTTTGACGGAGTGATTACCCTGTACTCCTGGAAGCATACAGGCGTGGTCAATGCCTACCGGGCCGGAATTGATATTAAAACCCTGCAAACCCAATTAAGGCATCACTCCTTGGAAATGACGGATATTTACTTGAGAAGTCTGGGAATGGTGATAAACAATAGTTTGTCCAACCAGGATTGGTAGGAGTATATAAAAAAATTTAACCCATTTATTATATGTAAGTCTTCCCCATTTTTTCACTTCCAAAATAAATTATTGTTCCATCTTTAAAATATTCAAAATTGTTTTTTTGAGTATCTTTGATATTTATATCAAATTGAATTTCATTAAATTTTTGTTTTTTTCCCATCAAAACATCAACAACTTCAACCCTTAACCCATAATCAAAACCGTATCCTTCAAATCGCTCTTCGGCATTATATTTAAAGAGATAAAATGGCTGACCAAATATTTTTTTCTTTCTAGCTTTCTTTATATCTGACTCAACCAAAAATTCATTGTTTATCAACTTTTTATAAATGACAAAATTCTTCATTATAAAAAACCAAGAAGCATAGTGATATCGAATCAAATCAAGATTATTTGTGCTGTTTTCATTTGGATACTCAGGGTCAACATATTGAATTTTACTAGATTCCGAACTTTGTTCATTATAAAATATCACAGCGGTTCCAAAAGTTTTACTTATATTATACATTGGTAAGTTATTAGAGATTATTAATCGCCCATTTTCACACTGTTTGAGGGCCTTTTTAAGTACAATTTTTGTAGATGATGTCAGAGGAGGATTATACTGCCCTTTAGATTCAAGAAGGGCTATATTATTTTCTACAGTGTTATCCTTGTGTAATATAAAATCAGGTCTCGGTCCAGTTATCTCTGCGTGTGAGTTTTTATTTTTAATAAAGCTCTCAAAGTCTACAACAATTGGAAATTTTAAAATTTCTTGGGCAAATAAAAAATTTACTCCTTGAGCTATTTGTCCTATACCTGAAGTTTTAGAAAAATCTCTTACAGGCTCAATTCCAGAACTTATCAGAGCAAATTTTTCTTCACTTAACATATCTCCATATAATAATGCAAACCCATTTGACTTACGTTCTAATTCAGGATCTGTAAGCTCTTTAGAAGTCCAACACCTTGCGACAGCTATCCATAACGCAAAAGCTGAAAAGTTTAATTTTTTTTGATTTATAACATTTAAACTCCCTCTAGATAGAGCTAAATTTTCTTCTAATTCTTCTACAGTTAGTGTATACTTTTTTCGTTTCTCTTTCGCTATGGAATTATACAACTTTATTTCTTTAATAACATCTACCATAATTCACTTATTTTTCTTGAATAATAAATCAAATATTAAAACAGAAAATTTATAAGAAAAGTGCGTCCCAAGCGGATGTATGGATTTTCTTATTTTACCTTTATGTATAACCGATATTTACCTTAGAAGTCTGAAAATAGTGTTAAACATTGGACTGAAGGATACAAGCAGATTTACAAACCAAAAAGGATTGAGGCCTGAAAGGCTCAATCCTTTACCTCATAAATAAGAAAAAGCCGGATTTGCAGCAATTACACCACAAACCCGGCTTTTTGAACTACTCTTTCTTTTTTGTAGAGTCTTGTTCCTGTTTAAGTCTTTCTAATATTCTTCTTTGTTTTTCATCTTGTCGTTTGCCTTCTTCCCTGACATTTTGTAACAAAATTACCCTTGCTTCTCTAAACTTATCTTCATTCAGCGCATTAATCACATCGTGATGGGGAGGCCAAAACCGGTTGTAATCAATACCTGTAGTTCGTTTGAGCTTCCGGGGAAAAAAATCAGCTTTGTGAGGTACGATGCACCGGTCATCTGTGGGAAGGACTCCTACAAAATAGATTTCCGACCCCCCATTTTTTTCTTCGTCAATCAAATAAGTCAAATCATAGCCTTTATCTGTAGACGGACTACAAATGTCCAAAGACAAGCCATTAATAAGGACTACAGAAGACATGTATTGATAGCCTATCAAACGATCGTTTCGAAATTTCCTACCCTTCATCCAAACAATTCCATTGTTTACAGTATTGGCTGTAATATAAGTGACATAATCTGTTTTCGGGTCGTAGATCATCACAGCATATTCCGGAACACCTTTTTCATTATATTCATAGTAGACTTTGTCCATATTTCCTTTGGGAACCGTCTTACAGGAATGAAAACAAAGTACGATACAAAGCAATACAAATAATTTTTTCATCATTTTAGCTCGATTAATAAATTATTACCACTTCCTGTCTCTCTTATTTTATCCCATTGCCATTTGTAGAAAGTTTTTCTCTTGAATTTATCTTTCTTACCACTGTCATCAAAGTCATAATCCATAAAGTTTTCCATGGTATCACTTTGTGGATGGTAGGTATCTATTGCCTTCCCATCCGGTGCCGTTTTCCTCTCTACTTTAAGTTCTTCTATGTTTTTCTCTAATTTCTCATTTTTTTTATCTTTGGCCTCTATATCATCTTTTATTCCTTGCTTTTTCTCCTCCAAAGTGGTGGTTACATCCTCTACCTCTACAGGAATATTCCCATTCTCTTTTGCGGCAAGCTCCCTGATCTTTACAACCAACTCTCTAAAATCAACATATGCATCGTAGGAATTCTTCTTTACTTTATCTAATTCAGCCACAACTTTGTTATAAGCATTTTCAAAGTATTTATACCGTTGATACTCCTGATAACTGGTAAGTTTACACTTTTCAATATCACTTAATGTCTGTTCACCTAAACTTTGCATCTTTTTATGAAAGCTTATATCATTATTGAACATGCTTATCTCTGAATCAATGAGCTGTTTGCTGCGTATACTTTTGTCAAAACTTTTGTTGTGTTCAAAAGGATGGGGTAAACCTAAGCCATGACCAATTTCATGTACAATGGCATCGGGCAACCCAAAACCACTTTTAAAAATATACGATATCCCTCTTCCTGTTTGAGTATAGCCGGGCACTGCCCCATATTTAAGTTCCGTTGTCGTTGTTTTGGGGTAACTTGCTTCAATATCCGGAAAATAAAACACATACAGTGTCTTTTCTTTAAAGCTATCTACCTCTCCATGTTTTGCTTGATTGTTGACAATCCCTTGTTGCGCAAGTTCATGTTCCATTCGCATCTCCGCTTGCTCAAATTTATCATACAGGCCTCTTCTACCGTTGTTAACGCTCTTATGAGTCCAAAAACGGTTCATAACCTTTTTGTGATACCCTTTATAAGTATCATTAAATGAATACTTGCTATTTGGATTGTTTGCGTTGTATGTGACATCTTTAAATACCTCAAATTTCTTTTCAAGTTTCTCTGCAAAGTCTTTTAGGATTTGATGTATCCCGCTACTGTGAAAAGCACTGTCTTTTGCAACCCTTTCTTCTGCTACAACCCCGCCTGCTACAACTGTTTTATACAAATCCTTTACCTTTTGGTTGAAATCTTGCCGTAAACCATCCTTTTTGTGCAGGTAGATTTTACTATCTTCACTGTTCACATCTAGATACATCCTTAGCTCTTCTCTATCAAAAGTAATTTGATGAGTCTTCTGCGCTACCTCACACTGAATAAAGGCTTGGTTCAGTCCGTGTTGATTGGCACAAGTCAATAAGCCCTGCTCGTCAATATCCGCAATCGTAGCCGTGGGTACCTCCGTAAGCTGATCACTGGTGGCGTTGCCTAACCGCACATATACCGGCTGGATCACCCCTTTGTAACGCACTTTGTTCGGGTAAAGGAGCAGTTTACCGATCACCACCTTGCCAACCTTTGCTGTGATGGCCAACTCCTTTTCAAACTCGCCTATGCATTCAAGCTTTAGGGCAGGTAAATTGCCAGGTTTATCATCCAGTACCAGTTTAACGGACGCTTTGGCTTTTCCATTGACCGTAATGACCTGGCCGTCCTCACTTTCAAAGTCCACCAACACTTCGGTTTTGTCATTCCCCTTGTCAAAGTAATTGCTTTTTTCCAGCCCTATATAAATATTGGCGCTGTTTACTCCAGCGATATTGGGTGGCCAAAGGGACAAATAAGGACAATAATAAGAATGGTCCTTTTCACTTTTGACCGAAGGTTTATGGGTTTCTATGCCGTTTAACTTGGTGTACTCCTTGACAAGCCCGCTCGACATAATGCTAGCGTCAAAACGATCAAAGCCAAAGGTACCGGTATAAGCCGTATCATACTCTCCACTGTTGAGGCTATTTTTGGCTTGTATTTGGGAGCGGTAAAAGGAAACGATATAAGGCGACTGAGCAAGTTGCAGCGGTTTAACAAGAATGAAATTTCCGGGGTTACCCGATTCAGAAACTTTAAACATAAGGATAGTAAGGTTAAGTAGTTCGGATTATTTTAGTGTTGAGGGGGGTACGACTTCCACATCCACCCGCGTGACATCTCCTACAAGGGCAATGTCTTTGAGGAGGTCGTCTTCAAGGCTTTGTCCACGGTAAATAAAATCGTGGTGCTTGTCATCAAGGTCGATTGTCAGCTTTTTATTGCTGCCGTTCCGGGTCCGGATCACCAAGGTGACATTTCCATAAAAGAGCTCTGAAATTTCCTCCCCGTTTTGATCTTCGTAATGCATTTTGACAATCTCCAACTCCTTCTCCGGGGCAATGGTTGTCACCGGGGTATCCTGAACGCTCAGGTCGGTTTCCTTCCAGTAGTGTTCCAGGATTTTATACCCTCCATCGTAGAGGATGGCCGGGGAGAGTTTGATTTGGGTGGTCATGGGTTCCCCATTCACCCCGTTGAAATTATTCTTAAAGAAGACGCAATGCACATCGTAGAGTTCGAAAACCCGGCTTTTGCTGTCCTGCGTCACCGGGGAAACGACAATCTTTACTTTTTTCACCATGTCCATGCCCACAGACCAGGCAAAAAAACTCTGATCCGAGGTCGTTTCAAAGGTGATATCAAAGATTGTCCCGTTGGGTTTGCCCATGGGTTTGCCGTGTTCGTCTACCGAACGGGTAAACCGGAATTTGAAGTCAAGAATGTTAATTTCCTTATCCTCAACATAGAGTTTTGCTGTTAAACTCATATCATTCAAGGTGTTACTGGTTGAAAAAAATTGACTAGAGTAGTTAGTTGTAATGTAAAAATAGGTTGATTGGATCGTAGAAAGGGTCAAATGTAGTAAACATTTGGATAATTATACTTACGTATAAAAGCGTAATTTAGTTGTTTCAACTGTTTCCGGACCTGGTGCTTATCCACTTGTTTAGTTAAAAAGCTTTCTAAAAACCTCTTGCCGCAGGTGAAGGGCAAATAATGGACACAAACGCACCGGGGCTTTACGTTGTTGAACCTGGGTACTGCAATACACAAAGATTGCTCAAATACATACCCTCCCCTTCTTTCAAACTCTTGACAGTACATCACACGAAGCCATTTGAAGGGAATTGAGATGGGAATATTCAGGTATTCGTGAAGTCATTACTCTATTTTAAGCAATTCATCTACTATCATTAAATTGGTTTTCAGACCCTGTTGATGGAAGGTATAAATAGTGGATTTGATCAATACACTATCATTTTCTTCTAAACATTTTAAATGTTCTCTCCCACTTAAGTATAAAATATCTGATTTGATAATGATATTATGTGCCGTATGTATTTTTTCCAATTCGTTATACTCTTTGAAATTGGAAGTTTTTAGAAGGTTAAAAAGCCGCATATTTACTCTTCCTTTTCCACAATGAAGATATCTTCCTCTAACACTCTTTTTTTGGACAGAAATAGAATCTATTTTTCTTTGAGTGTAAAAGTTGCAAACAACGTCTAGCGAAGTACTATCGTCAAATAGTACTTCTGACAAACATCTATAAATATTTTGATTTTCTTCTATCACCTCCTTAACAATCAATTGATTTTCAATATCATTCTTCTTATCATTTTGTTTTAAGTGATTACAAGAAAATGCGAATAAAATTCCAAAGAAAAGGCTAATTTGTTCTTTCATTTTGTTTCTCTAACTTGACTGACAATATATTTCTTTTTATATAATTACTAAAAAAAATAACCTCTTTCTTCTAATTTAAACTCCTTACAATGAAGTGGATTAAACGTATAGTTTTTGACCGAAAATGGAATCAAAATCGGCTCATCAAGGCACTTTTTGAAGAGAATAGCCAAAGCTATTGTTGAAAAAAGTAACACAGAGGAGGCATTTTTGAAACATTTTTTAGCAAAAGAAAAAGGTTAATTCACTTCATAACCTTTTTAAGATATTCAACACCTTTTTTCATCCCTCCATTCTATAAATTTATTTTAGGAATAACTCCTCACTCATACAAACATAATAGTGGAATACCATAGAATACGTTCATAAATCTGGTTACAGTTCATTTACTTTTCAACTGTTTAATCAACAGAAGAAAAAAATGCACTCCGATCGATTTATCAGAGTGCATTGTGTTCAATTGCCAGTGACTTCTTTTTAAGAAACTTTGATCTCGCCTTCTTTTGTATTGGGCAGGCCTTCTCCTGTAGTGATCAAGCTCCGTAAACTTTGCTGTATGTACCGGGCCCATGCATTCGAACAAATTTCAAAGCATTCCAACCCGGGTACCAAGCCTTGGTGGGTGAAGTGTAGTTGTGTTTGCCCGTCTTTTTTCATGATTTCAAAACTGATGTTGGTGCCTTGCCATTCGCTTTGGTCTTTGGTAAACTTAAAATAATTGTCCATCACCTGCCAAACGACTTTTTTGCCGGGAATGACTTCTACTAACTTCATTTTGCATGAATGTACATCTTTGTAATGATAGGTAAACTCTTCGCTGAGTTTATCTGTACTTCCTGCAATTTCCTCAGACCACCACCCACGTACATTGTTGATGGCATGGAATACTTCTTCGGGTGATTGATCTACCAACAAGGTAGAGGTAAAATCTGATGTAGTCATTGTCTTTATGTTTTTTGTAAAACGTATATAGCAAAAGTATTGTCTATAAACCAATGAAAGAGGGTGTAAAATAGACTTTATAAGGGGTTGATTTGGACACCATTCTCTCTTTATCTTTACAGATACATACCTAACTTTATAAAGATGAAACACCTTAGCATCATCGTCCCGGACGGACAGAACAACCTCAGCAGTATAATCGGTGCGTATAAACTATTTACCAGGGCCAATGAATATTGGAAAGAATGTGGCAGAGGGGAATTGTTCGACATCCAGTTGGTTGGTGTTTCTCCCAGAGTAGAATTCTATAACGGTCTGGTGACGGTGAATCCACACACACAGATCTCTTCGATCAGGAAAACGGATCTTATTATTATTCCTTCATTGAATCATCATTATCAAAAAGCGATAAAAGAAAACGAACCGCTGATTGGGTGGCTGCGGAAACAGTATAAAGACGGAGCGGAAATCGCGAGTATCTGTACCGGTGCATTTATCCTTGCTTCTACGGGACTACTTACGGGGAAAAGGTGCTCCACACATTGGGCTGTAGCAGAACAATTCAGAAGTATGTTTCCCAAAGTGCATCTGCAAACGGATCAATTGATTACGGATGAGTGTGGAATTTACACGAACGGAGGCGCTTATTCTTTCCTGAATCTGATCATTTACCTGATAGAGAAATATTATGACAGGCAAACTGCTATTTTTTGCTCCAAGGTCTTTCAAATTGAAATGGACCGGCAAAGCCAATCGACCTTTACCATTTTTACAGGGCAGAAAATGCACGGAGATGAAATGGTGAAAAAAGCTCAGGCATATATTGAAAGCAAGCTGCATGAAAAGATTTCGGCGGAACGGTTGTCTTCCATGTTCTCGGTAAGCAGACGGACTTTTGACCGGAGATTTATCAAAGCTACGGGAAATACCCCGGTAGAATATTCGCAAAGGGTTAGAGTTGAATCGGCAAAGAAGGCTTTTGAAACCAGTCGCAAAACCATCAATGAAGTCATGTATGAAGTAGGGTATTCGGATGTAAAAGCCTTTCGTGAAGTTTTTAGGAAAATCACCGGTATATCTCCCTTGGAATACAGAAACAAATACAACAAAGAAGCATTGCTTTGATCAGACCTTAACAAGGTTACCACTCTTCCTTTTGTTTCCCATTTTAAAAAGAAGCCTCCTGGTAATTAAGAGATATCAGGGAGCGCCTTATAGGGAACATTGGTTAACAAACTTCATTATCATATTCCTCGCAGATCTGTAACAAAGCCCAAAAACATTTAACTCCTAACCTGTTTATACCTACTGATTTTATTAACAAAGCTCTTCATAAATTTCGTAAAATAGATTCAACACAATCCTAAAAAGATTCATCGAACCGGTCTCGACTCAATAGTCACAGATCCGCTCACTAATAAACTCCGGGTTTAAGACGTTACTTGATTGTATAATAATTCCAATTTGAGAATTCAGAATAACAATAAAACGGGATAAATCCCCTCGTATAACTACCCTCTTATTTGGAAATTTATTATTTTAAAACTACAGAAGTTTATCTTATATCTAACAATATTACCCCAAGTGTACTATGCTTGTTATCCCCATCCGAATCGTAGAAAAATATAACCAAACCGATATATTTATCTCAGAAACCCAGGATCATCAAAAAGCCTTGCAAACCTATGCTAAGGTGCAAGATAATACTTTATTAAGAGAGGTAATTGGCGAGGTGAAACTTTTGAAAGCCTATATTATTCACAACGAATCAGATGCAAGCTTTCTCCCAACACTCAATGTGATACCCGGTTTAATTTTAAGCCAGGAGGTGGTGATGCGAACGGCCGTAAGAAACAAGAGGTTTCGAGAGTGCCATTTCATTGGGAATGACCAAACCCATATTGCCATCGCCAGATGCTCCTTGGATGAAAATCGTAATTTTAAAATGGAGAAAATCTTCTTCACAGGCGAAACCTTCTTCCTGAACAGTAGCCTTCGAATAGATCACCAAGAAATATTACAAATCATCAAAGAGTGGGAATTTATAGATGAAGACACTTTTCAAAAGCTCAAAAAGCTACACCTGTCCAACTCCCAGGTAAAAGTGCTTTTCAATTTTATTCAGAAAAGTATCAAAAAATAATACTCCTCCAACGAACTCAACCTTTCACAGCTTAGTAGTACACATTTATATTATCATAAAAAGCCCGGCAGTCATCACCACCGGACTTCCTATACCTTTACCAAAGGTACTTTGCTCACAACCTCTTTCTACGGAAAACCATTCTGTTATTTCAGCTCAAATCCAATAACGGCATACCGCACAAGCTCCCCTCCACCACTCTTTAACATTGTTCAGCCTTAGAGTATTAGACATTCCGACTGACACCGTAAAAGCGTCCTGTCAACAAGACTCATTATACCTTTATTCGGAATTCTTCCAGAAAGGAAATATACGCTTTGGCGCTCTTTTCCACCCGTTCCGCAGAGGCATGGTGCTCTACACCATAGAATGCATAAAACGGTTGGTAATCAGCCCTGATGTATTCAAAAGTAATTTCAAAAGGAGCGGTCAATTGCTCCAGCGTATATTTATACCTTCCCGAAGGGTGATAATCCGCTTTGTTAATTCCCACCGAAATACTTAAAGCAATTTTCTTCCCGGCCAGTTTATATTCGCTGCCCTTTCCATAGGCCCAACCATGGGTTAATACCTCATCCAACCATTTTTTGAAAAGTGGCGGACAGTTAAACCAATAGAAAGGAAACTGGAAGATAATCTTGTCAAACGCTTCTACCAGTTGTTGCTCCCTTTCAATATCAATAATTTCATCGGGATATGCACCGTACAAGTCATGCAATACATATTTGTCCGGGTATTTTTCCAACTCCTCCATCCAGCGTTTGTTGACCAGTGAGTTTTCAAGGTTGGGATGAATGATCATTACCAGCGTTTTCATCTCTTTAGTTTTTTTTATAAATGCTTGTTTTTTTTTGAATAAAGTAAGAAAGTTGATTTCATGATAGAGGAGCGCTCCTTATCACTGGCGAATAACCTTTGGTTATCAAGTTAGGAAAGGGACACTTAACCTCCGCGTTGCAACCATCTTACGGATGGTAAAATTATAAATACAAGCATACATCTGTATATTCGCAACCCATTGTAAGGGACTAACAAAAATGTAAGTATGAGTAAAATCAAAGAAACCTCAACGAATTACGAAAACAGGCAAAACCTGAATGCCGAATGCCCGGAAACTTATGCGGTCAGTCTCATTGGCGGGCAATGGACTTTAGCGATTTGTTGCTATTTGATCAATGGGAAACTTCGTTTCGGAGAGCTGAAACAACACTTGCCCAACATTACGGAACGGGTGCTAACCTTACAGTTACGGAAGTTAGAAGCCAACCAATTGGTAAAAAGAACGGTTTATGCCGAAGTTCCGCCAAGGGTAGAATATGAGTTAACGGAAATCGGACTAGAACTAAAACCCATCTTAAAACAATTGGAAGTATGGGGCGAAAAACACAAGCAAATCATTCAGGAAGAAACATCCTAGTGTTAAGTAAAATTTAAAATAACGTAATAATTCAGTACCTTTAGAAAAAAGATGAAAAGGTACAGGGTCAAATTACTGCAAGAAGAAGTATCCGAGCTTAGAGCGATAATTGATAAAGGTT
>NZ_JBDKWZ010000039.1:0-4899 GCF_039710355.1 Rapidithrix thailandica | reverse complement strand
TTAAACGGCAAATCGATATTAATTACTGGGGGAACTGGTTCTTTGGGCAAAGCATTGACAAAGACCATTTTGGAACGGTGGCCAGAAGTAAGACGACTGGTGATTTTTTCCAGGGATGAGCAGAAACAGTTTCAGATGTCTCATGATTTCCCTATGAGTAAATACCCTCAAATTCGGTATTTTATTGGAGATATACGGGATTATGATCGTGTCAAAAGGGCTTTTAAAGGGATAGATTTTGTTATTCATGCAGCAGCAATGAAGCATGTTCCTATTGCCGAATACAATCCAATGGAATGTGTTAAAACAAATATATTAGGAGCAGAAAATATCATCAATGCTGCTTTGGAAACGGATATTCAACATGTGGTTGCTTTATCTACTGACAAAGCTGCAGCTCCTATCAATTTATACGGAGCAACGAAATTGGCATCGGATAAACTTTTTGTGGCTGCCAACAATATTCGAGGTTGGAACCCGATCAAGTTTTCTGTAGTGCGTTATGGCAATGTGATGGGGTCTAATGGTTCGGTCATACCTTTCTTTTTGAAGAAACGGGAAGAAGGTATATTACCTATTACAGATCCCACTATGACAAGGTTTAATATTTCTTTGCAAGGAGGAGTTGATATGGTACTACATGCTTTGGAATCTGCTTGGGGAGGAGAAATTTTTGTTCCTAAAATTCCATCTTACAAGATTACGGATGTTGCTAAAGCGATCGGTCCTGGTTGTGAGCATAAAGTTGTGGGAATTCGACCAGGAGAGAAGATTCATGAAGAAATGATCACGGCCTCCGATTCTTTCAACACTTACGACCTTGGTAAGTATTATGCGATTTTGCCTCAAACAACCCGCTTTAACTTGGAGGAATTTATAAATCATTTCCAAGCTAAAAAGGTAAAACAAGGATTTCAATACAATTCTGGGGAAAACACCGAATGGGAAACAGTGGAGGGCCTGAGAAGCTTGATTAAAGAACATGTTGACCCAACCTTCGATTTAGTCTAAACAGTACCATGATACCCTACGGAAAACAACATATTACAGAGGAAGACCTACAAGCAGTTGTCAATACCCTGAAATCGGATTTTTTAACCCAAGGTCCTCAAGTAGCTGCTTTTGAACGTGCTTTTGCTGAGTATGTAGGAGCTAAATATGCTGTAGCAGTAGCCAATGGCACGGCTGCTTTACATCTTTCTACAATTGCATTGGGGGTTCAACCCGGAGATAAAGTGATTACGACTCCAAATACATTTGCGGCATCTGCTAATAGTGTTCGCTATATGGGAGGCGAAGTCGTTTTTGCAGATATTGATCCAGAGACCTTTTTATTGGATATCGAAAAAGTCCGGGCCTTGTTAGAATCAGCCCCAAAAGGAACTTACAAAGGGATTATTCCCGTAGACTTTGCCGGTTATCCTGTTGCTTTGGAAGCTTATCGGCAATTGGCAGATGAATACGGAATGTGGGTATTGGAAGATGCTTGTCATGCTCCAGGAGGGTATTTTATTGATCAGGAAGGTAATAAGCAATATTGTGGAAATGGGGCTTATGCCGATTTGGCAATTTTTTCATTTCATCCAGTGAAACATATTGCTTCAGGCGAAGGAGGAATGATCACAACTAATGACGAAGTTTTATATAAAAAGCTTTTGCTTTACCGTACCCATGGCATTACCAAAGACGAAAACTTGCTTCATGAAAATCATGGAGGCTGGTATTATGAGATGCAAGAATTGGGGTTTAATTACCGCTTAACCGATTTTCAGGCAGCCTTGGGCAAAAGTCAATTACAAAGAGCAGATGAAGGATTACGACAAAGACAAATAATCGCTCAGCGGTATAGTGATGCCTTCAAAACTACAACAGCAGTTAAAACACCAGTTGTTGCTTCTAATTTCTACCATGCATACCATCTGTATGTCATTCAAGTCGAAGATCGCTTGGGTTTATATAATCATTTGCGAGAACATAATATTTTTGCGCAAGTACATTATATCCCTGTTCATCTGATGCCCTACTATCGTCAGTTTGGGTGGAATAAAGGTGATTTACCTGTTTCGGAAAGCTACTACGAACATTGTTTAAGTTTGCCCATGTACCCTACTTTGACTGAAGAAGAACAAGCTTATGTTATAGAAAAAGTGCTGGAGTTTGTAGTATGAAAAAACTAGCCATCATCCCTGCAAGGGGAGGGAGCAAGCGAATTCCCAGAAAAAATATCAAGCCCTTTTTAGGAAAGCCTATCCTTGCTTACAGTATTGAATCGGCTCTGAAAAGTGCTTTGTTTGATGAGGTAATGGTTTCTACAGATGACGAAGAAATTGCTGGGCTTGCCAAATCCCATGGCGCGGAAGTGCCTTTTTTGAGAAGCAAAAAAAATGCTGATGATTATGCTACTACAGCAGAAGTGTTGTTGGAAGTAATTGAACAGTATGAACAACAAGGAGTAGTATTTGATTTTGCCTGTTGTATTTACCCTACAGCACCATTACTTACGGAGAGAACTTTACAAGAAGCACTTGACAAGCTACTTAAAGGCAAATACGATACTGTTTTCCCCATTGTTCCTTTTGGTTATCCTGTCTGGAGAGGTTTGGAAATCGATTGCGAAAAGGTAAAAATGGTCTGGCCGGAACATTTGAACTCTCGCAGTCAAGATCTGCCACCAGTTTACCATGATGCAGGACAGTTTTATTGGCTGAATCTGGAAAAGTTCAAAGTATCAAAACAGCTGTTTACCAACAATAGTGGAAGTATCGTATTAAGTGAGCTACAAGTACAAGATATAGACAATCACACTGATTGGCAAATAGCAGAGCTCAAATATAAGCTGTTAACGGTAGAATGATGAGCCAAAAAGTCGTTCTGAGAGCGGATGGAAATGCAAAAATCGGATTAGGGCATATTGTGCGGTCATTGGCCATAGCAAGTATGCTAAAAAATGATTTTTTCTGTGAGTTTGCTATCCACAGCCCTTCTGAGCATATAAAAAAGCAACTTTTAGATGTTTGCGAAAGTGTTATCGAAATAGATAATGTTCCTCAGGCTTTTTTTGACTACCTGACTGGTGATGAAATTGTCATATTGGATGGCTATCATTTTGACACAAACTACCAAAAAGCTATAAAAGCAAAGGGCTGCAAATTAGTGTGTATTGACGATCTGCATGATAAACACTTTGTCAGTGATGTGGTAATTAACCACGCTCCAGGTGTAAGGATAGAAGATTATTCAGTGGAAACATATACACAAGTGTGTCTAGGGCCTGACTTTGCTTTGCTGCGTCCATCGTTTTTGAAATTGGCTGGCACTGAAAGAAAAATTAACAGGATTGATACAGTGTTTGTTTGTTTTGGAGGGGCGGATCCCAAAAATATCACCGAAGTTGTTGTTAAAAAGCTTCTGGAATATTCTCAATTTACACATATCCTTGTAGTGGCAGGCAGTGCTTATAAAGGAGGGGAATCTTTGGACATTTTAGTTCAAGATAACCTTGATAGGTTGACTCGATATAATGCGGTTGATGAAAAAACAATGATCAAATTGCTACAAGAGTCACAATTAGCCATTGTTCCTGCTAGTGGGATCTTGTTTGAAGTATTGTCGGTTAAAGTGCCTGTGATATCAGGGTATTACATTGAAAATCAACAAGCTATTTATCAGGGTTTTTTAAACCAACAGGTGATTTTTGATGCAGGAAGCTTTGAGCCTACTCAAATTGATCAAGCATTAAGATCTGTATTTGATGCGGATCTTAATGAAATACTCACTAGACAAGGACTTTGTATTGACGGTGGGTCAGTGTCACGAATTAAAGAAACTGTTTTAAACCTTTGTATATGAATATTGGTATTTTGGCATCTGGCAACTTGGGCTTATATGTTCTGAAAGAGGTCCAACATGCGATTGAGCCCGTATTTATCGCAACAGATTCCGGTTCTCGGACTATTATCCAATACGCAACAGAGAAAGGTATTCCGGTTTTTAAAGGAAACCCAAGAGGAGGTCGATTGTACACATTTGCTACTGATTTTAAAATTGACGTCTTGCTCTCTATCAACTATTTGTTTTTAATTGAAAAAGACCTGATCGGGCTTCCTTCAAAATATGCTATCAATTTTCATGGAAGCCTTTTACCTAAGTATAGAGGACGGACACCTCATGTTTGGGCTATCATTAACAATGAGCCCTATACAGGTATTACAGCCCATTTGATAGATGAAAATTGCGATACAGGGGCTATTCTTCTACAAGAAAAAGTGAAGATTGATGAAAGTGATACAGGAGCAGATCTTCTGGATAAATACAAGCAGATTTATCCAAAAATGGTGATTGACCTCTTGAAAAAACTTCAAGATCAAATGCTTCAACCCCAAATTCAAGAAGAAGCCCAGGCTACTTACTTTGGAAAAAGAACTCCGGAGGATGGGGAAATTAATTGGGATTGGCAAAAGGAGCAAATTTATAATTGGGTAAGAGCACAAGCTTATCCATATCCCGGAGCTTATACCTATTTGGATGGTCAAAAAATAACGATTGACAAAGTGGAATATACCAATGGTGGTTATCATTTTGACCAACCCAACGGGAGTATTCTTACAGATGGAGAGCAACCGGTTGTTAAAACGCCTAACGGGGCAGTGAAATTAGTTTCCATAAGAGAGGAAATAGATTTTACAGATTGTAAAAACAAAATATTAGGTCAATGAACATCGATTATTTTGAAATAAACGAGCAAAGTCCTGCATTCATCATCGCAGAACTTTCAGCAAACCATAACCAAGACATTCGTATCGCTATTGATACCATAAAGGCTGCTAAATTAGCGGGAGCTGATGCTATCAAATTTCAAACATATACTCCTGATACCCTAACCATTGATTGTGATAATGA
>NZ_JBDKWZ010000038.1:2500-5289 GCF_039710355.1 Rapidithrix thailandica | reverse complement strand
AAAAAAAAGCAGCCTATCTTGAGATAGGCTGCTGTAAAAAAAGACAAGACTGGCGATGACTTACTCTCCCACCTGTTACGGCAGTACCATCAGCGCGACAGGGCTTAACTTCTCTGTTCGGAATGGGAAGAGGTGTTCACCTGTGCTATCATCGCCATGAAGATTTTCATCAAGTTGTATATTTAACACACTGTAAGGAATCTGAGAAGCGTAAATTGAAGGTCTTGGAGCGCGGAAGTTTACGGGTAATTAGTACTGCTCGGCTATGCCATCTCTGACTTTACACCTGCAGCCTATCTACGTCATCATCTCTGACGACCCTTAAAAGAAGCCTCATCTCGAGGTGGGTTTCGCACTTAGATGCTTTCAGTGCTTATCCCTTCCGAACGTAGCTACCCAGCGGTGCAGATAGGCTCCACAACTGGTACACCAGCGGTTCGTCCAACCCGGTCCTCTCGTACTAAGGTCAGATCCTCTCAAGCTTCTTACGCCCACAACAGATAGGGACCGAACTGTCTCACGACGTTCTGAACCCAGCTCGCGTGCCACTTTAATGGGCGAACAGCCCAACCCTTGGGACCTTCTCCAGCCCCAGGACGTGACGAGCCGACATCGAGGTGCCAAACCTCCCCGTCGATGTGAGCTCTTGGGGGAGATCAGCCTGTTATCCCCAGAGTACCTTTTATCCTTTGAGCGATGGCCCTTCCATGCGGTACCACCGGATCACTATATCCTAGTTTCCTACCTGGTCGGCTTGTTAGCCTCACAGTCAAGCACCCTTATGCTATTGCACTCTGCGTACGATTACCAACCGTACTGAGGGTACCTTTGAAAGCCTCCGTTACTCTTTTGGAGGCGACCACCCCAGTCAAACTACCCACCAAACAATGTCCCCCGTCAAGGGGTTAGACATCAGACAAGCAAAGGGCGGTATTTCAACAGTGACTCCACGATGCCTAGCGACACCGCTTCACAGTCTCCCGCCTATCCTACACATCACTTGCCCAATGCCAATGTTAAGCTGTAGTAAAGGTTCATGGGGTCTTTCCGTCCCGTTGCGGGTAATCGGCATCTTCACCGATACTACAATTTCACCGAGCTCATGGCTGAGACAGTGCCCAGATCGTTACACCATTCGTGCAGGTCGGAACTTACCCGACAAGGAATTTCGCTACCTTAGGACCGTTATAGTTACGGCCGCCGTTTACTGGGGCTTCGGTTCAATGCTTCGACCGGAGTCTAACATCCCCCCTTAACCTTCCAGCACCGGGCAGGTGTCAGGCCTTATACTGCATCTTTCGATTTCGCAAAGCCATGTGTTTTTGTTAAACAGTCGCCTGGGCCTTTTCACTGCGGCCTCTCTGTTGCCAGAGGAGGCGTCCTTTCTCCCGAAGTTACAGGACCATTTTGCCTAGTTCCTTAGCCATGAATCACTCGAGCACCTTAGGATTCTCTCCTTGACTACCTGTGTCGGTTTACGGTACGGATAGTTATAAACGAACCTTAGAGGGTTTTCTTGGAAGCCTTTACAGCCATTATCTACGCCACCGAAGCTTTGTAGTACTGTCTCCGTTCAGAGAGCCGTGCGCATTTAACTACACAGCCCATTCCTACGGGATTCAACGTGCGTTTCCGTCAGCACGCAGACTTGTCAATACTCCGTCACCCCATCGAATTTATAACTAGTACAGGAATATTAACCTGTTACCCATCGGCTTCGCCCTTCGGCTACACCTTAGGACCCGACTAACCCTGAACCGATTAGCGTTGTTCAGGAAACCTTAGTCTATCGGTGGGCGGGTTTCTCACCCGCCTTATCGTTACTTATGCCTACATTTGCTTTTCCGGCCGCTCCAACAGACCTCGCAGTCCGTCTTCGGCGCAACCGGAATGCTCCCCTACCGATTTTGCAATCCCATAGCTTCGGCACTACGCTTATGCCCGATTATTATCGATGCCCTGTCACTCGACCAGTGAGCTGTTACGCACTCTTTAAATGAATGGCTGCTTCCAAGCCAACATCCTGGCTGTCTCTGTGACTGGACCCCCTTTGTTCAACTTAGCGTAGATTTTGGGGCCTTAGCTGATGGTCTGGGTTGTTTCCCTCTCGGATTGGGACCTTAGCACCCCAACCCTCACTCCCGGGCATATTTACCGGCATTCGGAGTTCATCAGGATTCGGTAGGTTGTGACACCCCCTAGTCCTATTGGTAGCTCTACCTCCGGTAAACTCAAGCCCGAGGCTGTTCCTAAAAACATTTCGGGGAGTACGAGCTATTTCCAAGTTTGATTGGCCTTTCACCCCTACCCACAGCTCATCCAAACACTTTTCAACGTGTACTGGTTCGGTCCTCCATGTGGTGTTACCCACACTTCAACCTGGCCATGGGTAGATCACTTGGTTTCGCGTCTACCCCCTTTGACTAAAGCGCCCTATTCAGACTCGCTTTCGCTACGGATCCGGCCCTGAAGGCCTTAACCTTGCCAAAGAGGAGTAACTCGTAGGCTCATTATGCAAAAGGCACGCCGTCACCCTAATAAGGGCTCCGACCGCTTGTAGGCGCACAGTTTCAGGGTCTATTTCACCCTCCTATTCGGAGTACTTTTCACCTTTCCCTCACGGTACTGGTTCACTATCGGTCTCTCAGGAGTATTTAGCCTTACCGGATGGTGCCGGCAGATTCAGAGGGAGTTTCACCGGCTCCCCCCTACTCAGGATACTACTAAACATTAGCTCTTTACTTGTACAGGCCTTTCACCTTCTATGGGTGACGTTTCCAAGTCATTCC
>NZ_JBDKWZ010000037.1:0-6974 GCF_039710355.1 Rapidithrix thailandica | reverse complement strand
TATTGTTATGGTAGGCAGCTCTACAGTAACTATCACAGAATTTCTTGTCCTGTCTGCCTTTCAGCGTCTTACCACATTGTAAGCAGGTTTCCATTCGATTATAATGATGATCTTACACTTGTAAACGTTTCATTATACGTATATTATACGAATAGATACCTGTATTATACATTACGAATCTTTCCAAACAGTATCATTGTAGAAGGCATATAATCATTTATCAACTTTCATATCAAAAATGAGAAAGATTATATTACAACATGAACAGGTGAAGGGACAAAGGGTAATCAAGATTTGTTTTGACATGGACAACTCTGTACTGGTCTCTTGTGCCAAGAAACTAATGCACCGTAAATGGAATACAGATGATGGTTTTTTATATGTACCTAATACCAAGGCCCATCTTAAAAATATTTTTAATACCTTTAAGGGAACAGCTTGGGTAGAAGCTGAAGATTTTTTAAATAACAGACCAAAGTTTAAAAAAAGGAAGATAAATGAAGGCGAAGTGATAGGCAATGGTAGTCAGCATAAGAAAACGCAAGCACGTACCTACCAAATTACCAAACCTTGTCCTGAGATATATATCGATAAACTAAAAATACTCAATTATAGTTATCAGACTTTAAAGACGTATAAAGCAATGTTTATTGATTACATTAATTACTACCCTAATATTCGCCCAGAAGAACTTACTAAACAGCAAATAAACAATTATATCATCTATTTGGTAAGAGAAAGAAATGTAACTGTACCTTATCAGAATCAGGCCATTAATTCCATTAATCACTCCATGACGGATTCTACTACGAAAAAGTACTAGGAAGAGAAAAAGAAACCTATTATATAGAACGTCCTGAAAAACCTTTTACTTTACCAACAGTTTTAAGTGAAGAAGAAGTTAGTAGGCTTTTTAGGGTGATAGAAAATGTAAAGCATCGTTGTATACTCTATATGCTCTATGCAGGTGGACTACGTATTTCAGAATTAATCAATCTGAAGATTACAGACATTCAATCTGAAAGGAGCCTTATACTAGTCAGGAATGGTAAAGGAGGGAAGGACAGGACTACCCTACTATCAAAAAAAATGTTGACATTACTCAGAGAATACTATCGAATGTATCGACCAGAGTATTGGTTATTTGAAAGTCCAAATCGGAAAAACTACAGTGCTAGCAGTATTAGAAAAGTAATGAAAAGAGCTTTAAAGCGTACAAAAATAACCAAGCAAGCCAGTCCTCATACCTTACGTCATAGTTTTGCTGCACACTTGTTAGAAAGGGGCACTGATTTGAGATATATACAAAATCTCATGGGGCATGGATCTTCTAAGACCACAGAACGTTATACTCATATTACTAAAAAAGGTGTAGATGACATTGTGAGTCCACTGGATAATTTGGATATTTGAGATAAGAGAAATAACGCGCATGTGCGCGTTACACAAATGTTGTAAATAATTAGATTAAAATAATGGATATTGAACAGAGGAAGTGTGATGCATTTGAAGAAGCTCTTCGACTCATTCATAAATTTTTTCCAGAATCCAGAAGTGTATTTTCAAAAGAAAGAGGTATGGACATCTATAACTTCGTGGCTGCAATGAAATTTTGTGATTGTAAGTTGGATGTTTCATGTGATCCTTTTGGTATTCCATCCAAGCCAGATTTAGGGTTAAATAAAAAGGGAGGGTTTAATGGGGAATATGATATTATATTTGAACGCCTTTTAAATCATGCTAATTTTTTACCAAGTGGGAGGTGCGTTATTATCCCCGATACAATTAATGAAAATGCTTGGTCAAAACACCCTGTAATTCCTATAGTTTGTGATTGGAAAATGGCTGGACAAAGAATTAAAGAGTTAGAGTCAGGTGATTTATTTAGGGCTACAAGTTTTGATAGTTTATTCGTATTTGAAAGTGGAGAAGCTATGGGCGTTGACCATGATAATAGATTTTTCTGGGCAAAATCAAAGAAGCGTAAGTATAAAAAGTAAACTATTTACAACACAAACTAAACTCAAGCTTCGGGCGACACGACCTCAGCCAGTGTTTAGTAAAGCCGTTATCAATAATGAAATGGAGAAAAGAAAAAAAACTAGGAAACGGATAATATCATGGCTATTCATCCTTGCTTTCATGATTATTAACGCTTCTTTTTATCCAAATTTATGGAAATCACATTACTATAAATGGACTGATTTTGAACCAAATATTAAAGTCCACAGCGGTAATGAGTTAGGTGTAAAAAATTATCATGACCTTCATTCGTACTTCAAAAACGATAAGCCAACTCTAGTGTGGTTGAACACCACCAGCCGAGTTGATATCCTAGAAAAAGACTCTAGTTATATTAGACAGCTACAAAAACTAAATAACCTCAACATTGTCTTTACGGCACATGCTCTGGAAGAAAATGAAGACTTAAAGAATAAATGGTTTGTGGAAGTTAAAGAAAATGGATTTACAGGTGATTATGTAAGCTTGGACGATCATTTCAATGGATATCACGGATTATTTAAAACAGAAAAAATTGAAGGAGGCTCAAGAAGACATCGACCATATTATCTTTTAATTAACAAAGTAGGAACAATTACTGACACCATATATAATAGCTTTTCAGAAGAAGAAAAATTTTACAAAAAGCTGAAAGAAATTGATAACACGGTATATAGCAAATAGGGCGCTTGGTGGTTTACGAAAATTAAATGCTATTTACAAACACCGCCAAATCGTTGAATTGGCTTTTAAGAATGAATAAGTTAAAAACAAAATACAACGCTTTGGCTCAGTGCAAACTCGAAAGTTTATCGCTTTCTACTGCCCTACTTGCCATATACTAATCGTTGGGCGTCATTTAAGAAAAACTGAAAACAAAGGAAATTGAGTTGGATAAATAAAATATTTGGAACAAATAAGGTAGAGAAAATTCCAACTCGAAAAATTGACTATATCCAAATAACAAAGGATTGGAACGCTGACCCAGTTTCGCCTGAAATTGAATTAAAAGTGGACGGAATTGACTTGATAATGGATATTTATCTTAATCATTTTCAATTCGACAAATATCAAGAAGGAGATAAAGTCAAAATCCGATTTAAAAATGTTCGGAAAGTAGTTACTTTTCCTTTTGTTAGCTAAACCCTTCTTTTAGTGGCTTTTAAGCTGCTTTCTTTCTCTTATTTGTTACTGATTTACCTATTTTTTCGTATCTTTTGTTACTAATTTGTTGCTGCAAGGAACAAATCTTGTTGTTAGCAACAAATTTTCAATAACAGGGGGAGATTATGTTACATACTGATACATTCTGATACATCCAGATACGTACTGATACATTATCTCCCCCATCAAAGAAACGTTATGAGTAGTAACATTCGATTACCTAAGATTTGTCAACACTGTGGTCAGGAATTTATTGCCAAGACCACTGTCACCAAATACTGTGGTGATAACTGTGCTAAACGAGCGTACAAGAAACGCAAGCGGGATGAAAAGGTACAGAAAGTAGCTCCCCTTGTTATTCAAAAAGCCGAACACAATCAACACAAGGTTCAGAACAAAGATTTTCTGAGTATTGCCGAAACTTGCGAACTACTTGGAACCAGTAGAATGACCCTCTATCGGCAGATTAAGAATGGAACCATTAATGCAGGCAAAATCGGGAGGCGTACCATTATTAAGAGAACAGAAATCGAAAAACTGTTTCAATCATGAAGGTTACACTAAGAAAACGCAATCAAGGAGGCAAGACCAGCCTTTACCTGGACTACTACCTAAAGGTAAGCGCAAAGCTGAGTACCTGAAATTATACATTGAGCCGAACCCGAAAACCAAAGCTGAAAGGGAACTCAACAAGAAGACATTGCAGCTTGCAGAATCAATCCGAGCGAAACGCTTGATTGAAATTCAAAATGGAGTGTATGGCTTCCGAGACAATGAAAAGCTGAAAGGCAATTTCATAGAGTACATTCAACTTTTAATCAATAAACGACTCAACAGCAAAGGCAATCACGGGAATTGGGACAGTATGCTTAAACACCTGAAAGCCTACATTCCTTATGATAAGACCTTTGAAGAAATAGACCGACAGTTTGTAATGGGTTTCAAGGAATACCTTGACCATGATGCAAAGAAGTCAAGCGGTCAACCGCTTTCCCAAAACTCAAAGTACTCCTACTTCAATAAGCTGAGAGCTGCACTTAAACAAGTGGTAAAAGATGGTATTCTAGCAAGCAATCCAAGTGAAGGAGTTGAAGCCTTTAAACAAGGAGAACCTCAACGAGAGTTTCTCACATTAGAAGAGCTACAAGCTGCAGCACAAGCGGAATGTGAAATCCCACAACTCAAAACAGCATTCATATTCTCATGCCTGACTGGTTTACGCTGGTCAGATATTCAGAAACTCGTTTGGTCAGAAGTACAACACTCAAAAGAAAACGGCTACTATATCCGATTCAGGCAAAAGAAAACCAAGGGTGTAGAAACCCTCCCTATCTCAGAGCAAGCCTTCGGACTTTTAGGACATAGAACTGAACCAGAAGACAGGGTATTTGTGGGATTGAAGTATTCAGCATGGCACAACTTGAAATTACAACAATGGATGATGAAGGTGGGAATTTCCAAAACAATCACTTTCCATTGTGCCAGACACACCTACGCTACGTTACAACTTTCAGCAGGTACGGACATTTACACAGTATCCAAACTCTTAGGACATAAAGCACTGAAAACAACACAGGTCTATGCAAAAATTATAGATGAGAAAAAGAAAGAGGCAGCCAATAAAATTCAATTGAACTTATAAGTTGTTTCTTAGGTCTGAATAAACTTGAAAAAGAATACGATCAACCTCCGCCAAGTTTTGAAGGTGTTTTTCAAAATTCACACCCTATTCTTAAAAGAATGCTATACGGTTAAACCTACCACTACTTGATAAAGGTTATTTTAAATAAATACCAGATTACGGTAGTAAAAATGGAGGGAGTCTACATTCGCAAATCCTCAGATCATAGTATCATGCATTTGTATCGATAAAAAAATGAATTACGAAAATACAGTCGATTATTTTGGGTGTTAGGATATAAGGGTAAAATTGTGGCAATTTACGGTAAAAGTATCATTTCAAATTTTTATTATTTTTTTAACTATTGTAATTCAAGTATTTTGACAAATCCTTGATGATCAAGGATGACATTTGTTCAAATGTTCATTTCTAATTTTTAAATAAGTATGAAAATGGATGAAATATTAGAACGTCTCAAGATCATCGAAAAGCAAGTTTTAAATCAAAACCTAATTCTCAAAAAAGTACTGAACTTCAATGAGGCATGTCTATACTTGGAATTATCACAATCACACTTATACAAGTTGACAAGTTCGGGCAGTATTCCATATTATAAACCTAATGGTAAGAAACTCTATTTCAATCGTGTTGAACTAGACCAATGGTTGTTGCGAAACCGTAATGCCGTACAGGAGGAAATAGAACAACGGACTGCCAATTATCTAATGAAAAAAGGGAAGTTCATGTTATGATTAAATAAGGTTAACTTCTCTCTGGAGGGAGTTAATAAAGGTTATTTGTAACAAACAAAAACAAGTATGGTTTCGTCATGTATGGAAATTAAGATGTTAGGGGTAGGAGAGCCTATTCAATTTTTTTTGAGAGCTATTGCTGAGAATATCAAGTTAATGACTTGTTATTACCTGCTATTACGGTAGTATTTATAGAAAAGTCGAAATGAAAGATTTTACTGGCTTCATTTAAAAGCATAACTAACCGAAAAAAACAAACTCATAAAGTCGAAACCTGCAACATGTATATATAATTTGCTTCTATTTTATATACTAGTTGGAATAATACATCCTACTGGACATTGAGTGAAGTTTAGGGTTTTGAACTGATTTTACTTTTTCCAAGTATTGAGAGAGGTATTCCAGGAAAAGTACCATTTCGTGCACCCGTGGTACAAGAGTCCCATAGCCTTTCCTAAATGCCGGTTCATAGCCATAACCACTGGCTTTTTGATGCCTGATTTCGTTCATATACCAGATGCCTTCACACACGCATAACACATAGACCACCTCCATCAGAGCTAACATCAACCGTACTTTTTCGGGATTTCATCCCAATCCCTTCCAGGTCAAACCTATTGGATTTGAAATGAAAAAACATGCTTTCGATTTTACTACACAACCGATAGATCGCACATAACCTTGTGGCTTTCAGGTCAGGCTGGTTGGTGATTAATAACAGGAGCACATGTCGGTTTTTTTTAGCCGCTCCGGTCGCTAACAGGCGATAGGACTTCTTCCTGAGCACCACCTTGGTTCCCACTTTTTTCCCTTCGTTTAGCTCCCGAAGAGCAAACGGATCAAAAAATAAATCCTTTGCTCCTCCAACCAATTCAGCCAGGCTCTCTCTTGGTATTCTTGGTCAGCACGGTTTTTACCGCGATGCCTAACAATAGCTTCCATAAAACCTGTTGATGAAACAAGGTGTTAAAAAAAGCTGGTCAACCATTTATAATGACTCCTAAACAGGATCTGGCAATTGCCCAAAATCCCCCCCCGTTATGATGTTTGAGCTTGTTCAGGTTGATACTTTCTTTTAGCAAAATTAAATTCAACAACAAGCTTGTTCATTGCAAGTTACTATAGTTCATCTCTGGAACATATTCCTTAGCTTTGTCCAAAAGCTGGCGATAGATTTCTTCTTTTTGTGGCACAACTCAAAACTAAGAAATAGCCAGCTTTTTTGTAATGTCCAGTAGGATGGCCAATCATTTGGCTAAAATAGATAGGTTCTACCCTTTAAGTGGTGAAATTTATAAACAAGCCGTTCCAAAAAAACATTGGTGCGGTGCACTTTTAATTAACTCCATTCAATTATCTAACTGTAATCAATATGCTGAAAAATTTAAAATGTTGTGATAACTTTTTAGAAATAAAAAAGATAGCCCTCATATTGG
>NZ_JBDKWZ010000036.1:0-7296 GCF_039710355.1 Rapidithrix thailandica | reverse complement strand
ACCTTTATCAATTATCGCTCTAAGCTCGGATACTTCTTCTTGCAGTAATTTGACCCTGTACCTTTTCATCTTTTTTCTAAAGGTACTGAATTATTACGTTATTTTAAATTTTACTTAACACTACTATTCATTATCAGTTAATTTTTTAATGCAAACTGCGAAATATCCAAATAGTTTAAAAAGTCGTTAAACAGTGCATCATAATCAACATCAACCTCATACTCACGAACCATTTTTAATACGTTTTCTGGGTAATTATAAACGTCATGAAAGAAATTTATGCTTTTTGCTTTTCCTAACAATGCATTATATAAAATTTGCTTGAAATTATCCTTTACATCATTCTTTGTATAAATCTCAAACAGTTCAGTATCAGCTAAAGCAGAATGATAGCCATTAGAAAATCCAGCAATCTCATAAGATTTGATATTATTGTTTAAAATAAATTCTTTGTCTTTAATCGTTAACTCTCCTCTATTAAAACGACTTTGACTATCATCTTTAAATTCATATTTATCTGGTTCAAATTGAACAAAGCTTAATTTACTCTTTTTAAATTCCTTAATGATTGAATGGGATTTGGGGACACGAACCGAAAATTTTGTTATTTCTAAAATCTGTGCTAATTCATTTAACCTATTTGAATAAAGCACATTCATGATGTCTTTTAAATCAATCTCTTTATTATAATTATGATATCTTAATATTTCACTTATAGCAAAATCAAAAATCTTATCAGGAAATATGTTTATATAGTCAACAGGTAAGAGAAACCATTCTATTCTCAAGCTTTCAATGTCAAAATTTTCGAGAATAAAAGGCAATATCTCGTGTGGAGGATAAAGTTCAACAAAACCTGATAGCAATCCTCTATATCCTTTTTCTGATATCTCCTGAATTTTATGAATAAGCTCTATACATTCAAACTTAGACACATAACGTTTTTTTTCAAATTCATATAATGCTGTGTCAAGGTTAATTAATGAATAATCTTTCCGTTGGTAATATTTAGTCCAGTAAAGTGAAATGCTGGATATATCTATTTTTCTTGATTCCTGTAGTGATAAACGTATAAAATTGTGAATCTCATCTCTCAAATCGAAACTACCTAAATCCTTTCGCACAAGAATAAAATCACGTAGTGACAACTTCTTATAGTCGTTTATTTCAGGTAAATATCCATAAGCAAGAATATTTCTTTTCGCATCTTTTAATGTCCAATTAGAATAATATTCTTGAGAGCTATATGGTTTAAGAAATGAAGCTAATTTATTTATCGCAATATTTTCTTTGCCAGACATGTAAAGCTGAATGCAATCGTGTATAACAGAAAGCGAGCCTGTTGAATTTCCGTGGATAAATGAATTTTCTAAACTATATGTAACAATATCCTTTAGATTTAATTTATCTTGAAGTAATTCATCTAACCTTTCTCCCGTTAAAGCCTTTTCATGTTGGTCAAAATAATAATCCTCTGTATCGATTTCATCTTGCAAATTTTCGGAAAACCGCTCTGTCGAATACATATCATCACTGGTTATATTAAAGAGTAATGTTGAATCATTCGACTTTATATAAAACAACATTGCAAATAAGTACCTTGTACTTGTAATGTTTTCTTCTGAAAAACCATTGTTTAGAAGAGCTTTGGTATAAGTATAATAAAAGGCATTAAGAGTTGAAATATGGTCTCTACTTACAATATTTAAAATTAAAGATAAATCGTAATAATGAGTTATTTCTAAATCTTCATAATTCAAAGCATTTATCGTTTCTCTTATTTGAAAATAGAATGATTGTATTGCTTCATAGTCAATCACATTTTGAATCAATTCCTTAAAAGTGCTTATCTGACAATACTTCAGAATAATATCTTTTTTGCACTGATTATTAAGGTAGAAGTAATTAAAACGAGATAAAAACCTTTTATCTAAGCTTTGAATTGAATTATAAACATATAGATTAACTTTTTCTGAGATAGAAGAGTAATTTATTTTCTGTTTGCGTAAAAAAGTATTAAAACTGTCATGAAATAAAGAAATTCTATTTAACCTGATTTCAAATAAATATGGATGTTCCTTAATAAACTCATTCACATAATTTGCTGATTCATCTAAAATCTGTGTGATTTCCGATTTCATAAAGAAGGAACGATTGCATAGAAATAGCGATAATGATTGCTTTCCCTTTTCCTGATTTATCAAGTTGTTGTAATAACTATCAACACTTTCAAGTTTATTTAAATTTGGAATAGTCTTGTAAAGCTTGTAATGTTCCGCAATATATTTAACTAATATAGGATAGCCTTCAGTAATTGAATATATTTTTTTAAAAATCTGGTAATCGGATATATGAAATAGTTCATCAAGAACTTTTTGGGTTTGTTTTTCATTCCAATTACTCAAGTTAAATTTTTCCCATTCAATTTTTTTTAGCAGAGGGCGTGATAGTACAATTACTTTACAATAGTCCTTTAGTTGATTTATAAAATCGATGAATAATTCAAACTCTGGTAAATTATAGTTTTCAATATGGTCTAATCCATCAATTATTACTGTTTTTTGTCTTTTCTTAATTTCCTCAAATATTTCATTTATTTCTCTGAATTTTTGGTCGTTGAATAGTTTCTTTGAGAAATCAAAAATGAAGTTTTTAAATTTCAATCTTTTTTCGTAGTCTTCGTCTTGACTACTAATCCAAAATCGATATAAAATTGATTTATTGTATTCTTTAGTAAGACTATTCACAAAATGACTTTTCCCTACACCAGGTTTCCCTTCAATCAATAACAAGTTCTGTATTTGAAGATGTTTTCTACCTGTGTCAATCGTTTTCTCTTGGAGCTCCGTGTTAAATACTTTTATTGAAGGTAAATCCTCTCTTAAAAGTATCCACTCCCGCTTATCTAAGCACTGATGAAACCAATTTTCGATTTCCTGTTTTCTAAGTATGTCATTCTTGTAAAACTCAGCGATTTTCTCGTCTATTTGAGAACGGTTAAATGAAACAATATAAATATCAGACAATTTAAAAGCAGGAAAACCCAATATTTCACAATTAGGAGTTAAGGGTATACTCTTAAAAAACAGGATGTTTTTTGCATCGGAAAGTTTATGACTATTTCCACGAATTTTAATACTTCCATTTGATAAAACAAGGTCATCCAATGAAATCCCTTCAAAATCTTTAATCTGAAAATAGTATTCTACATCACCGAATGAGACTTTAGCATCATCAAACTTATTATTCACATCTGCCTCAATTTCAATCTTATCGATTGAACGCTCAACGTCCATTTTGCTCAATAACAATTCTGTTACATGCTTTTGATAAGTATATCCGCTATAGGCATTTCTCATAATTAAAATCTAAATGATATAAGTTTAATTCTCAATCTGGTGTGCGTTGGCATATTTTTGTCTTTAATTAGTAGTTAATTTGCTTGCAGCGTCGTTCTTTTGGCTTGCGTACAACGTTCTGAATAAATGGTCGTTTTAATGCCGTTTATTTTTTGTTGTGTTTAGTTTATTTTTTCTAGCAATTCATTTAACAGTGATTTTCAGTGGTCAAGTCATTATTCATCTCGTCCAAAGCATATTGAATTTGATGATCTCCACTTTTACACCATTTTATCATTCTTATAATTCCACTTTTTGTAATTATCCCATCATCATTTTCGAATCTCGGTGGAGATGATAAATGAACCAATTTCGAGTAATTATTTAACGCTATTACCAATTTTCGGTCAGTTTCTTGTTGTTGCAATCCGTATTTAAAGAAATGCGATTGGTCAGAACAAACAGCTTTAATTTGAATGCCATCAAATTCCGTCTGGTCAACTTCATCAAATACCCACCACAGATATTCTTTACCGTCAACAAGTGCTCTATTCTTATTCTTCTTGCTTATTGCCATTCTTCTTTCCAATTAAACACAACGTTTCGCGTGTATGAGAAGTAGCGGGTTAAAAAGCACTTCACTTTCAGTTTGGCACTGACTTTTATTAAAAGCACTGACCTTTGGTATAGCACTGAACCCGCTATTTCTTATACACGCTGTTAGCACACGTATTTATTTATTTTTCCAATAGTTATTCAATTTCTTAATCGGTTCTTTAAATGCTTTTTCCATTCGAACTGAAACATCAATTAAATATTCATTCATTTTTTTCCAATCACTTTCTTCAAAGTAGCTTACTCCGTCAAGTTGGGCTTTTATTCTACAAGTTACTTTTTCGTCCATTCGCTCCCAAATCAGAGGCTCGCCGAAGTCTGCTTCTATTTTATCCTTCATTTTATAGATAAAGTCAAATAGTTCTTTGTTTTCTTCTTGACTACCACGGTTAAAAATGATTTCACTTCTACAATAATTGTTGCTCATTGCAAGATTTATGTTAACTCCGCTCATTCCAATTCCTTTTCCTATCCAACTTTCTTTCGATGGTGAATTATTGGAAAAGAGATTGTTTACTTGATTGCTTGCATTTATGAATTGTTCCCAAAATTTTAACCTTACGTGATGTCGATTTTTTAAAGATTCCTGAACTTCAATTTCTTCTTGTGCTTTTGTTGCTATACTAATTGCAAAATCTTCTGTGTCTTTTGTTGGTAAAATCTGCTCTACATTCAGAAATAACTGCTCGTCAAAGGCAAAAGGAGTAACCTTAAAACATTGAAGTCTAATTTTAAAATTCATTAGCCACAGAACTGTTGAAGTCACTTCTTTTCTGAAGTTAGCGGCAATTAAAATTAGTCTTTGTGAGTTCAGTCCTTGATTAAGTACAATTTCTGAAATATCTCGGTTGTCAAAAAAGTCAGATAGCTTTTCTTGTGCAATTCCTGATGAGCCTAAAAAATCTTGATAAATTTTAACTATGTCTTGTTTTGTCAAGCTGGCACAATAAGAAGCATACTTTATTACTTGCCAAGTAACATCTTTTCCTGAGTCATCTAGTTTGTTCTCAATGATTACTAAGTTTCCAAGTTTGTCTAAGGCGAGTAAGTCAAGTCGCTCGTTTGTTTCATTAAATCCGCTAAACTCTTTTTGTATAATCAACAACTCTTCTCCAAGTGAACTCGGATTATTTGCTATCCACTCTTGCAAATGTTCTCTTTCCCTAAATTTCAGTTCGGAAAAGGTCTTTTGTTTAAGTTTCGATATTCTGTTTTTATCTCTGTCGATTAAATACATTCGTTTCGTTCTTTTATATGTTTGCTAACGGTCTTGCTAAATGCCGTGGCCATCCATCGTGGCGGACATGGCATTTAGCTCTTGTTAGGCACTTTTTTGTTTATCCTATATCGTAGACTATACCCTTTTCCTTGTCTGCTGCTAACTCATACATTTTAATCCATTCTATAATTGTGGTCCTATGTTTTTGTTCACGCTCTTTATCCAATGTCAGTATTCTAGCTACGTAATCAAAATAGTCATCTAGTCCAACTTCAGAGACTACTTCAAGAATTTTTATGATTTCATTGAGATGAATAGAGTAGAAGTCAAGAAAAAATCGCTCTTTAATCGCTGGATGTTCCGTCCAATTCAACTTCCAATAGTTCATGAAGAAGCTAATTCCTTCATTGTTTGGTTTGAAATTCTCTTTCCAAAACATATTTCCAAATACAAACTTTAGCTTTTCAAGAGGTAATAATTTATCATTTCCTTTCTCAACCACTTTGCTAAAACATTCATCAACAAAATAATTATTAGTTGTTGTAAACAAGGTAGGATTGCTTAGATATTCATATGAGGGTCTATTTTCTATTAGATAAAACTCCCCGTCATCATCGAAAGGATTTGCCTCTTTTTCTAAATCGATATAACAAAAATTGAAATAGGTAGACATTGATTTATTTTTGAATTCTAATTGCGCCTAACGCTAAGATAAAAACCGTGCTGGTTTAAAAACAAAAAAGTGCCCTCAGGAGACGATAACTTTAAGTTACGGAAAGCTTTTCAGTCCCACTAAGCCCAGCATGGGTTTTATTATTTGTTGTATGTTTTTTATTTTTTATTAGGTTCATATTTATGGTTTTAGAATATAGAGTCCACGCATCAGTATTCTATTTCCTTTACCAACATTAACCGAATCACCTATTCCTCCTATAAATGCATATTCGGCATATCTATTAAATTTTTTATTTCTAAAACTAAACCTATTATTATCCCATAATTCAGTATCAAATAATTTTGCTTCAATACTTTTATCAATAGGCCAAAGTTCATAACTATCCCAAAACATTTCTTCCCATTTAACATTTATAAGTTCACCTAATACTTTCCCATCAAGTTCAACCCACCACCCATAATTTCTTCCATAATCAGACTTTTTTAATTCCTGATATCCATAGATGCCAATAAAAGCAAATATTGAGATAATTAAGTTATTCATCCAGATTCAATTATAGTTATATCTTGCCCAAAGACATACAACGTTTAAATAAACCCCCGTTTTAATGGGGTCTATTTTTTGTTAGCCTTTCGTTTTAGTATTTCCAATTCTTCAAATTTCACAATTAAATCTTCCTCAATAAGTCCACATTCGTTTAAATAAGAAGCAATTCCTTTAATATACTTTTTTGACTTTTTGATATACTCTTTGAAGTCATCCTTAACTTCTGTTTTGGCAGAAAATTCAAATGCCCTTTTCATGAAAAATTGGCAAGCTCTTAAATTCCTTGCTTGATAAAGAGTTACAACATGTGCTATATAGGAGATATATTCATAATAGATTGAGTTTCTTCTAAGGTATTTATCAGGCAGCACTTTACCGAGTGATTTTAAATCATAAACTATCTCCATTTGGTTATCTTTCTCTTCGTCAATAATAAGCCAATCATCAAAAGATTCTCCTTCAAGATCTGTATCAAGTTCATAATAGCCTATCGGGTCTAAATTCCGAACATAGATTTCGTTTTCTTCATTCTTATATAATCCAATTCTTGTCTTGACGAATGGAGTGTCGTAAAAATAATGTTCAAAAATCATCTCTTGTCGCACAAATTCCAATCGGACTTCCTCAATTCTGAAGCCGCCAAGCCCTTCAGGATCGTCAGATACACAATTTGACATTGCAACACGACATGAGATAAGCGCTTCTTCTTTAAGGTTATGCTTTTCCGAAAAGTTGGTTAAAATATTTTCTACGTCTTTTAAAGTCATGTTCAATGAAGGCTAACGCCTAGATAAAATACGTGCTGGCCTAAAAGCCAGTAATCGTGTCCACCGGACACGAAAACCGTAAGTTACCAAATGCCTTCCAGTCCCACTATGCCCAGCATGGGTTTTATTTTTTGT
>NZ_JBDKWZ010000035.1:0-7915 GCF_039710355.1 Rapidithrix thailandica | reverse complement strand
TCTATCCGCCCAGGTTATGGACTGCACCCTAAATATTTAAAAGGTATTTTAGGAAAAACCGTGACACAGGATTTAAAAAGAGGAATACCGCTTACATGGACTTATTTAGAAAATAAATAAAATGATTTGATTTTGAATTATGAGAACGAAGTAGTTCTTATTACATTAAAAGTAAAATTAACTGAAGGGCCATAGTTGTAATGAAAATACTATTTGTTGAAAATCGGTATAAAACCTATTTTTATGATGCAATAGCGAAGGAATTGTTAGAGAGGGGGTATGACGTTTATTGGATTATTCAGAATCACATGTTTAAACCTTCCAATGGAAAAATAGAAGTAATTCCTTATCCTACAAATCATGGATTATTAAATAAAAGTAATTGCTTGTCAGCCTATGAAAAGGTAATAAAGTCAGATAGGCAATTAAATTTTTTTTCTTTAAAAACCACCAGTCATATATTTTATTATCAATTTACAATAGAAAGGGTTATTGATAAATTGAAGCCAGATATTGTGTTTGGTGAAGCTACTGCATTCCATGAATTACTGACTATAGAAATTTGTAAAGGGAAAAATATTTTATATTTAAACCCTTCTACATGTAGATACCCTGTTGGTAGGTTTTCATTCTATAAGTATGACACTTTAGAACCATATAAGGGTTCTCAACAGGTGATAACAAATTCTGAAGCCTTATCAATCATAAATCAAATAGTGAACAGAAATGTAAAGCCAAATTATATGAATTTGGTTCAAATACAGAATCGAAAAAGATTTTATGATAAATTAAAAATTTTGAGAGGATATTATGGCGGTGACAAATACAACACTCCATCCCCTATTGTTAAATGGAGGAAAGAGAAATATAAAAAATTGTTGATAAAACAATGGGAAGATATAGCATATAAAGAAGTTGCTGATGGAGATCAAGCTGCTTTGCTATACCCAATGCAAATGCAACCAGAAGCAAACATTGATGTGTGGGGACGAGAATACAGAGATCAATTTAATCTTATCAAAGAACTGGCAAAACAGCTGAGTAAGAATGAAATACTGTATATAAAGCCAAACCCTAAATCAAAATATGAGATTTCTAAAGAGCTAATAAATTATTGTGACAATGCAAATAATGTAAAGTTGATTAGTCATCAAACCCCTATGGAAAAAGTATTTCCAAAAGTTGATTTAGTCATAACAGTTACAGGAACTATCGCGATTGAATGTATTTTGGCAAATAAACCGGTTTTAACTCTAGTTGAAACAATAAATAATACTGTTGCAAATTGTGTTTATTTAGATGATATCGGCACTATAGATAGTTATATAAAATCAGTAAAAAAAGATGCTTTCCCTAAGTTGTCTAATAGTGACAAAATAAAATTTTTGAATTTGTTGATTTCAACAAGTTACAATGGGGTTATTTCAGATCCATTTATGGATAAAAATAGTGTTTCAAATCAGAATATTAAACATATTGTAGGGGCTTTTGACGATATATTATCAGGCTTGAATGTGTGAACAAATAATGTTGCGTATATACTACAATGTTTTAATAATGATGAAGCTTTCCTACTATTATGATTTTTCATAGATAACAATTTTCAAGACATTTTAATTATACTAAGTAAGTTGATTCCTAAAATCAGAACTGCCTTATTTGATAAATTAACATTACTACTGTTAGTCGGGAGTATATACCTTTCACCATTAATAGAAGCCCGTTTTAATTTAAGTTATTTCAGAGAAGTAACTTTTGCTTGTTTTTGGTTAATGTGGCTTTTTACTTTTATTTTCTTTAATAAGAAACAATTAATAGATATTGGTATTCTAGTTTATACGGCTCTTGCTAGTGGTCTATTAGTTATTTCAGCACCTTTTTGGTTGAGTTATGCAACTGTTAACTCTTACCTTGGAGTAATAACAGCCTGTTTAGTATTTACATTAGACTTTAATTTTTTTTGTAAACTATTAAAAGTTATAGTACATATAAATACATTAATAATTACTTCTGAGTATGTCTTTCAAGAGTACTTATTTGTATCAATAATTGAAGTAGAAGGCGAGGCTGTCGAATTATCTAAAAAACTTTTTGGGGGGGCAATTGGAATATTTAGAGCTAAAGGACTTTTTGAAGGGCCATTAACCTTAGGGCAGTTTTGTATTGGTACTTCTTTACTCTTTTATAAAGATACAAGAATTTTAGTATTTAATTTGCTAGCATGTATTTTAGCTAATTCAAGGTTAGGAATCCTGTGTATAAGCAGTATTTTAATCGTTAAATGGGTATTCAGTTTAAATATTGAATCTATATGGAAAATATCTACTCAAAAGATTTTTTACCTTGCCATTGGTCTAATTTCTTTAATAGTTGTTTTTATTAAACTAGATTTTCAATCTGTTCATAGAATTCTATCTATGTTCAATTCTGAACATTCAACTAATTCTGCAAGATTTCATTTTTGGACCTTAGGTTTGAAAGAGTACCTTTCTTACGAACCAATAAATTTACTACTCGGAAAAGCAGGGTACTTTAGGAGTATGGCAAAAAATAGTAGTGAAAATAGTTTTCTTTTTCTGTTACTGGAAAATGGTTTGCTAGGCTTTTTATACTATGTTTTTCCTCTATTATTCTTGTCCGTTATTGCTTCATTTAAACATGTTTTTTTCCTGTTGTTATTTGGTATCTTAACTTTTTGTTTGTTTATACAAACTTATTATTTGGGAGCGTCTGCAAATTTATTGTTATGGTTATTCCTATTTAAAACATATGTTGAATTTAGAGGGAAATTGAGATGAAAGTAAAAAAAATTATAACTCTATTAATCTGTTTATGCTTTCCAAGTAGAGCATTACCATTTTTACTAAGAATATTAGGTTATAAAGTTGGTGAAAAAATAAAAATTGGGTTTTCAATAATTTGGTTAGACTCAATTGAGCTTAAGGATAATGTTAAAATTGGACATTTTAATTTGGTAAATGTTGCTTCATTAAATATGTCAAAATATTCCTATTTACAAAATTTTAATATTTTATCAGGACCAATTAATGTATTACTAGATGAGAAAGCATCTTTTGGTAATTTTAATATAGTTCGCAGAGCGCCAATCGGTATTACATATGGAAAGGCTGAAATAAAGCTTGGGCAGTTGGCTAGAATTACATCTTCACATTATATAGATTGTACCAGGAATGTGGAAGTAGGGGACTTCTCTATTTTGGCAGGTAAAAATAGTCAAATTTGGACTCATGGATATTACCATGACCAAAAAGGGCCTGGTAGGTATAGGATTGATGGAGACGTTAAAATTGGTTCAAATGTTTATGTAGGATCAAGGTGTATATTTAATTTGGGTGTAAAAGTCGTTGATGGAGTTACCATTGGAAGTGGAGCAATAGTTTCTAAATCTTTAAATAAAAAGGGTTTATATGTGAGTCAACGTTTACGGCATATTGAAACTAATGCTGATATGGCAAAGGCAAGCCTTTTTAAAATTGACAAAGAAGGTCTTTGTGAAGAAGTATATGAAAAGCGTATTTCCTGACCACTAAAAGGTACCAATATTTTAGAATACTCAACCACTATATATTACTTAGAAACTGAGGTTCTAATATAATATATTTCACTACTTTAAAGAAAAATAGGCATTGTTGTTTATTATATGATTTTTAGAAAAATTTTGTTACCCCTTCCATTTATATCTAAAAATAAACCTAAGTATTCATCTGGTAAAAAGCTGGGAGTAATAGTACTTTTTTTTGCGACATTTACTGTTGCAAAGCTTTGTGTGTTTGGCGCACCACTTTTATTATCAAATTTATTGAATTTAGAGATTTATGGAACTATAGAATTTGCACTATCTCTTGGAGCTTATCTAGGTATTGTTTTTAATTATGGCACAAATGCATCTTTCCCACATCTTGTAATTAAAAGAAGTAAACAAGGATTTATTGGAGCTTTCTATTTACATCCTATTTTATTATCGATGATTTTTTTGCTTTTAATATTTAATATCTATTGTGATAGGCTTTCACTATCACAGTCCCTACCAATTTTAATTGCATTAGGACTTTCCTTACAACAATTCTACTCGACAATATTAAAATCATTTTCTAAACCCATTTTTGCGGTTTTATTAGATTCTGGGTTGTTTATTATTCTCACAATTCTTTGTCTTTGTATATATTTTAAAATTTGCTATTTTTCGACTTTATTAATGTACCTATTTATAGGTGGCTATCTGTTGTTGTTATTTCTGATTTCTTATTTAAATTTTTTTCGTTCGAAACTTTCTCTAAAAGAGCTATTCAAAAAATACCAAATTATATTACAGTTTGGATTGCCTACAATTCTCTCTTCTTTTTTGGTAATGACACTTACTGCTAGTGGTAGAGTTATAACTGAAATCTTTTTACCTACAAGTTATGTGGGTATTTATTCTTTTTATTTTCGTATAGCTGCAATTGTTGTTATGTTATATCAGGTGGTGAATATATTATTTTTTAAGAAAATATATTTATCCAATTCAGACGAATTGGATAAATATATTTCAATCTTTTTATTTGTGATTTTACTATTAGGAGTTGTATGTAGGATATTAGTTCCATTATTGTTTTATGAGCATTTTTCTATTTTAAAAGAATCATATAATGAAAATCAGAATGTTTACACTTATTTTGTTTTTCAAATGGTTTTTTGGGTAAGTATGACTTTAAACGAAACATTTACTTATAGAGAGAATCTTTCGAAGACTGTGAATACTTATTTCATTTATATAGTATTGTGTTATAGTGTAGCAATATTTACAATAGATTTATTTCATACGGTTTCATTAATTTGGATTGTCATAACTCAAACGATATGCTTATACCTTGCAACAGAGTGTCAGTTTAGAGTATTCAAATTAGAAAGTGGGATAAGATTTCCAAAGACCAGGCTTGTTAATTTTGTCACATTATTATTTTTAATCTTGAGTTTTTTATACTCAAATATCTTGGTATAAGGCATGATAAGCACTTTGAAAATGCTAATTAATTCAAATTCTTTAATAGAGGATGTTAACTATATTCTACTTGTTTTAATTGCTGTTTTTATGCCTATTGGTATAACAGCTAGTAGTATAATAATAATACTATTGGTATTGCTTTGGATATTGAGCAAAAAGTTCTCTCAAACATTTGTTAGCTTAAAAAATAGGAAATTATTAATTCCATTAATTGTATTTTATCTTTTGCATGTGATTGCTTTATTATATACCAAAAATATCGATAGCGGTCTATTTGCTTTAGAAGTAAGGCTTTCTATGTTAATCTTTCCAATAGTTATTGGGGGAATTACTATAACAACCTCTAGAATCAGAAAGATTTTGTTGACCTTTTCATATTGTATATTCTTCTATTCATTATTGTGTTATTTTGTTGCTGTTTATAAAAGCAATGGAATGTTGTTTGAAACTTCTCCAGCATGGCGTTCCCCTTTCAATAGAGAGAATTATACAAGTCCTATCTTAGGTATTCATCCATCATATTTTTCAATGTATGTGATATTTGCAATACTTATTTTATTCGAGGATGTTATAACCAATATAAAAGCAGCAAAGTCCAAAATTAAAATTGCATCAAATCTTATAATAATACCAATTTTAATATTTACTTTATTTAATTTAAGTTCACGAACATCCTTAGTTATTTTTGTACTTTTCTTTTTAACATTTATTTATAGAACCTTAAATCTATTCAGTAATAGAAAATATAAAATTATATCTTGGGGAGTGTTTATTTTTATTGGTTTTGCTATTTATGCATTATTTTTTAATGAAAAGTTATTATATAGGTATTCTGATAAAAACAGCTATTGGAGGAAAGAGCTTCAATGGGTTTCTGCAATTGATGTATTTAAAAAATCTCCAATAGTCGGAGTATCACCTGGTGATGCCTTAGATGAATTAATGACATCATATGAAAAATACAATTATCAAGAAGGAGTTGATACTGAATTTAATGTGCATAACCAACATTTGCAAACTTTAAATTCTTTAGGTCTGATTGGTTTGATATTATTTGAACTCACCTTGATTTTGCCTTTTTTAAAATCTGTCAAACAAAAAAATTATCTAATTGCCAGTTTTTTTATTCTATTTGGGCTGTCTGTAATGACAGAATCTATGTTGAGAACGCAGAAAGGGGTTATATTTTATTCATTTTTTAGTTCACTTTTATTACTTTATTTGTATAGGGTTGAAGAAGAGCTGACAAATAAAAGTATTGCTACCCATTCTTAAAAATACCTAAATTAATGTTAGATGATATGTGTTGGCCTTTATTTAAAAATTTAGGAAGAGATTCTTCAAACAAATCTAATGAGGACTAAATAATTTTTTATATTAATTGGTTTTGGGATATTTGGATAAACCTATATATAATAGGTAGTTTTTTGATTTTATTTTTTACTTAAAAACAAGTATTCCATTAATTTTGCAATTGTTTGATTTTTGTTCCAACCATTGATTTATCTTAGGTGTCGTTTACAAGTGGCGAAAGGTTTGTATTTAAGTAGTTGTCAATAAAAACAATAGTTAGGTTAATTATTCTAAAATGAAAGTACTACAATTTGGAAGGTATTATCCACCAAATGTTGGAGGAATTGAAACTGTAATGAAGGATATCACAGAGGGCCTGAATAATGTGGGTGTGCAATGTGATGTATTATGTTCGAATGATAAATATTCATATAAAGTTGATGAGATTTCTAACTATTTGGTTTTTAGAACTAAAACTTTAGGGTCATTCCTTTCAACTTCATTAACACCGCAGTTAATATTGAAATTGAAAGAAATTTGCAATCACTATGATATAATACATTTGCATTACCCTGATCCAATAGCGACACTTGCATTGTATTTAGTAAATCCTTCTCAAAAAATTATAGTGCATTGGCATAGTGATATTATAAGACAAAAGCTTGCTTTAAAGTTTTTTGAACCTTTACAAAATTGGTTATTAAAAAGAGTTGATAAAATCATTGCAACTACACCAAATTATATCGTTGGCTCAAAATATCTTAGAAGTGTTAGAAATAAGACAATTGCTGTCCCTATTGGTATTGATACAAATATTTTGAAACCTGAAATGCCAGGTGTAAATAAAATTAGACAAAAGTTTAAAGGGCGGAAAATAGTATTTTCCTTAGGTAGATTGAGATACTATAAAGGGTTTGAATATTTGATTAAAGCAGCTCAATATTTAGATGATTCATTTATAATTTTGATAGGCGGTGATGGAGAGCTGAAAATAAAGTTACAAGAGTATATAAAGTCCTTACATCTTGAACATAAAGTTAAGATGTTAGGTAAAATACCAGATCAAGAGTTAGCTAACTATTATAAAGCTAGTGATGTGTATTGCATGAGTTCAATCGCTAGGAGTGAGGCGTTTGGAGTTGTGTTAATTGAAGCAATGAGTTTAGCTAAACCTATAGTTGCTACAAATATTGATGGATCAGGAGTGAGTTGGGTAAATTCTGATAGTGAGACTGGCTATAATGTTGAACCTAAAAATCCAAGAGCTTTGGCCAAAGCAATAAAAATAATAGCGAATAACCCTAAATTGAAGGCTAAATTTTCGACAAACGCTGAGAATAGATTTCATAACTATTTTACAAGAGAGCAAATGATTGAAAATATCCACAATATATATACAGAAGTATTACATGAAGAAGAGGTTTTCGTTTAGTTAAATTGTTTTATCAGAAACCATCTTAGTAATTGTAGATACCCCAAAATTTGGGACAGTAGCTAGTGTTATGTTAATCATTAAATGACGGATAAAGTCTTTTTAGTTTCACTCTTGATTCCTTGGTGGTAAACTGCCAGTTTATCCGACTTTCTTTGTTGTTGCGGTCATTTTGCCAAGCATTC
>NZ_JBDKWZ010000034.1:0-8646 GCF_039710355.1 Rapidithrix thailandica | reverse complement strand
GAGGCTCCGGGGTAATAATCTCCCGCAGCATTCACATAGCCCATAAACTCCCAGGAACCCAAATCTTTTGGAATGCGATAACGCGACCGCCATAACATACTCCCCTCCCGGAAAGCCAATAAAGTACCTTTGGAAACTTGGGTATCTATCTCAGGTACATGTGTCACTCCCGTAAAGCTCGGCTTCGCCTCTTTACTTAGGGTAATCAGCTCACCTCCGGGGGTTATATACGTAATTTCCTCACCGGAAATATATTTGTGAATGTCTACTTCGGAGGCCAGGTCAAGCTCTTTGTACTTGTATTCACTGACAAGTTCCCCCTCTTCATCTTTTTCAAACAGACCCCAGACGGCCACCGGGTCGTGGACCAGGTCCCATTGGTATTTGCGCAGTCGGGTGCCCCGCTCGGCATAGTCCATCAGGTTTTCCCGGTCTTCCGGGTACTGCTCAAAGCTGTGTTTCAAACGGAAGGCTCCGTGGCCCAACTCGTGCGCCAGGGTTTTGACAAAGCCCGACTGGCTGGAAAACTGATCGGCAAACAGAAAGCCGTACCGCTGTTTGCGCGGCATAAAGCCCTCTTTGTCCGAGGCCGAATTGCGTACCAGAAATATGTAGAGAGCATCTTTGTCAAAATGAGGCTTGGCCTTTCTGAAAGCCCGCACCACTTTGCGCATGTCCGGGGTATAGTTGGACAACAAACCGGAACTACCGTCATCAAAGCTTCCGTTAACAAAATCCACTTCCGGTACTTCCAGGCTTTGGAGCGGACCCAGTTCCCAGCGCACTACGGCCTGGCTGAAAATACGGTTCAGCGAATCTTGCAGGCTCGGATAATTGTACGGATACGAAGTGCCGTTGACCGACACCAGGTAAAGTTTGCGGTACTCCTGGTCATAGCTGATCACATTGAGTTTGCCCAAAGGCACTTCCTCTTCCCCTTCTTTGCGGTAAGCCAGCACTTCGCTTTCTTCCTCGTGCCCGGTGCCTTGTACGGTAAGTTGCAACTGCCCGTCCTTCAACCCCGGAGTGGTCTGCATCACCCCTTTCCACTGCACCTGCTCAAAGCGGGAAGTATCTCCCGACAACAAAGCCAGTACTTGGTCCGTACGCCCGGTCGCCACCGACTTCCAGGGCACAAAATAAGGCACCTCTTCCAGCACGATCTGCTCGTAATGCCTTTGTTGGCTGGGATGCTCATAGGCATCAAAACCGTATTGCGGCAGGGCTGGGTTTGGAGGAGGGGCTTTGAATTTCACATACAATTGCAAACTGTCCTTTTCGACGGATGAGGCGGTAATGAAATCGGTTTTCCTTGCCCTGCGTGAGGCTACCAGGAAATGGACAATGCCAATCAGGAATTGGGGGATAATCCTTAACAGTTTTCTGTTTATAGTTGGAAAAAGGGTCAGGCTAAACTGAGCCTGACCTAACTAATGAAAATTTTAGTTTACACACTTTAAGGGAGAGTGTCGCTTTATGCTTAACTTTTAGAATATGATTTTAGAATATCTCTCCAATCTTCAAGAGTTTGGATAAACTCGCTCATACTTAACTTAACTCTGGGAATTTCTGGATATTGATACTCGTCTTCGATATAAATCATGTTCTCATTTACAAACACATCTAAACCATTATCATATCCAAGAACAGTGAAAGACTTCCCTAATAAATCATCTTCCCAATAACCATTATATTTATCTTCAATCAAGTCATTTAAATCTGAAGAATTTTCGTAAATCACTTTAAATTCATCTATTACACTTTCGATATGTGGATAAATACAAAGTGTATTGAGTAAATCTTCAAGGGATTTAAGTTCTGACTCTCTTATCTTGATTATTGGCTTATCCCCACTATGTATTGTATATTGAAAATTCATGCTTAAAATATTGGAAAAAATGTTGTTATATTGCCACTTGGATCAACGAACCATCCGATTTCAACCCCACTATTAGATGTTGCTTTGAAAGCATTGGACTTACCATTCCAATTACTTTTTATTGGGTTTACAAATGCTGATGAAACTTCCTCTATTATTTTATCCTTACTCCAACCCTCTGGAAAGAGAGTATGCCCTCCTGATGGGTCTATATTCTTATCTAGCCAGCGTTCACCAGTTACATTACCTCGAGCATCCTTTAGAATCTTCTTTTTTTGCACACCTATACTCTCGTCTATTTTTCGAACTCCCTTACCATTCTGAGGTAACCTACTTAGGTCAGTAGTACCATCACCTAATCTAAAGTTATTACCATCAAACGATTCGTCAAAATGACCTCCTTTAACGCTATTCTTTCTATTGATTTCACCATCAAATACATGCTTTTTAAGTGAAGAATTATTCGTTAGCTCATGATAGTGTTTCAAAAATTCGGGATTATTACGAAGGACATCAGCCACACTTTTTTCGTTAGCTAATTTCCAACTATCGATCAGTCCCGGTTCCTGCTTCATCGCTTGTAGCAACTTGGGGTCGCCTAAGCTTTCCCCTAAGCGTTTCAAGGCCTGGTCGTCCAAATTTAAGTCTTTTATCCTGGACACCAAAGTTTTGGCTTCTTTCAGGGAAAGTTCTTTGAGAACCTTGTCCGGAAGCAATTGCCGGAAACGTACGGGCAACCCCGTATACAATGCATCCGTCCGGGTAACCAACTCCCAGGCACTGCCCTTTTTTCGCAGATGTTTCACTCCACTGACTACCTCTCCGGCTACCTTTTTCAACACCGTCCGGGTGACTTTGGCACTGGCTAACGGAACGGCAATGCTCCCTGCATACAATACCGCATTCAACGGATCGCCATAATACCCCGCATAAATGGCCCCGGCTACATCGGCAAGAACGTCCAAACCTACCGGCATCAATAGCATGCTCATGGCATCGATCACCGCAAGACCTTCTTGATAGACATAATTGTTAACCCCGTTTACAAAGTGTTTATCACTGGGAGAAGGCACTTCGTCCAAATGGTCTTTGATCAAACCCTTAAAGTGGTCATACCGGAACCAACGCACATACTGATCGGCCACCTCTGACCTGCTTTGGGCATCGACCGCCACCAGCGAGGCTTCTTTGATGCCATGATCCACCGGAATGGCCTGTTGATCCAACTCTTCAAAAGACAACAAGGAGGCATTGACTCTGTTAAAAGCCTCTCTTTGATAATAATTGAGGCCTCCAGGTTGCTTTAATGCTTTTTTTAAACCTTCCTGTTCTTTCAGGTTTCTCACATAACCTTGCAAGCGGGAATCATGGGTAAAGGCAAAGGCAAAGAGATGATCCTTTCCGGTTATCTCTCCGGTACTTTTTTGGGTCGGAAACTGTATAATTTCCCCGTTGTACCGCATATGGTAGGCATACAGTACATAAGGCTTGGGCAAGGCTGTATACAGGTGCTTTGTCAGGGAAACCACATACTGCCCTCCCCCGTGAAAGTTCCGGTCACGGGTCAGGTAGTGGGTCTGTAGTTTCTGGTGTTGGTAGTTGGCAATCCAATCCCGGCTGTAACGTTCAAACTTCTCTGTGAGTTGCGGATCCACTTTGGGGCTGGTACTCAAACTGGTGATCGCAGTGGAAAACGCTTCCGGCTCCCAGGGTACGTCTTGATCCGTCAAGATTTCGCTTCGCAAGACCGTCAGTAATACCACCCGTTTATCCCCCACTTTACTCAAACTACTTTTTTCAAACACCTTCCGGTTAAACGCATCTCCCATGGCCTGGATCTCGCCGATCAACTCCTCCAGGCTATCCGTATAGGCCGGCATGGATGGGGTCACCAACACAAAAAAACGGTAGTCCGTATGAGTAGACAGAAAGGTCAGCTTTTCGTTCAACTCCTTAATTTGCTCGTCCTCCAAATAGGACTGCTTATAAAGCTCTTCCGACCAGTCCATCACAAACGTGGGCTCTCCCGTTCCTGAACTCAAGAACTCTTCGTTCAAAGCCAGTTGTTCATCCAACAAACGGGCGTATTTCTCTACCCTTTCTTCATCGGTTGTCCAGGAAAAAACGCTATGACAACAAAGTATCAAAAAGGCCACAATGGCAGTAATCAACCTATTATTCATTGTTAAGAAGCTGGTTTAGTTTTGATTCAAGGATTTCTTTAAGTTCTTCCGGTTTGCTCTCTGCACTCAATTTCTCATTTGCCTGTAACTCCTCTACCAGGGCATAAAATAACTCTTCACCCAACCACTCGTTCAGTTCTTCCAGTTGGACATACAGGTTTTTTAATTCCAAATTGACTCCTTCAATTTTTTTGATCCTCTCCATATGTTCTTTGGGTAAGGCATTCTCTTTGTATTGCTCTTTGAGAGTAGAAGGACTGGGAGAAACAACCACGAAAGCTGTTCGGAAGGTGACATTTCCCGAAGCACTGCCTCCTGAGGAAGGTTTTAACTGATCCAGCCATCGGGTCTGTACTTCTACCAGATAATCCTTTTTCTCTTTAGTAACCGTTGTTCTTTTTTCAGTTAAATCATCCCGAAGCTCCAACAGAACTGATTTGACCAAACGACCAAAACTACTTAAGTGTTGATCATTAGGACCGTTATTTCTCTCCGTTGAAGGCAAACCCCTATCTTTTCCTTCTTCTCCAACCTTCTTCACCTCCCCGTTCTTATCCACCACATAGGTATTGCCTTGTTCATCACTGACGGCTACGGGGGCGGGGGCTCCGGTTTCCGGGTCTTGCGGGCGCTCTTTTACGGTTGTATTGCCTTCGGTATCTACAATCACGACCTTTCCGTCTTCGTCCACATATACACTGTCGATCTCTCCCGGCACTTCGATCTTATCACCTATATCGTCCAAGGGGTCTGAGGGTGACTCTTCGTCTTCCGAAAAGTACATTCTTCACAAAAAAGCAGGGAGAAATTTTGTAAGGAAAAGTAAATATCCTTTTTTGGATGCTAACGGAGCAATGTTGATGACGGAATATTTTTGGCAATAGAAAACAGTCCCTCATCTTGGAAAGACAAGGGCAGAAACTGATTCTTTCTTTATTCCAATTAATACCGTTCCTCCACCAACTCATACTCCGGATGGGCTGTAAACCAGGCTCTGACTTCTTGCAGGGCGGCCGGGTAGTTGTCGGTGGCGAGGTCTCCGCTGGGGCCGGGATGCAAGGGATAATGTTCAACGATGGGAGCTAAATATTCTATCAACCGGTAGGCACAGGGGATCTTACCGGAAGTCTCTGCATCGGCTGACTCGCAATTGGTTTCATCGCGTTGCAACAGGCTGACCAGGTAATCACTGGCGGCTTTTTGACGGACATACACCAGGTCGGGCAACAGGTCGTAAACCAGATCATCGTTGAGAGGATAACGCTGGACGGTGCGAAGACAAAAGGCCAAAGCTTGCGCATCGCCCAAACGGGCCAGGGCCAGATAAGCACTCCATCGGATGGACCCGGAATACGCTTCCCCGGTGAATAAGCGCAAGGTTGTTGTTTGTTCCTGCAACTGTACAAAGCCCGCCAGGCGCAGCACTTGTGAAAGATGGGCCGTTTCCGGGTTTAAATACCCGGCCAAGGTCGTTTTGGCTTTTGCGCTAAAATCCGGCAGGGCAAAATAACACAGCGAGCGACTGCAATAGCCGCTGAGCCCACCGTCTTCATCTCCGATGCCCTGCACCAGCAATTCCACCGCTTGCTGACGGAGCGATTCCTCTGGCAGTTGCCCCAATTGCCGGGCTACTTCGTATACCCTGCCCCGTACTTCCAACAGCGTATCCTGGGCATAGCGTTCCAAAACGTCCAGATCCGACTGCGCCCGGGCTTCCTCAACCTGATAAACAGCTTTCCCTCCTTCCTCCAGGTAACGCAACAGGGAAGTAGCAGGCCTTTGTTGTGCCCAAAGCGCTGAGTAACTGAAAAGTAGTGTAAAAAATAGAAATATGTTTTTTTGCATGAGTTTCTATGGAATATCTGGTTTCGTTATTTTATCAAAAGTTTTTAGCGATGCTCCTGTTCCCAGGAGAGTAAGCGTTGATGGAGAACCCAATTCCTCCGGGCATCGGCCAATGCATGATGTTTGTCTTCGCTCTTGGGAAGTTTGGATAAGGGGAACTTCATCCGGTCCATTTCCTGCCGGAGTTCTTTGCAATACAAAGGCATGTAAGAAGGCAATTGATCCAAACCGCCAAACAAATTGACCAACAAGGTCCAATCCGCTGCGCAAAAGTATCCCCAACATTCAAGGTTGACCCGGTGTAAGCCCTCCCCTTCCCCACCAATAAATTTCTCGATTTCTTCCTTGATGGTGAAAAGACCCTTTCGACATGCACCCTCCAATTTTGGTAAGACATTAGCCTTCAACCAATCATTCGCATTCTCGGGATTAAACTCCGAGGAAACCGCATAATATTCCTCTCCATTACTTTTGACAAGCCCTATGGAGAGCAATTCCATCGCATTACCCTTAAGGGCATATTCTGTGTCAAGGTAGAGGTGCATGGTTTTTATGTCTTAGGCTCTAGCTAATAAAGCCTCAATTTTTCTCCCATTGTGAGATTTAAATCTATGCATTATACTCTTTAAGATAGTCATCTAGTAACATACTATCTATCCTATCTAAATTCTCTTTTGAAAAATCTTTAATAAAGGGAGTATCTATATTCTTTTCTACAATTCTATCAAGATCATTTTTAGAAAAAGAAGCACCATAACAAATTGTAAGCCTATGAGAGGGAGCTCTTTCTCTACTCAAAAAACCTCCTCGTTCATAAAATGATATTATAGGTTTATATGGATTAAGGATATACTTTTCATTTTCTTTTATCTCATTTTCTTTCAAGTTCCATGTTAAAACAAAACTGAGCATCATTTGGTCTAGGGGGGAACAATCAGGGTTTTCTTTTAATAATTCACATCTAAATTTATCAATAAAATCGAGTTCAGTATCTTTTATCTCACTTACATATTTAGCCAAATTGGTAATTGTGTAATGCGTTTTTATGCCATAATACTCCATATAAATACGTAATATACGGTAATATTCTAGATAAAGAACTATACACGCAGTAGATGCAATTTTTGCTTTACCCCAATTTTTTATACTCTTAATTCTATTTATGATTTTTTCCAAATTATTTGATAATTCCATTATTCTAAGGACTTAATTATTAATTCAACAACCTCATCTAAATTCATCAAATCATTACTTACATTTAAACCATTAGGTTTTTTCCTATTCCATTTCATATTTGACGATTCATAGTGATCAAATTGCCTAGAAAAATTTTTGTCATTGATTGAAAGATCATGAGCACCTTTAGAATAAAAGGTAGGGCCATTAAAATCATTAGTAACTAAAAAACCTCTATAAGGAATGTTTAACTTTTCCATTATTTTAGCTTCAATATACTCATGAGCTAATAAAGCCTTAAATTCCTTCAGTATTTTTTCTTTCGGATATTCAATCACACTTGAATAGTCTAATTCTTTATCTATATATTTATAACTAAATGATTGAAATTCATTTTTAACTGATTCCCATAACTTTGGATCTTCTGGAAACTTTGTAAATCTACCATAAGTTAAAGTATTTTCAGATGGGACAGGTATTAAATGTTTTTTTCTGAAAAAGTGGACCTTCATTACTTTTAAATACTCTTCAAGTTTAGGAATTTGCCCTTTACCCAAATTTAAGACCTTGGCTAAATTTTTTGCCATTATTGGAATATCTTCTGTATCAGGTGTATTGGCTATCTTCTTACAAGCATTAATGACATCAATATCAGTATTCGGATAATCAACTCTGGAAATACCAGCTCCCACCTTTCTAGCAATTTCATCATACTTACCTGCTTTATATAAAGCATCCAATTCTAAACTCAAACTATACTTGTCAAGATTTATTAGGATATCCTCTTTGTTTCCCGTATAGTTTTTAAACTCATTTAGTAAATGCTTTGGATCATGTTTACTTAAGTATTTTGAAACACCTTCTAGATATTTAGTATTCTTTCTCAAGACCTCTTCCACACCGCTTTTATGCAGTACTCCCCAAGCCCTCACCAATCCAGGATTTTGATTAAACGCTTCAATTACTTGCTTATCCGCTTTGGCAAAATCCTTCAGGAAGGCTTGTTTGTCTTGAAGCTTATTGATTTCGGCTACCACAGCACTGTTAAAATGCGATGGAAACTCTTTCCCCAACACCACATATTCTTCGAGTTTTTGGGTACCTTGAGGGGGTTTGGTGGCGACCTGGCCTTGCTGCGGACGGAATACTTTCCATTGGCCGGTTCCTTGTTCCGAGGCCATGGTGATGCCGCCATCGGCATGGACTTTTACCGTGCCTTCCGGTACCCATACTTCTCCGCCCAGCTTGTTGGACAGATCACGGGCGACTTGGGTGATACCCTCTTCGGTATTACAGGCCAGCAAACGTACAGGTTTGTTCTTTGTATAGCCTTTGGATTTCAGATAGCCTGCCAGATCCCGATGACTCAGTTCGTACCAGGCATCGTTTTGAAACACCCGGAAACTGTTCTGCCCACCGTGCACCACCACATCGGTGTAGTGCTCTGTCTTGCCCGATTGTTGTAACCACTTAAAGGCTTTTTCCAGCTCCGCATCCGTTCCTACCTTGACAATACGCTGCCCCGTATCCCCTAACTTACTACTGATCTTCAGCTTCTCCTGA
>NZ_JBDKWZ010000033.1:0-15822 GCF_039710355.1 Rapidithrix thailandica | reverse complement strand
AGGTGAATGCTTGGCAAAATGACCGCAACAACAAAGAAAGTCGGATAAACTGGCAGTTTACCACCAAGGAATCAAGAGTGAAACTAAAAAGACTTTATCCGTCATTTAATGATTAACATAACAGTAGATTATCCAACACCTTTTGCATCCCTTCGCTCTCAGGCACATTTGGCATTCCCGCAAAGCTTACGCTCAATCCCAAAATGCCAAAAGAGCCTTCAAGCCCGTCCCGCTCCAACGCACAGATTGAAATACAGTTACATATCGAGAAAAATCAAGGCCAGCGTACAACACGGTATATAAAATATTTGGCAGAAAGTGCTAATTTTAAGGGCGGTACATTTAATAAAAATAGCAACGGTTTGATAGGAAATCGCTTTGAAACGCCAAACATTTCATATACCCATCCGTTGTACACCATTTGACCAACCAATGAACACAGAAGAATTTGTAAAGGCATTTTACACCGAAAAACAAAGTGCTTTAAAGGAATATTTGTTGGAAAATCCTAAAAGTGAAGTTGGAAATTTGATTATGTCACTTAATTTAACTGACCAACAAAATGAAAAAAATAATGGACAGTACACTAACTGATACTTTTTACACTATTCTTTTAGGCTTAGACGGTTGCAATCCCATTGGAAATTCTGAACAACAACAATTTACGATTTTAGACGAAAACAAAAATCAGGTTTGCGGAAGAGAACAACTTGGAGAAGTTGAAGCCTTTGCCTATGAATATTTCCATGAAAAAAAACCAATATTGAAAATATTGAACCTAACCAATATAAAAGAAATAGAAGATAAATTGTTGACGAAACATAACCCAAGGATAAACTTTCCAAAACAAATTACTTTTAATTTTCCAGATAATTATAAAAATATAGTTACTAACATAAAGACTACTGAAATATCAGCCGAATGCATTTTATATAATTCCGTGGAATCAATTAATGTAACTAAGGAATTTTCAGATTCAGATTATTGGAATAAAGATTTCAAAATTAAAGAAATAAAAGATTATTGGTTTTTCGGAGCTAATGGACAAGGAGATTTATGGATAATGCACAAGAAGAATAGAATCTATTTTTACGACCACAATAAAGGAGATATATCAGAAGAAAATCTGATTGACTTAAACATAGATTTTGGAAAATGGTTACAGTTTGCGTTTCTTAACAAACAGTTAGAGGAAATCGATTTGAATAACAACTTGACCCAAGAAATAAAGGAAATTTATAAATTGAAACTAAATGAGTTGAGTAGTGTGTTTGCTGAAAACTATCCTTTTGAAATATGAATAAAAGCCAGCAGGTAACAATGTATAACCGCAATTACGGCGGATTCGACTACGTCCGAATCCACTCGGAATTGCTAACGCCTGTGCTAAACAGAAAATAATCGCTAATTTAACCCGTAACTGACGGTTATACGAGACCGTTGGCAAACATACATCTGACTTACCGGGGGATGTCCAAAACACACTATGATACCGTACAAGCCCCTGTGACAGGAGTATTGGAACCGCTTTCGGAACATCCTCAGAAAAATAACCTTTTTATATATGTAAAGGAACAAGAAGTCGCAATTGAGAACTATACAGGGTTTGATAATGCAATTCATGGGTTTTATTATATGAAACGGAAAAGAGGGTTTAAATTTGACTTTTGTTTTCCTCTTCCAGTAGATAATAAAAGACGCCTTGATATTAGTTATGTATTATATGAACTAACTAGCAATGATAGTCTGACATTGGTAGCTAATAAATTAATGGAACAACAATGTTTTCAATACTTGGGAATCGACTGGTTTCCTCCCTACTTGAAACGGGTAGAGGAGATTGAGTACGATAAATTCCGGCTCCCACAAGTAGAGGAAAAGCATTTGAAAGACCCTACTAAGGCCCTCCTTATATACGAAGATGTAGAATACTGAAAGGGGGAAAAAGCAGGGAATAATATTTAGTTTGACACGATCCCTTCAAAAGGAACACGCTTTTGAAGAGATCGCGTTGCTTAATTCAGTCACTTACCGGAGCAAAGCTTTTCAAGAGACAGAATTACTTTTTTCAGGTTATGGGTTTGTTTCCATTGTTGTAGCTTCTGAACAAGTTCCGGCCGGTTCATTGTCAATTGATTGGTTACAACCAATTCCACAAATTGCTCCAATAGTTTTTTCAAGCCTTTCACCGGTTCTTCCGGTAGCTCCAACAGGAAGGCTATCAGCAATTTCTCCAGGGCTTGATTGTGTAAACTTGATACCTGGTAAAGACTTCCACTGAGTAAGTCCGTGAAGCGTTTTAAAGGACCATACTCCTTTTTTATCAACTGCCCGAGCGTAGTGCCCAGCTCTTCGCTTTGGATTTTTTGCTCCCGAACGGATTGAATCCAAACTTCGGCGGCCAAAGACTTGGCTGTTTTATCACTGCACAACATACTGGCAGCAACATAAAGATTGGACACCGGATTGAATTCACCAGGATACATCAGAAGAGTTTCCAATACTTTCTGTGTGCACTTTTTTGCATCTTCTCCCACAAAACTTGAATATTTCAAGTTCTTGGGAAGTAACTCTATCATATATGCTTGCCATGTAAAAGGCACTAATGAGAATAAGCGGGAAATATCATTGACGTACTCATTCCCAACATACAGGTTTGAAAGAAGAAAGCCTTTTTCAGGTCTTTGCAAGACAAAATTATCGAACTTGATATCAGTTTCTTCCCTCCATCGATGTACATCTTGATGAATACATTTCAAGTCCAAATGGATATATTGTATATCTGTTGGCCCATAACTGCTGTACCGGTTTTTTTCAGACCTAATTTCCCAGGGAAAATTTCCTGTAAACAGACTGCGTGGAGTTTGTTGTTCCAAAAAGTCATCAAATTCTTTGAAAACCGTTTCCGGCTCTTTACGAACCCCGGCCATCATCCAAGCTGAGGTTTGGGTAAAAGGCTCTTTTGGAGATTCTTTAGAATTCAAAAGAAATCGTATCAGCGACAATTCTTCCCCGTTCAGTTTTTCTTGGGCCAATTGTAAGGCTTCTTCTTGTTGTTCAAATACTACCCGGGAAATCGCCAACTGCAAATCTATCCCATTGGGAGGTATTTGGGCTTCTTGGTATTTTGCCAAACGTTGTACCAATGCTACCGGAGAAAGCCAAGCGGGTGAATGTGTAGGTGTGGAAAGGATTGGTAATGTATCTCCCGTTTTTAACTTTTCAAAAACTAAAAGTAATTTATATTGAATAATATTAAGACATGGGGAATAACTTTCGTCCAATTGTTTAGTACTCTTCAGTTTAGCATATAAGTACTTCCATTCTTTGATATTTTGTTCGTCCTTTTTTTGATATCTTTTGTGAAGTTTTAAAAGGGGCTGAGTGCCCTCAGGATATTTTTCAATCAAGTACTGCCCGAAATCAACCCAGAAATGTGCCACCAATTCATCCAGATGTCCTTTTGGACTGCGAAAACCGTTCAACACAATTTTGTAGGCCTGCTGAAGAACAGGCTCAAATTTGTTCGCGGTTTCCTCCGTAATATTAGTTTGTAGACGGATCAAGGCAGACAGAAGCTGATCAAAATGTTCAACTTCCTTGCCTTCCATAGACTGGCTGGCCAGAAACAGTAAATCGTCAAAAGTACCGGGTGGTTGAATTTCGTTTGCTTCCGTAAGGAGAGTCAGAGATTCAAACATCTCCGGTTCGCCCATTGTAACAGACATTATTTCGCTCATCTCCTCCGGCATATAAGCTTGTAAGTTTTCTTTACTACTGGAAAGGAGTGTGTCGTAGTATTGCATCAGGTTTTGCTGCAAACGCTCTTCCCCGGGATTCCCATGTTTCAGAATGAATTTTACAGCTTTGTTCTGTAGGGTCTTGTCCGGGTGAATAAATACCGGAGCAACGAACATACAAATTTCACTTGCCTGGTCCGGATATTTTTTAATGAGCTTTTCCAAAAGTGTCAAAGTGGAAGATACTCTCACCTTAATATCCGAAGCGATCAAAAACGGAACCTGCTCCAAAAAAGCTTCCAATTGGAAATCTTTCTCTTCCAATAAGTTTTTGAAAATATCGAAAACGGTCTTGATTGGTTTGGAATGAGGACTCTGAAACACTTGGTTCAATGCCGGTTGCAAGCTCAAAAGTTCCTTTTGGGAAGGTTTGAGATACAGGAAAAGATCTATGAACCAATTCGTCAAATTCTTATTAAAATTGCGGGTCGTGACCAATAAACTTTCTTGCAATAGACGTTGCCGGTCCAGCACCCCTTGTTCCGAATAGTGACACAGGGCCTGTTTCCAAGTCATGCCAATGAGTTTCATTTGCTCTTCCCTATATTCAAGAGAAGAATCTGTTTGGTGAACGGAAGTCTCATAATAGAAAATATACCAAATATGCGTTTGCAAGGTCTCCGGGAATTGGGTGAAATCAATCGCCGAAAAGACAAATATATTGCCATCTGATAAGTCAAGGGCATAACCGGTCATCAGTGAGGCAATCAAAGCTTCATTGGGCTGTAACCATCCTTTTTGAGCGAACCGCATCATTTTTTCATAGTCAAGCCCTTTCGGATCTTGCACGGTAAAGTACTGATCCAACCACTTCGGACAACGCCATTCCAGCACCTCTTCCAATTGAGGATTAAAGATTAACTCCCTGGGTACCATATTTCGAAATTCAGAAAACGTGTAACAGACCAAAGCAGCCATATCCAGAATACGCCTTTGTGTCAGGCTTGCGGACAGTGGTTCGGAATATTTTTTATACAGTTTTTTGACAAAGGGTTTCAAATGTTCCCGTTCTGACGATTCAAGGCTTTTTAAAAAAGGTACAAGCGCCTTTGCATCTTCCTGTTCGATGAGCCGGGTTAATTGGTTTAGTTGGGTCATGTTTATCGTAATTGACAACTACTCTTGTAAAAAGTTTTCATTGAAAAGGCAATTTGTAAACGTTTGACTTTTTAGGTCATATCATTCGCAATAAAATCACACAGAGAGTCCAAAACTTCTCAAAGTGTCCGGAGAAGTTTTGGGCCTGGATCTCAATTTAATAATAGAAACTACCTTGACAAAAGGTATTGGATGATCTATAAATACCGGAAAACATTATATAACGTCTTCTTATGCAAAATACTTTTCAGCAGCTTGAACCGCTTTTTTCAGACTACTGACTTGTTTCCATTGATCAAGTCGTTGGATGAGTACCGGATGGGTAATTGTTGATTGATTACTAGCCACTACTTCCACATATTGTTCCAACAGTTTTTTCAAACCTTTGAGCGGTTCTTCGGTCAGTTCTGATAAGAAAGCCGTGAGCAATTGCTCTAACGCCTGATTGTGTACACTTGAAACTTGATGAAGATTGTCGGTAAGTAAATCAGTGAAACGCTTCAAGGGAGCAAATTCCTTATTCTCCAGTTTACCCAGAATCTCTCCCATTAGTTCGCTAGGGACTTTTTGGGTTTCTACTCCCTGTATCCATACTTCTGCGGCCATCGCCCTGAGGGTTTTATCACCTCCCAACATTGCAGCCGCTACACATAAGCCGGTCAAAGGGCTGAATTCATTGCTGTACTCCAAAAAGCCTTTCAATAGATTCAATACACATGTTTTTGCTTCTTCAGAATAAAAATCCCTACTCATATATTTATCAATGAGCGGAGCCAAAACAGGGTCCAAATGAAAAGGCACTAAAGAAAGAAAGCGGGGGATATCGTTGACTTCGTAGTAGAAATACTCAGGATTAAATTGTAAATTGGAATACAGAAATACCTTAGACGAATCATTCGGAAGCTCCGCTTTCCCAAAACCATTCAACCACTTTTGATTTTCATCCAACCAATTTCTATTTTCTGTTTTCACACTTTTCCAATCCACTTCCAGGACCGTGTAAGTTCTTATTCTATCAATGTATTTTTTCTTTTTAGCATCATATTCTTTGGTGGGATGCTTAAAAAGGTTGGCTTTCCAGGGGTAATTCCCGGTCAAAAAGAGGCGGGGGATTTGTTGTTCCGGAAAAGCCTCAAACTCAGCAAACACTTTTTCCGGAGCTTTGCGAAGTCCTGCCGACATCCAAACCGGAGTTTGGGTAAATGGCCCCTGAGGAGATTCCTCAGCCTTCAAAAGAAATCGCATCAACGATAACCATTCCCCGTCCAGTTTTTCTTCCGCCAATTGCAAGGCCTCTTCCTGTTGTTCGAAGGCAGTCCTTGAGATTGCCAATTGAAAATCTAACGAATCAGGAGAAGCTTCGGCTTCTTGGTATTGCGCCAAGCGCTGTACCAATGCTACCGGAGACAACCAAGCTGGTGCATGCGTAGGCGTGGAAAGTACCGGCAGGGAATCTCCCTTCTTCAATTTAGCCAATGCGGTAAGCAATAAATGCTGAAATACCTGACAAATAGGATCGGAATAAGCCTTTTTCCATTTGGCCAAACCGGTTAATTTCAAGGTATAATGCGACCACTCTTTAACACTTTCTTCTTCCTTTTTTTGGTTCTTCTCGTGAATTTTGGAAATAAAAGAAGTGGCAGCAGGATATTTCTCTACCAACAATTGACCGAAATCCACCCAGAAATACGCCAACATTTCATCCAAATAACTAACCCGGTTGCTCACACCCTTCATCACCGTTTTGTAAGCCCGTTGAAAAGCCGGTTCCCATTTTCCAATCGTTTCTTCCGAAACTTCCGGTTGTAACCGAATCAATGCCGCCGGAAGAACGTCAATAAGATAACTTTCATTTCCATCCAACGCCTGGCTGGTCAGAAACAAAAGGTCTTCAAATGTTTCAGGTAAACAAATTGCGTTTTCTTTAGTAAGTAAAGGCGCTGTTTCGGAAGCGGCTTCTTCTTCCGGGGCAGCCATCGTTTCACCAAGCCCTTCTTGTTGAAAATAACCTTGCAATGCCTCTTTACTGCCAAAAAGCAAAGATTCATAATACTGGTTTAGAATTTCTTGTAATGCTTCGTCTTGCGGATCACCGTATTGCAAGATAAATTTTGTTGCTTTCTTTTGAAGGGCCTCGTCCTGATGCATAAACACTTGAGCCATCAGAGGGCAAATTTCCTTCTGGTATTCAGGATATTTCTTTGCAATTTTCTCCAATATGATTAAGGAAGAAGAGACTATCGATTTGGTTTCCGAAGCGATCAACAGAGCAGCTCCTTCTAAAAAGCTCTCTACTTGGAAACCTTTCACTGTCACTAACTTTTTATAAAACTTCAGTACAGTGTTAACCGGCTTGGTTTGAGGTGCATAAAAAGACTGGTTCAATTCCGTTTGTAAGGACAAAAGCTCTTCCTGGCTGGGTTCCAGATACACCAATAAATCAACGAACCAACCCGTCAGGGTTTTGTTAAAATTCCGGGTAAAAGCCAGGGTACTTTCTTTTAGTAAGCGTTGGCGGTCTAATGTACCTTGCTCCGATAAGTTTTTGAATGTCTGTTTCCAGTTCAACGTTTCCTGAGTCTTTGAAGCTCTCACTTCAATGGAACGATCGCTGTAATTAATAGACGATTCATATTGAAAAAGGTACCAAATATGCTCTTGTAAAGTCTCCGGAAAACGGGTAAGGTTTCTGATAGACACTGTGACTTCATCATCCTCGGTTACTTCTATATCTGAACTGAACATCAGTCGCGCAATCAAAGCTTCTTCAGCGTTTGCCCATCCTTTTCGGATAAATTCTACAAACTGTTCATAGGTAAGGCCACTCCCGTCATGTTCCGTTATAAATTCCGGTAACCAGCCGGGGCAGTACCATTCCAGCAACTCTTCCAAATAAGGGTTATGGGCTATCCGGTTAATATTGGTTTTACTAAACTCCGTAAAACTACAACAGGCCAATAACACTACTTCCATCAATTGGATTTGATTCCAATCGCCCACTCTACTCCAATTCCCATTTTCATTGGTCCATTGTGTATTTTTGCGATACCACTTTCTGGCATAGGGGCTTAACGTACTCCTTTCGCCTTTGTCAAGGCTTTTGAGGAAATTCAATACCCCTTTAAATTTTTTTTGTTTTAAAAGCTGGATTAATTGGTCTTGTTTTGTCATTTCTTCCATTACTAATGAATTAGTGAAACCCCGCTTATCGGCCGGGTTCAGTTGCCAAATGCTAATCAGAAAAGTTTAGGCTTGTTCTTAAGTTTAAAAAATGATAACGGTATATGCTATCCGAACAAATATACAGTATCCTAAAGAAAGTTGATGGCTATGTACTTGCAAATAAAGAAAAGTCAGCTTTTCTTCTCAAAAAAAATCAACAAATAGTTGCACGGTATAGAAATACCGCTTAATATTGCGAGTGACTAATCACTCCGTTTTGTATGCGTAAACAAGAAAAAATATTAGAAGCCACTTTAGAGTTGGTAACCGAATTAGGGTTTCACGGAACGACTACAGCGCTAATTGCTAAAAAAGCCAATGTGGGCTCCGGTACGATTTATCGATACTATGCCAGCAAAGAAGATTTGCTCAATGCATTATTTACCATTGCAAAGGACAAACTAAAACAAAGTATCCTGGCTAATTTTAACAGCCAACTTTCTTCGGAGGATGCATTCCATTTATTAATGAACAATGTCATTGATTTTTATCAATCCAATCCTTTATGGTTCAGCTTTATGGAACAATACCGCTACTCCCCTTTCATCAGCACCGAAACGAAATCGGAGTTGAATGAAGTGATGGCTCCGGTATTGGACTTGTTACAAGGGGCATTGGATAAAGGCGATATCAAAGCCCTTCCACCCAAAATGCTGTTGAGTATGTTTCATGGAGTGATTATAGGCTTGATCAAAGGTTCCAACTCGGGATTTATCGAACTCGACTACAACCACCGGAGAATGGCCATCAGTGTTTGCTGGGACGGTATCAAAAAATGATACCATTTTTTATTGTTTAAAAATGAGTGATTAATCACTCTGTTAATTTTTAAATCATGAAAATTCATAAATTCACTCTCATTCTGTTTTCCATCTTGATGTACCAAGCCGGCTTGGCTCAAAATGTCCTCAGCAGGAAGGAGATGGTTGAGAAGGCACTAGCCAATAGCTATCGGGTAAAGAAGCAAGAACATAAGGTGGAAGAAGCCAAGCTTAGCAAGGAAAAAGTGTGGAACACCTATCTTCCCAAAGTAGGTGTGGATGCGGCATATCTCCGTATGGGCACGGAAGTTACGATAAAACGGGACATTTCGGATATCACCCATCAGTTGCAATCCGGTGCCGGAGAAGCCATGCATGCCATGCAGGGAAATTTTCAGCAATACTTGAAAGATCAAGCCCAGGCCGCAGCAGCAAAAGGGGATTATGCCTTGGCACAAGCCTTACAAAACCCTCAAACACAGGCTTTGTTAGGCGCCACGCAAAACTATTTGACTCAAAGCAGCCAGCAACTCACAGGACTTCTCCCCAATCAGTTAGGCATGGCCCTTCGCGATCAAAACCTCTGGTTTGTAGATGCCCATATAGATATGGTGATCTTTTCAGGCTTACAAGTACCCACCATGGCAAAAGCTGCCCAGGAAAAAATGTATGCGCAAGAAGCTCTGGTAGAAAAAGAGAAGCAAGCTGTTATGATCGAAACACTGATGTACTTTGACAAGCTGGCAGTAATCCGACAATCCGAAGCCGTACTGACGGAAATGCAATCACTATTGCAAGAAAAAAGGAAGTTTGTGGAAAAAGCGATAGAAAACGGACTGGCTACTCAGTTTGATAGAACGAAAATCGGGATTGCGGAAAAGAACATTGAAGCCAACCTGATCAAACTCTCAGGAGGACAGTCGCTGGTACTCTCAAAACTGGAACAACTGACCGGAGTTGAAAAAGAAGCGCTTCAAGCCCTCTCCCCTACCTTGGACCTTTGGCACATTCAAGCGGAAGAAAGCAACCTGCAAAACCGGCCGGAACTAAAGGCTTTAAAACATTCTATCAATGCATTATCGCAAGTGCATAAATCTGAAAAATACAGCTATTTACCGAAAGCCAAGGCCTTTGCACACTTGGCGAAAGGCGGGTCTAACTTGACCGAAATTGATCCGGTATGGTTTGTAGGAGTCGGCTTGAAATGGGAAATATTTGATGGAATGCAGCGAAAAAAAGACATTCAGCACTCAAAATTGCAAGTGGAGAGTATGCAACTCCAAAAAGAAGAAACCGAAAATCTGATCGCCTTGGAGTTTGAAAAAAACTATACGGACTGGCAGGTAAAAACGCAATTGGTACAAGTGGCTGAAGAAAAAGCAAACGAGGCCCATAATGCTTTGACAATAAAGGACAAAGAATTTGAAAATGGGTTAGCCACTACACCCGATCTGATCGAGTCCCAAACAGAATATGAAAAAGCACAATTGGAGCATATTCAACGTCTTTTTGAACAACGGCAATCCACAGCCCAACTACTAAGAGCAATGGGAATACTCAGCTTGGAGCAAATTCAATAGGATCTATCAATCAGCTTTCACTTTTAAAAATAGTATAAATCATGAAAAAGGTAAACCTGCTTTTTTTCGTCTTGCTACTTGGCTTATGGAGTTGTGAAAAACCCGCTCAAGAAATGATGTTAAAAGGAAAATTGAAGCGTGAAGTTATCAATGTAGCTTCAAAAATTCCCGGCCGGATAGAACGGATTCACTTTCAAGAAGGGGAGACCGTGAAAAAAGGGGATACATTGGCCCTGATCCATGCCCCGGAAATCACTGCTAAAATTGAGCAAGCCGAAGGAGCGGTAGCAGCAGCCAAAGCCCAATATGAAATGGTTTTTAAAGGCGCTACCAAAGAGCAGATCGAACAAGTAAATGCCGCCTATGAGGCCGCCAAGGAGCAGTTTGTATTTGCTGAAAAAAGTTATCAGCGCATCAAAAAGATGTTTGAAGAAAAGATGGTGACCGCTCAAAAATACGATGAAGTATATGCCAAATACCTGATGGCTCAAGCGCAGTTGGACGGAACGCAAGCCAAACAAAAAGAAATAGAATCCGGAGTACGGTCCGAAAAACAAAAGATGGCTTTGGGTTCTCTGAAAAGAGCACAAGGCGCCTTAAAAGAAGCACATATTGCCTATAATGAAAGATACCTTTTGGCCCCTGCGGATATGCGATTGACTTCCGTTGCTTTGAAAGAAGGTGAATTGGCATTGCCCGGGTATAATATCTTTATCGGGTATGCACAACAGGCCACGTATTTCCGGTTCACGGTTCCGGAAGCCGAAGTACATCAATATAAAATCGATGAAGTGGCCAAGTTCCATTCTCCCTTTGATTCTTCATTGCAAATACAAGGCAGACTGGTCAGCATTTTAGCGCTTCCTGACTATGCAACCAGAAAAAGCATGAACCCCAACTACGAAGTGGACCAAGCTTTATACGAATTAAAATTCGTTCCGGTATCTCCCGGATTGGCTGATTCAATCATGACCAATATCACCTTCGTAATGCCTAAAAAATAACTCGTATGAAAGCCTTATCGCAATTAATCATCCGTGAGGTCAAAATTTTCAAAGGCAATTCTGTCGCCTGGGCAATTTTTATCGGTGCGCCTATTTTATACGCTTTGTTGGTGGGAGCCGTGTATCAACAATCCACGGTTTCCGATTTGCCGGTTTCCGTGGTAGATTTGGACAATTCCGCACTGAGTCACCAGATTATCGATGCCTTAAACGACAACCCTTATGTAGAAGTCGCCATGGTACGGCAGGGTGAAACACATATACTGGAAGATTTAAAAACCAATGCCGTAGCCGTTGTCAAGATCCCAAAAGGTTTTGAAGGAGATGTTCATCAGAAAAGACACCCTGAAGTTCAAGTGGAAATCAACGGGGCCAATATCCTGACGGCCAATTATTCCAACCTTGGCATCCGCTCGGTATTGGCAACACTCAATGCAGGGATCGAAATCAAAGGGCTCAACAAAAAAGGCATTCCGGTGGAAACGGCCTACCAACAGTTTGAAGCGTTTCAGATCGGCAGCACCCGCTTTTACAATGCAAATTCCAATTACCTGACATTTATGTGGCCGGGAGTGATGGGGACTATTTTACAACAAGTGTTCTTACTCGTCATGGCCTTGACTTTTGCTTTGGAATTTGAAACGGGCCGTTTTCACGAAATGACTCAAATATCAAAAAATCCGTTGCTTTTGTTATTGGCCAAGTCTTTACCTTATTGGCTCATGGGTTTCTTGCTTTGGGGAGGCATTCAGTGGGTATTTTTCCCCATGGTCCGCCTGCCTATGGTCCATAGCCAAGTAGCGCTGTTGGCTTTAACGGCAGTATTTATGTGGGCGCTTACCAATATGGGTGCTTTGGTCAGTTGGTTGCTTCCCAATCAATTAAAAGCCACAGAGGTATTGATGGTGATCGCCACCCCAAGTTTTATCATGAGTGGATTCACTTGGCCTTTGAGTGAAATGCCCAAAGCCATTCAACACATTGCCGAATGCATCCCTTTAACGCATTTCTTATCCGCATTCCGGAAAGTATTGTTTCTTCAAGGTACATATTCCGATATTCAACCGGAATTGTTCAAGTTGGGAATCACGGCAATCATCACAGGCATTATAACACTCATACTCATACAAGTAAAAGTGCGTAAAACAGCAAAGGCATAAATACCAAAGGCTTTTGGATGAAATACTTTCCATCCCCAAAGCCCTCTCCTTTTACACCAGGCCTACAAGTGTAAAAGGAGAGGGCTTTTATTTAGTATACCGGTTGTTTTTCAGAAAATTTGGAAGAGGGAGAATTTCACAACCCATATCGCCGGCCGTTATACCCGGGTGGACTTTGTGCATAACTTACAGAATTTGTATCGATTAGCGACTTTTCGAAGCTTAAAAGTGGGGTTATAGCTGCCTTTATTCAGGTAATCCCTTTCTGAAAAACTAGTAATACCTCAAGGTTAAGTGCTTTTTTGTGTGTATAATCACGTATTACATTGTATTTTTTATACTTATACTCACTAGCAAGGCAACTAACTACTTTTAGTTATTTTTTCAATCGGTAAGACCTTGAATTATGAGCCTGATTGCAAGACTTTATGTTGAGGATAAAGTAGTGAATATCCTTGACTTCAAATTCCGGTTTACCCGCTCGGTAGACGAGCACGGCAAACCGATGGGCAAACCCAACGGGACAATCTTTGATATCACCTTTGAAACCACCTCGGATCAAAGCTTTTTTGCCTGGTCGGTGGGTATGGACATGGTGAAAAAAGTAAAGATTGTCGTTTCCCCGGTCACCCAGGATAGTAAGAGCCGGGTCTTCGAACTCTACGATGTACACTGCGTCTTCTTTAAGAATAATTTCAACGGGGTGAATGGCGAACCCATGACCACCCAAATCAAACTCTCCCCGGCCATCCTCTACGATGGAGGGTATAAAATCCTGGAACACTACTGGAAGGAAACGGATTTGAGCGTGAAGACGGAGCCGACCCCATTAACCGATCCCTACGATAATTTGACCGCCGGAGCCGGAAATATTTTACCACCTGTAATTGAGGACCCAGTTGCTGAAGTTGAAGACTTTGTCAACGAGCCGAATGAACCCACTGGAAATCTCATCATTGTGATTGATGGTAAAGATATGGATAAGGCAAGGGAAGCCTTGATTAATGCAAAACATAATGTCATTTGGAACTATGAATTTGTAGATAATATTGAGGAAGCAATACAAGCTATCATGAATTACCATGGTAAATTCAGAGCTGGAGCTGGAATTGTGAATCTGGTGATTAGGGGACATGGAAATTATTCCTACTTTAATCTTGGATACGAGTATGGAGTACGGGCTAAAAATATTCATAAGTATATAACCAAAGATCCCAAATTAGGCTCTTCAAATATTCGACAAATAAAGGCTCTCAAAAAGATCGCTAGGTTTATGAAAGAAGGTGGAAATCTATATTTTACAAGTTGTCATGCAGGGGACTGTACTGAAAAACCACAAAATGGTTCTATGGGGTTAGCCTTGCATGAGCTTTTTAAGACAGACCCACAAAACCCTACATTTAATATTTTCTTAAATGAAGATCTTTCTTCTCCTGCGTATCCGTTTACAGTAACTATGACTAGTTCAGGAGGTCAAGAGAAAAAAGTAAAACAATATATCCTTAATACTAAACATACAAGAAAACTTGTAAGTCAAATATCTAAATATCGATATAGCAACATATTTATGACATCCCCTCAATATTTTAATTATGGTTGGGTAAAAATTGATGAAGCAGGAAAGTTGATTCATATGGAAGGCAATCCCTATATAAATGGGGACCGGGGAAAACCGATTGAATGGGACAAGAGTTTTAAACAAACAACTAAAAAGGATAGTGATGAATAGATTCTTTTTTTTATTACCGTTTATAACAGGGTTGTTTTATAACCAGGTATTGAAAGCCCAAGAGGGTAACTTGACCATGGAGCAACTCTATACTATTTATAATGAGAAGGTAAAACCTCATGCTCTTAATAAGGAGATAATTACTTATCCTTATCATTTTGATGTTAAAAGCTTTGATTTTGATGCTTTTAAAGCTATTAAAGGGGGATTAGATACTTTAAATTACTATACTCTCTATTTCAAACAGGACAGGTTACAAGAAATTATATATAATAATTGGTATGGGCATAAAGAGAGTTATACATTTGATCTCTTCTTTCCTTGTGAGGGGTATATTTTTGGTATAGCCTTTCTTCATTTGGCAGCGACTCCCCCAAAAGCAGAATTTGCGTTGTACAATCAGGCTTCAGGTTTTTTTGTCTATGATAAGAAGCTCCAAAAAATCTTTTATATTGATATTGCCGCTTACCTAAGTAATCAAACACCCTCTTCTGCCGGTTTAAACATCTATATTTTAGATAACCAATTAAACACCATAGGAAGGATTGGTTTTTTAAAAGGAAGATACCTTCAACATATCACCGTAAAACGAGAAGAAGGAAAGATAAAGGAAACCATAAAAGTTGTATCAGAGCAATGTGGAAAAAAATACCATATTGACCAGTTAACCCTGGAAGATATTTATAATCTATTTATCGATGACCAATGTCCGTATGAAAAGATTAAGTATTTAACAGCAGATGTAAAGAATGATGAGGAATATCTATGGTCCTATCCTTATCCCCCCGGATACAATTACAAAGAGGAATTTTATGACCCCTACTTGCTCGAAGAACCCGATCAAGAACATTAAAAATAACATCAAGCCTGACTACTTAAGTTGGGCTTTTGTTTTTTTACAGGGGTGAGGTGATTGTTTATTAAACTATACCTTTTTAGGTGTACTTACTAAACAAAAGAAAATCTATTGCTATATCGAGGTGAATAGCATTTTTACTTACTTTACGTATTACATTGTAATGGCTATTTTATTGCAAATATGGTGAAGAAAGGAGGCGTAATCATTTAACAAAATGTAGAGCTTTAATAAAAAAAGAGTTTGGGAGAATCTTTATCAATGAAAAAGTATATTCTATTAATCCTGTCTCTATTTAGCTATATATCTGTTTTCTCCCAATCAGATGACAAAGGCATATTAATTAAAGAAGTACTCAACAAAGCAAGAGAAATATCTGATTCAAAGAATTATACCGATCAAAAAATGATCTATGCCGGGAGGTATACTGCCTTTGATTTTTTAAAGATACAACCAACAGGTAAAATCCCTCAGGCTTCTATTCCCAAGGAATATTTTGAAGTGTATAAGGATAAAAAAAATAGAATTACAAAGGTCAAACAGTACAATCAACATTATCACTTCTTAAATAATGACTTTTATTTCCATTACTCAGAGGGAGTAACGTTTATG